>JAOTXX010000060.1 GCA_029862185.1 Myxococcales bacterium
GCCTCCCAACCCGCCGAAACCCATGAACGTCACCGAAAGCAGCCCGGCGATCATCAGTGCCATAGCAGTTCCTTTCGTCACGTCCGGCACCTCGGCCAGCTCGAGCTTCTCGCGCAGACCCGCCATCAGCACGAGGGCCAGCGTGAATCCCGCCCCGGCGCCGAGGGCGTAGACGATGCACTGGACGAAGCTGTAACCCTTGTTGGTTTGAAAGAGCGCCAAGCCCAAGATGGCGCAGTTGGTGGTGATCAGTGGCAGGAAGATACCCAGCGACCGGAAGAGCGCCGGGCTGACCTTCTTGATGAACATCTCCACCAATTGCACGGTCGAGGCGATGACCGCGATGAAGGCGATGAGCTTGAGGTAGGGCGCGTCGATGGCCACCAGCAATGCCTGGATTCCGAAGGCGCAGATCGAGCTGACGAGCATGACGAAGGTCACCGCCCCGCCCATGCGGGAGGCGGTTTCGAGCTTCGACGACACACCGAGGAACGGACAGATCCCGAGGAAGTACGCCAAGACGAAGTTGTTGACCAGGCTGGCGTTGATGAAGATCGTCCAAAGAGAATCGTCGACCATCACGCAACCTCCTTCCGGAGACCCAGCGAGGTCGTCGCTTCTCTCTTAGCCTTGCGTTGCTTGAGCCAGTTGAATAGCAGCAACCAGCCGGCCAGAGTGAAGAAGCCGCCGCTGGGCAAGATCATGACGACCCACTTCTCGAAAGAATCGTGGAACAACGAAGCGCCGAACAGCGACCCGTTGCCTAGAATCTCTCGAACCGCCCCCAGACAAAAGAGGGCAAACGCGAACCCTATACCCATGCCAAGGCCGTCCATCGTCGACCGCGCGACCGTGTTCTTGGACGCAAACGCTTCGGCCCGCCCCAGGATCAGGCAGTTGACCACGATGAGGGAGATGAACGCGCCGAGCGCCTTGTAGAGATCGAGGCTGACCGCCTGGATGACGTAGTCCACCACCGTCACGAATGTAGCGATGATCAAGATGTACGTGGCGATGCGAACCTGCTTCGGAATGAAGCTCCGCAGGGACGAAACCACGATGTTGGACATGATCAGCACGAACGCCGTCGCCAAACCCATCGCGAGCGCATTCATTGCCGTGTTCGAAACCGCGAGCACCGGGCACATGCCCAGCACCTGAACGAAGACAGGATTCTCGTTCCAAAGCCCCTTGATGAACTCGTCGGTGCTGCTCATGGAAGAAGCCATCTCTCACTCTTCTCCTTGGAAGTCGCGCAGGTTGCGCCGGATTCGAGGCACCCAGTACTGCGCGCTCCGGTCCAGCAGGTTGGCGATGGCTACCGACGAGATCGTGGCACCCGTGATGCCGTCGACTTCCCAGGGCCTGGTCTTCTCCCCGTGCTTGACCGGCACGACGGAATTGGCCAGCGCCGAACCGTCCCCTCGCACCGAGACGTCTAGGCTCTTGAAGTTTTCGAGGAAGGCCGGGTCGGTTTCAATCTTGTCTCCGAGCCCCGGCGTCTCCTTGCTTTCGAGGACCTGAATCCCGATGATCGCCTGCTCGGTGAACGAATAGCCGTAGATGAGCGCGATGACATCTTGGTAGCCCATGCCCTGCGCTTCCACCGCAACGCCGACTAGTTGCTGCGCGTCGTCGTAACCTGCATAGACGAGCTGCTCGCCGACACCGTCGCCTTCGAGGAGCCTGAAGCCGCCGGCGTCGTCCAAGTAATAGGTGGCGCTCGTGTTCGCGTTCGGGAGGACGTGAAAGATGGCCTTCTGTAACGCCTCGGCTTTGTTGCGCTCGATGACGGGAAGCGTCACTTGGAACACGCTGACGATGAGCAGGCCACAGAACACGCCGACGCCGACCATGGCGCGGTACATGTGCCAGATGCTCGGCGGGGCAGGGGCGCTGGCCAGCTCGCTGTGACTCACGTCGCCGCCTCCTTTCCTTTGGCGCCGTAGACCGTCGGCCGAGTCCAGCGATCGAGATGCGGGGTGACCGCGTTTCCGAGGAGGATGGCGTACATCACCCCTTCGGGCAGGCCGCCCCAGGTACGAATCACGATCGTGACCACAGCGATGAGCGCGCCGTAGAGGTAACAGCCCCGCGCAGTCATCGGCGAGCCGACCATGTCGGTGGCCATGAACATCGCACCGAGCATCAAACCACCTGAGAAGAGCATGAAGACCGGTGAGGCGTAGCGCGTCGGGTCCACGAGGTGCAGCGCGCCGCTAAACACGAACACGGTTGCAAAGATCGACGCAGGGATGCGCCAGTTCATCATGTTGCGGGCGATGAGATAGACGCCGCCGAGAAGGATGAGCACACTCGAGGTTTCGCCCGCCGAGCCGCTGATGAAGCCCATGGCCAGATCGCTGGTCGCCGTCGCCTCGCGGCTGAACTTCCAGAGCGCGAGCGGGGTGGCGCTCGTGATCGCGTCGTACTCCGGTGCGGTGAAAGGCAGGGTCAGCGTGGACAAGGGCAAGGACGAGAAACGCCCCGCGCCGAAACCGGGGATCCAGCTGGTCATCGCAACCGGGAAGGCGGCCTGAAGCACGGCCCTGCCCACCAGAGCGGGGTTGAACGTGTTGTACCCGAGGCCGCCGAACAGCGCTTTGCCCAAGGCGACGCCAATCACGCCGCCCGCCGCCACCATCCAGAGCGGCAGGCTCGGGGGAAGGGTGAGGCCGTAGAGGAGGCCGGTGATCGTCACCGACCAATCTCCAATCGTGGAGGGCTTGCCCGCCGCGCGGCAGATCAGGTGCTCGGTGAGGACACAAGATGCGAGGGCCACCGACAGCGTCAGCAGGCCTGCGAGCCCAAACGCGAACACGGCAAACCCCGTGACCGGCAGCAAGGCCAGCACGACGTTGAACATGATGGTGTCCACGCTGTAGCCGCTGAGGATGTGCGGCGAGGTGCGAATCTCGAGCGTCTTGCCGCCGTTTGCCATCAGGCCGCCCCCGCTTTGGATTTGCGCACCGCAGCCTTGGCGGCACGGAACCGTTGCACCAGTGGGATGTGCGAGGGGCAGACGAAGGAGCAGGAGCCGCACTCGAAGCAGTCCATGAGATGGTGTTCGTCCGTCATGGTCGAGAACTGCTCGGTAGCAGCCAACTTCCCGAGCAAAGCAGGATCGAGAAAGATCGGGCAGGCATCGACGCAGTAGCCGCATCGGATGCAAGGGTAGACCGGGCTATGCGTCCGCTCCGCCGCCGTGTCGGTGAAGGCAGTGACGCCCGACGTGCCTTTCGTGATCGAGATCTCCAGGCTCGGGGCAGCGGCGCCCATCATCGGACCACCGAGAAAGACGCGGTTCACGTCGTCCGCAACGCCTACGTGCTCGAGCAGGAAGCGCAAAGGTGTGCCGATGGGGATGCGGTAGTTCCCCTTTCTCTTCACTGCGGGCCCGGTTACGGTGATGACCCGTTCCTGAATGCCTCGGCCTCGAGGCAAGAGCTGGCCGACCTGTGCGGTGGTGGCGACATTGCAGCAGAGCGCATGGATATCCAAGGGCAGCCCCCGCGACGGCACCTCCCGGCCGAGCAGGGCAGAGAACAACATCTTCTCCGCTCCCTGAGGGTACTTCACCTGAAGCACCTCCACCGACCCGTTCAGATCGCTCGGGAAGGTCTCGCGCAGGTGCTCCGCGGCGTCCGCTTTGTTGGCCTCGACGGCGATGATGACGTTCTCTGCGCCGGTGACTTTGAGCAGGTAGCGAATCCCCGTGAAGATGTCGCGACTCTCTTCCAGCATTACCCGGTGATCGGTGGTCAGGAAGGGCTCGCACTCCACACCATTGATGATCAGGGTGTCGACGAACTTGCCCTCGGGTATCTTGAGCTTGACGTGGGTCGGAAACGCCGCGCCCCCGAGGCCGACCACGCCTGCATCTTGAATCGCCGCGATGATCTCCTCGGGCGTCGCCTCGAGTGGGCAAGGCGTCCCGTCCTCGATCTCCTGTGTGGACCCAGGAAACGGCTCCAGGTACACCGCCGGCACCATCCGGCCGCTGATGCTCGGCGCCAGCGCGACCCGGCGCACGAGGCCGGAAGCCGGTGCGTGCATCGAGACCGACATGAAACCGTCGGGGCGCGCGATCCGCTGCCCCCGTTGAACTTCCTGCCCCTCTTCGACCACAGGTATCGAGGGCGCCCCCATGTGCTGGACCAGTGGAACGATGAGGAGCGGCGCGAAGGGAAACTGACGAATCGGCAAGCCACTCGTCTCATCCTTCGACTCCGGCGGGTGCACACCGTGCCGGAACGTCTTGAGCCCGAGAAGTCTCATCGGTCGCATGCCAGCTCGTGCCTCAGTTGTACTTCTCGCCGCGCTTGATCCACTTCTCGATGCCCTTTTCGCTTCGGTTCCTGGGCAAGCCAGGGTGAATGACCCGGGCGGTGCATCGCTCCGCAGCCTTCACCAGGTCCTTGTAGGGACCCGCCTCGGCGTTCTTGATCACGGCCTTCTTGTCCGCGTTGTATTCGAAGATCTTGGAGTTGAGCTGGGTGCACTCGTCGCAGGCCGTGCATTCGGCAGTGTCGATCCAAGGCGCAAGGTAATCGCCCCCGGCCGCCGCCGGCGTTGGTGCCGGTGCTGCTCCGGCCCCGGTGCCAGCGGTGGACGGCGCCATTGGCGCGCCGGCCGACGCGAGCGCCGCCAATCCCTCACCGGACCCAGCGGCGATCTGCATCAGCCCGGACATGATCTTGCCCACCACGTCTTGACGCACGTCTTCGACGAGAGAATCCGTCGAGGGCCGATCCTCGCCGGCAAGCGAACGGAGCATGGTCCAGAAATCACGCCGATCCTCGCAGGACTCCACGATGGGCTGAGCGACCAGCAGTCGCATGAGCTGTTCTTTCTTGTCGACCATCCAGACGTAGGGGAAGACGCCCTCGCGGTCGTCCTCGTCAAGTTCCAAGAACTCGGCTAGGGGCATCATGTTCTCGTTCCAGGTGTCACGCGGCGCCACCCGGAACTGCTTGCGAAACCGTCCTTCGGTGATGGCAAAGTCTGCAAAGGTCAGCGGCAGCTCCATCTCCTTTTCAACACCGTCGTCTTGGTACTTGATCGTGTAGCTCGGCCAGTCTTGATCCATCTGCGGATTGCCCTCGAGATCAAAACACTCCTCCGGCGTCTTGCCCAGGTCGGGGTTGTACCGAAAAAGAGGATACGCTCGTGATTCGACCGCCAGCTTCGACTGAGCTGCACTCATGTCATCGCCGATGCCGTGCTCCGGCTGACAGGTGCTGTAGATGTTGAAGAGGGCGGGCCGGCGCGCCTTCAAACCCTGAATGAAGCCTTCGATCATGTGATTCGGGTGCGAAATGGTGCTCTGCATCACGTACGTGTTGCGGTGCGCCATGCCGATCAGGCCGATCTCCTTGCGAGGCTCCTGCTTGCCCTGGATGGCTTTTCCGAACTGCGCCATGTCCGAAACCTGGCCGATGAACCCGGACGTGCAGGCCTGGCCGCCGGTGTTGGAATAGACTTGGGTGTCCACCACCACAACCTTGATCGGCATGCCCGACGCCATGACCCGGGAGAGGTTTTGAAAGCCGATGTCGTACATCGCGCCGTCGCCGCCCACCGCGACCACCGGTGGACAGAGCTCCCACTCCTCATCGGTGAACTGGCGCCAATTGAAATAGGTGAGGAAATCGTCGTGCTCGGCGGGGTTGTACTTGTCCTCCAGCTCGAGCTCGACCGTGCGGATGGCTCTGAAGCCTTCCGCCATTTTGGCCATGTGCCCTTCGAAGATGCCCATCGCCATCGACGGGGAGTCCTGGAAGAGGTGGTTGGCCCATGGGAACGGGTAGGGGTTGAACGGGTAGGTGCTGCCCCAAACCGAAGTGCACCCCGTGCTGTTGATCATCCCCATGCTGGTGCGGCCCCGGCCCGTGGTGCCCTCGACGTACTTCCATTGAGGTCTTCGAGCTTTGCAACCAGCTTGGTCATCCGCCGGAGCCAGTCCTGGTCGATGGGATGACTGCCCTCGATCGTTTCCATACGTGCCGCGATTCCTGCGAGCGTGACGTCGTGGTCGCCGATGTCATCGACCACCTTCGCCATGACGTCCGGGTCACTCACGTTGATCTCCCCGGCGAGCCGGAGCTGGATGTGTTTCTTGAGCCGGCCGATGAGCTCGGTGACGTGGGCGAGGTGCTTGGCGATCCGCGGTTGCATCAACGCTTCCACGGTCGCGGTGAAGAGGTGAAGCGAGGTCTTCTCCGAGCAACCGAGGCACGCACCGTCACCACTGGTTAACGGCAAGTAGTTCGACTTGTCCAAGAGGATGGTCTCGAGCGAGCCAATGCCTTCTTCCAAATCATCGACCCGGATGTACTTTTTCGGAGTGCTGGGCAGGTCGCTCCAAAAGTCCCAGTTGTCGCGGAGAAGCTGCACCGAGTCCGCTGTCTGCTTGATCGGGCGAAGCGCGTCGTCGTCGCAGACTTCCACACACTCCATGCAGCCCTTGCAGGTGTACGGGTTCACGGTGATCGAGAGAAGGCCGCCACTGCCGGGCTGGTCCTTTTCCGGGAGCGTGTAGTGGGGCCGGGTCAGTGCAAACTGGAATCCATTGAGCTCTTCTTTGAAGAGCTCGAGCTCCTCCTGGAGCTTTTGCTTCTCGCTGCCCTCGAGATCGCTTTGCGCGACAGTCTGCGCCATGGCTTGGTCCATCAGCTCCGCGACCGAGTCCGTCTCCTGCGACGCCTTGAAAATGCCGTGCAGATTGCGCTCCATGACTTTGGCCGCTTTCGGCAGGTGTTTGATTTTCGCGCCATGTCCGTTCTTGCGCACCCGGTTCACTAGGGTGTCGAACACCTGGCCCACTTCGTTCACCAGTCCAGGAATGGCCGTATCGGGGCAGACGGTGTAACAGCTGCCACAGGCGGTGCAGTTTTCGGGCACCCACTCGGGGTGATCGAAACGAATTCCGGTCATGTCCCGGAACAGCGCCGTGGAGGGCGGCATGACCCCCAACCCGATGAACGGATCGGTGAGGTTGTCATTGCCCATGCCGCGTGCGTAGAAGCTGCCCGTCTGCTCCCAGAAGCGGTGGATGTCGCTCATGGGCGCTTTGCTCTGGGGAAGCGGCTTCACCATCATCGGGAGCTTGCGCTTGCCGTTGGTTTCCTTGCTGCCGACTTCGGTGATCGGGCCCGGGACCAGCTCGCGGATCTCCTCGAAACCGCGCTTCACCACGCGCACGTTGTCTTCGACGACCCTGCGTCCCTTTGAGCCAAACTTCTCCTGAAGCTGGTCGTGGATGGCGTCGAGTAGCTTCTCTTCGGTGAAACCCGCCTGCGCCATCACCGGCGAGGCAGCGAAGAACGCACCTTGGAATGCGATGCCCTGCATCCGGAGCTGCAGCTCGGGGTCGGTCGCCTCGTCGCGGGCGATCTGAAACGCGTCCAGGTAGTAGACCTTGATCTTCTTGTCGATGATGATCTTCTGGTAGATCGGCGGAATGCTCTTCCAAAGCTCTTCGGGCGAAGCCTCGTCACTCTGGATGATGAAGACGCCGCCCTCTTTCAGGCCGGCCAGCGCGTTGGTGTGCCCGAAGACGTTCGGGTCGGGCGACAGCACGACGTCGACGTAGAAGTACTCGCAGTTGATCTTGATCGGCTCCGGCGCTGCCGATAGATAATAGGTCGTCGGCTGGCCCTTTTTCTCCGAGCCGTACTTGGGGTTGGCCTTCATGTGGTAGCCCAAGAGGTCGAACAGCGTCATCGCCAGGTTCTTGCCGGTGGTGATCGCGCCCCAGCCGCCGATCGAGTGAAACCGAACGGTGATGCTGTCCTTGGGCATCAGGTTGGGGTTTTCGGAGCCCCGAACCGCGAGCTCCTTGACGTCGGGATACGCCTCTTCAATGGTCTGCTGGTACATCTCCTGCTTTGGCGTAATCGCCTCGTCCCGCAGGAAATCGATCGAGAGGTAGAACAGCTTCTTCTTCGCCCCGTTGTCGAGCATGTTCTCGACTGCGCCAACGATGCCCTCGGGCTGCAGGTCGCGGCTGCCCATGCCGAATGAGCCAGAGTAGAGCGCCGGCGCGTCGTTCAGGGACTTGTACGTTGCCAGCTCAGGGTAGGCGGGATGCTTCGGGTCTTTCCCGTTTTCGAGGCATTTGCTGATCGTCGCGCGGATCTCTCGCATCAGAGGCAAGTCGACCGCCAGCGGCTGATCGAGCCGCTCCAGCACGGCAATACCCTTCTTGCCGTGGACGATCTGCCCGATGAGATCACCGGGGAACGGACGGAACATCAGCATGTCCACCACACCGACCTTGAGACCTCGGGATTCTCGTAGGTAGTCCACGACGGCTTCAGCAGAGGGGATCATGCTGCCCTGCCCCAAGATCAAGTATTCGGCGTCATCGGCCCGGTACGTCATCACCCGGCTGTAGTGACGACCTGTGAGCGCGTAGAACTCTTCGAACGCTTGTTCGCTCAGAGCCTGAATGTGATCGAAGAAGAATGGCCGCTGGGCGGCCACGCTCTGCATGTACGAATCTTGGTTTTCAACCAGGCCGGACATCACCGGGTTGTCCACGTCCCAGAGCAGCGGGATGCGCCGACGGGTTTCGCCATAGATGATCTTCTGCGCCGGCGTGGGCGTCTCGATGATGTCGTCGGGTAGACCCAAGTACTCGGCGATGAGCTCCCGCTCCGGCACCATCATCGACTCGATGAGATGCGTCGTCAGGAAACCATCCTGAGCGATGATCCCGGGCGTGAGGGACAACTCGGCGATCTTGTGGGAGATGATGTTCAAGTCCGCCGCAGACTGTGCGTCCTTGGCGAACATCTGGAAAAAGCCCGTGTCGTCGACGCAGTGATAATCATCGTGTCCGGCGTGCACGTTCAGGGTCGACTTGGTCATCGCCCGTGCGCCGACGTTCAACACGTAAGTGAGCCTCTTGCCCACCGCCGCGTAGAGCGACTCGTGCATGTACGCGATGCCCTGGCCGGAGGAGAAGTTTGCCGAACGCATGCCGGTCATCGACATGCCGGCTGTGACTGCGGCCGCCGCGTGCTCGCCTTCGGGCTCGATGAAGATCAGAGGACGCCCCGAAACGTTGATGTGCCCGTGGGCAGCGGCTTCCGCCCAGTACTCGCCCATCTGAGTCGAGGGTGTAATCGGGTAAGCGCCGGCAGCATCGCTCGACTCGCGTTCACACATGATCACCGCGCTGTTGCCGTCCAACGCGGCGCGAGAACCCGGGTATTTGAACTCGCCGTTCCCGTCTCTCGCTTGGCCCTTGTTCATTCTACCGAAGAATCGCGCGGACATCGAAACCACCTGTCGGGCTTTGGCCCTTGGTTCTACGTTGGGGCATCGCGGAGCGTGCCCTTTCGAATGATTTTTTTCGCTGCCGGCCCCTTCAGCGGCCCGGCCTTGGGATCGATCCAGACGATAGCCCCTGTCGGGCACCGTTCAATGGGAGTCTTCGTTTTGTGGGGCCTGCTGTAGTCCACCACCGGAAGGCTCAGCTTCATGCTGATGAGGCCTTTGGGGGCGTCCATCTCGCAGCGGGCGCAGCCGGTGCACGCGACCTCGCAGTCCTCGAGAATTTCGTCGCCGGCCTCCTGGGAGCTGCAGGCGACCCAGAGCCGATGGCTTTCTTTGTGAAGGGAGAACAAGTCCTTGGGGCAGACCTCGACGCAGTCGCCGCAGGCGGTGCACAGCGCCTCGTCGACTATCGGGAGCTTGTGCGCGTTCATGTGGATGGCGTCGAAGTCGCAGGCGACGTCGCAGTCGCCGAGGCCCAGGCATCCCCAAAAGCAGCCTTTTCCACCGCCCGCGACCTTCGCAGCGGCGCGACAGGTCTGCTCTCCGTGGTATCGCGCGTGGTTGCGGGCCACATTGGTGCCGCCGGCGCAGGCGAGTCGCGCCACGAGTTTTTCCTCGGCTCCCACGTCGACCCCGAGGAAGCTTGCGATGACCGCTCTCTCCTCGCCGGAGCTCACCGTGCATTTGCCCGGCAGGGCCTCGCCCCTGGTCAGCGCTTCGGCGAAAGGACGACATCCGACGAAGCCACAGGCACCGCAGTTGGCGTGAGGGAGCATCTCCTCCACGACGTCGATTCGCGGATCTTCGTAGACGTACAGCCGCTTGTTGGCCAGTACCAACGCGGTAGCAAGGATGAATGTGAGGCCCGTGATGGCCCCAACCGCCGTGAGAAACAGCATGGCAACGAGGTTCGGGGGTCCGGGCAGCCACCCGCTGACATCGCCCCCAAACGCGGAGTCTAGCCTCATGCGATCCAGGTGAAAAGTCCGCGGCCTACGCGCCATTCCATCCGACGCGCCGCCTCGTTCCATTCGGAAAAGGGAAATCATCAGGAAAACGGGAACTATTATCGCGATCTCGTGTCCGTTGATGGAGTGGTGGATGATACTGGTATCGATTTCTGTGGACCATCGAGGACGTCGGTTTGTTCGACCAGGCCCGGTTCGGTAAGGTCCGACGCTCGCGAGAGTTGGAAGGGAGATCGCCATGAGATTCATTCTCACGTTTCTGTTGGTGCTCGGCTTGGCCAGTACCGCTTTGGCAGGCCCGCAGTCGACCATCGGGGGAGCCCGCCTGGAGACCGACACAGCCCACAAGGTGGCAACCGGTTGGCCGAGCACCTCGTACGAGTGGTGGAACAAGGGGAAGCGCAAGCTAGATTGGGCACTGGGCGGAGAGCTCGTCTACGGCCCATGGTCGGGCGCCTGGGACGATCCGCGAATCGCCTTTGCCGTCTACGCGCCGCTGCGCTTCCACCTCTGGGAGCACAAGCGACCCGGATCTAAGACCGACCTCGGGTTTCGACTCACACCCGGGCTCATGATGGGGTCGGCCGCATACAAGACCGCGACCGTGGTCTCGCGGATCGAGCTCGCCGTGCCCGTCAGTGTGGACGTCAATCCCAAGCTGAGCGTGGTCACCGGCGGCGTCATCCCCATCGACCTCGGATGGGTCGAGGGAACGGGCTTCGGCGGTGTGATCCCGCTGATGGTGCGCTTGGGCGTGGAGATCAAGGCCAGCAAGAAGACCGCGCCCTTCGTTCTGATCGAAGTTGGGCCGGGTATCGGCTTCGGGCAGGGTCGATCCGGTGTCGATCTGGCGGCTCGGCTTTGGGCGGGCACCACGTTCTGGTCCGTCATCGGGAAGTGACCGCGTCGTCCAAGGCGTTGCGGACGTCGACCGGTAGCGCGGATCGATGCGCCGGCTCGAGGTCTCGATAGCGAGCCTTCAGGTTCCGCCATCCCTTGACCTGGAACGTCTTGGCGACCGCTCGAAACGGTTGGCCGAGCAGCTCACCATCGTAGAGTGCTTCGTTGCGTTGGAAGGCAGCTTCATTGAAGCGAGTTTGCCCCTCGGCTTTGTGACGCTCGTAGGCTCGCTCGTTCTGCTCCATCAAAGGCACATGAATCTGGACGATTTCGTCGAGCAGCGGCGCCAAGGCGTCGAGGTGAGCCTCTGCGGGCTCTTCACCGTCTTCGAACTTGCTTGCGCCTCTCTCATGCAGACGCTCGAGCCAGGCGCGCAGCGTGGGTGCGCGCTCTGCGATGATTCGCTCTGCAGCGGGATCGCTCGTGTTCATACCCAGCTCACCGTAGACGCTCGCATCGGCTAGCGTGAAGCGGTTGCCGAATAGAAACGGCCGCTCCCGCAGCACGTTCTCCACGAGATCGAGCGAACGAGTGAACGCGTCGTCGAGGAGTGTGTGGGTTTCAGGGAAGTCTAGACGGCTTGGCGGCGTCAAGGCCGGGGGCAATCCCTCGACGCGGTAGCCCTCGGGCGCGACGCTGAACAGATAGGGAAGGCGCCGCACCTGCCGCCGAGCGAACCATTGCGCGAATTGACGGCGACCCAGGGCGGGCAGCGCGCGAACCATTTCATTCGCCACTCGCTCGCCGGCATCGTTGTCCTTTGCTGACGTCACCCAGCGATGGTGGTGCCCGACGTAGAGCCCGAACTCGTCGAAGTGGTCGTCGATCAATCGGGCGACGAGCTCGCAAGCCGGATGCTTCGGAATCAGTCGTCGCGCCTCCGTACCGTGATGGGCATCGAGCCATTCGGCGATGGCGGTCGAATCGTAGATGTTGCTGCCGTCGTCGCCAAAGAGGAAGGGTACGAGCGGGTACTCGTCCAGCTCGTCGCGCGGCGGGTACGTCAGCGGCAAGCGACCGGCCTTCAGGCGCTGGACGCGACGATTGAACCGAAGGCCTTGAATGAGGGTGCCGTCGGCGGGCAGCCATCGGTAGTCGACGCGTGCAAAATCGCACATCGCGCGCACCTTGAGCGAGAAGGGTGAAAGAACCGAGCCCCAGATCGTGTATTTCAGGGCGCCTCCGCTAGTGGCATGAACACTGCCGTGACTCTTCGCGATGGTGGTTGCGCGTGCAAGGCGCTTCGTCGTATCCATACGCGACCCAATGGGAGGTCTCTACGCTGACTCGTGGCGCGAACCCGCAATCCTCACTTGCGGCCTAATCGCAATTTTGTCTTGCGTGTCGACGGCATTCGCGCACCCGTTGGCGCCGTCGCTGATACGCATCAAGGAATACGCGCCCAGCCAGGCCGACGTCACATGGAAGACCCCAAAGCGCAACGTCCCGGGCAGCAAGCTCAACCCTGTCCTTCCTGATCACTGCAAACCGCTATCGGAACCGAAACTCCACGAACGAGGAAGGGCACGTATTTACACCTGGCGCATAGACTGCGGTGAACGTGGCTTTTCGACTGCATCGATCGGGGCAGACGGCATCGCCGAATCGAGAACGGATGTCGTCGTGCACCTGGAGCTCCTCGATGGTCGCACCTACCGTTCCATCCTCACAGCTGACGAACCACGCTGGAGCGTGCCCGAAACTCAAAACAACCGGGATGTGTTCAAAAACTACGCACGGCTGGGGTTCGAACACATCATTTCTGGATTCGATCACCTCTCGTTGTTGTTTGGGCTGATGCTCCTGGTCAGTTTGCGACGGCTTCTTTGGGTCGTGACGGCGTTCACCGTCGGCCATAGCATCACGCTTGCGTTATCTGCATTGGACGTCGTCCGCGTTCAGCAAGGTCCTGTCGAAATCTTGATCGCCCTGAGCATCGGGGTGGTGGCGTGGGAAGTCGTCCGCTTTGCCAATGCCGAACGAACGAGCTTCACGAGGCTCCCGGTGATGATGGCGGCGACCTTCGGCCTGTTGCATGGCCTCGGCTTTGCAGGCGCACTTCGCGAGCTCGGTCTACCCCAAGGGGCGATTCCGCTTTCGTTGTTTTCGTTCAACGTCGGAATCGAAGTCGGTCAGCTCGCCTTTATTGCGCTTGCGCTCGTTCCGGTGGCACTGGTCTCCGCGTCCGAGTCGTGGACGCGACCGTTTCGAATTGCCAGCGCCTATGTCATTGGATCGCTCGCGTTCTACTGGGTTTTCGCCAGGGCATTGGCTTGATCGACCTCGGACCAACTGCGGTGCTAATGTTGCCGACAATAATCTTATCCCCGTGTCAGGTATTGGAATGACAGTTCGCTCCTTCGTAACCGCGGCAAGCCCATGGATGGCATTGGCCTTTTCGATAGCGCTGCTCGGGTGTGACGACTCACCGAGTTCCGGCTCCTGCCAAGGTTCGGAGTGCGTCGTGCCGCCGGAGCCCTGCCCCGACCGTAATCCATTGCGCAACCCGTATGTTGGCGAGCTTCATGTGCACACGGCCTATTCGTTCGACTCGATCCAGGCGGGCGTGACGGCCAGTCCGCGTGACATGTACCGCTTTGCCCAGGGCGAAAGTATCCCGCTGCCTCCCTTCGCGCCCGAGTCGGCCCAGCGCACCACTCAGCTGCGGCGCCCCTTGGACTTTGCCGCAGCGACCGATCATGCGGAGTTCTTTGGTGAGTTTCGCGTCTGCACGATCCCGGGCTACGAAGGCTTCGACTCCGACTTTTGTGTACGTTACCGCGAGCAGATCGAAGTTGCGCAAGACGCCGACCGTGGTCGACCGCCCGGTAGCCCGCTGCCTCAGGTGTTCCTCGACATCGCGCTGAAACTGACTGAACCGGCTCCGACGCGCTTCCCGCTCTGCGGTACCGACGATGAAGACTGCATCGCTGAAACGTCGATGGTCTGGCAAGACGAGCAGGCGGCCGCCGAAGAGTTTTACGACCGCTGCACGTTCACGACGTTTGCAGCCTACGAGTGGACCGGCAACCCCGGCGGTGCGAACATCCATCGCAATGTGATCTTTAGAAACGACGTGGTACCCGAGTTGCCGACGTCCTACATCGAAGCCTCCAAACCTCAGCAACTTTGGAGCGCGCTCGATTCACAATGCCTCGGTGGCTTGCCGGGCTGCGACGTGATCTCGATTCCCCATAGCTCCAACTTCAGTCAGGGCTTGATGTTTGAGCCAACGAACGCGGATGGTTCGCCACTGTCGAAAGAAGACGCCGAGTTTCGCGCGTCGATCGAGCCGCTCGTTGAGATCCATCAGCACAAGGGCAACTCGGAGTGCAAACTGGACGTGCTAACGAACGACGAAGACTGCGGCTTCGAGACCTATGAGAAGATCTTCATTATCGCCATCCCCAGGCCGGGCATTTTCGTGCCGCCGCTGTCGTTCGCGCGAAACGGGCTCAAAGAAGGGCTCCTACAGGACGAGGCCGTTGGCGCCAACCCTTTTGAGTTTGGCTTCGTTGGCGCATCCGATACCCACAACGCCACTGCGGGCGCCACGCACGAAGCCGACTACCGCAACACCGGCCACATCGGCTCGCTTGATTGGGAGCCCCGACGCTTGCTCTTCTTCCTGGCTGCCAGCGGCATGGAGTCCAACGGCGGGGGCCTGGCGATCGTCTGGGCGGAAGAGAACAGCCGTGACGCGATCTTCGATGCGTTGAAGCGCCGCGAGGTCTACGCCACGAGCGGAACGCGTCCGACGCTACGCTTCTTTGGGGGTTGGGACATCCCCGGAACCGCGTGTGATTCACAGAACGCGGTCGAAATCGCAGATCAAAACGGCGTGCCGATGGGCGGCACGTTGCCAGCGCCTCCGGACAGGGCGAGCGGCGGCCCGCAGTTCTTCATCTCGGCGCAACAAGACCCTGGGCCCGAGGATGAGCCGGGGACGCCGCTCGAGCGAATTCAAATCATCAAGGGGTGGGTCGACGCCCAAGGCGACGCCCAGGAGAAGGTCTTCAACGTGGCCGGGGGCGATCGCGCGGCCGATGTCGACGTCAACACCTGTGAGACGTCCGGCGAAGGGTACGCCTCGCTCTGCACAGTCTGGACCGACCCGGAGTTCGTCCCGGGACAACGCGCCTTCTACTACGCCCGAATCTTCGAGAACCCGGTTTGCCGCTGGAGCACGATGCTCTGCAACGAGCTCGAGGTCGACTGTGCCGACATCGACAACGTTCCCGCCGACTTCGTCGAGTGTTGCTCGCCGGTCATCGCGGATCAGAGGGTGATCAAAGAGCGCGCGTGGAGCTCGCCGATCTGGTACCGACCTGAAACGCTTTGAAGCTCCCTAAGCTCATGAAGTCGCCTATCGTACACTTTGCGCTGCTCGGGCTCGTCCTGTTCGTCGGCGCCCGGTGGCTTTTTCCAAGCGAGCGGACTGAACGAGCGCCCGATACTCGCATCGTCATTTCCGAGTCACAGCTTGCCGCGTTGGTCAACCAGTACGAGGCGACGAGCGGCATGGTGGCCACCGACGAGGTTCGCGCCGAGCTCATTCAGCGCTTTGCCGAGGAAGAAATGCTGTGCCGTGAAGCCCAACGCTGGGGGCTGACGGAGGACAACCAGGCCATCGATCTCAGGCTCCGCCAGAAGATGGCGTTCGTGTCAGACCAAGAGCACTCGGATGAAGAGCTCGAGCGCCAGGCCCGAGCGCTGGGCCTCGATTCAGACGACGCGGTGATCCGCAACATGCTCGTCCACAACATGCGCTTGCTCCTATCGACAAAAGGGGAGCAGGAGCTGACGGACGCGGAAGTCGAAGCGTACTACGAACGCGAGCGCTCGCGGTTTGCGCGTCCGGCTCGAATTACGGGATGGCATGTCTTCTTCTCGAAAGACCTCCGGCAGTCGTCCGCCATGGCAGCCGCCCGCGCGGCCAAAGCTGAGCTCGACGCGGAGGCGCTAGAACCCCAACAAGCAGTTGGGCTGGGCGACGTGTCTCCTTCGGGAGCCCACTTCGACGGGAAGCTCGCCCGCCAGCTTGCGTCCCGCTTTGGCGCAGAATTCGCCAAGGCGGCCGAGAGCCTTCCCGAGAGGCAGTGGTCCGACCCGATCGAAACTCCGTTCGGAGCTCACCTCCTGCTCGTCCAAGAGCGCACGCAGCCGCAGACACCGCCGCTTTCAGAAATCCGTGCCCGCGTGGCGGCCGTGTACAAATCGAGCCAACGACAAAAACGCCTCGCTACCGCCATGGAAGAGCTGCGAGCACGCTACGAAGTCGTGGTCGAGTAGAACTCGTTCACTCCAGAAGCGCAGACATCGCTTGCTTCATGGCCTCGGACGCCCGCTGCTTGCCGAGGCGTTGATCGATGCGAAGTCGATCCCAGGCCTCGAACGACGTGACGAGCTCGAGCGCATGTGCCGTGGGAGCATTCATGTTCTTCAGCTCCGGGAACCAGCGCCGCAGGTCTTTGCTCATCCTCCGTACGAGCGTCTCATGCCGTTCCTGTAGGAACTCCGAGCGTGCACGCTTGATGTTGGCCGCACGTTTGTAGGGGGCAATCCCCTCGTAACCTTTGGTCCGGCGGGCGACGAACTCATCGATGCGCTCGTCGATGGAACCGTCGGGCACGGGCACGAGAAAAAGTGGCTCGAACCGCTCGTAGAGCAGAACGTCGAGGGCTCCGAAGAGCGTGTCCATGTCTTTGAACTGCCGAAAGACGGTTCGAATGCCGATGGATGCACGGTCGGCGACTTCGTCCGCCGTGGGCGCCGTGACCCCCTCGCCGATTAGCTCGAACAACGCATGGACGATGGCGGCCCTGCTTCGCTCGCTACGCCGGACGCGTCCATCGGTCGCGGGTGGCGGTTGCTTTTCGTCGGAAATCAACATTTGACAGTCACTGTGCCACAGGATCTCGCGACTTGCACGATGCGCCTCGCCGTGCTGTCCCTCAGCGAGACGATATCTCGATTTCGTCCGACCCCGCCGGGAGGGTGATCAGCAAGCCGTCGTCCGCAAGCAGCCAACCATCGTCGCGGATCTCGTCGACACCCCGCACGAACACGCGCTCCATCATCCGAACGGGCGGCGGCGGGATCAAATGGTACATGACGAGCAGCTCGACGCCGGCTTCATTCGCGCTTTGCGCAGCTTGCTCCGGCGTCGTGTGATAGTCGACGATGTCTTTCATGATGGTCGCGGCTCGCGGTCGATCGTTCTCTCGGGCGAGGTCGCCGATTCGCGAGATGATGTGGTTGGCCTGCGCCTCGTGAATCAGCACGTCGGCCCCCTTGGCGGCCGCGACGAGCGACGACGACTTGGCGGTGTCGCCGCTGATGACGACGGATCGACCGAGATACTCGAAGCGGTAGCCGACGGCGGGCTTCACGGGCGAATGATCGACGTTGAACGCAAGGACGCGAAGGCCGTCTTCTTCCAAGACCACCGTATGTTCCCCGTCCTGCATGTCTTCCATCACGACCGGCAGCATCTTGGCTGTGTCAGGAGGCATGAATTCGGCGCTGTGATGCGCGGTCCGGTACCCGGTGTCCAACGCATACGCCTCTTGAAAGCCGTTGACGACACGCTCGACGCCCGTCGGGCCGAAGACGCGCAAGGGCTCCGGGCGACCGCCGGCCCAGGTTTGCAAGTTGAACTCACCCAAATCACCGATGTGATCCGAGTGAAAGTGCGTGAGGAAGATGCCCCCGATGCGCGACGGGTCGATGCCCGTCAGTGCAAGGCGGTTCCAGGAGCCCGGGCCCGTGTCCACAATCCAGAACTTGCCGCCTGCATACACCGCGACACAGGCTTTGGCGCGCGTCGGATGCGGCAGCGGAGAGGCCGTGCCACAGAGCAGCGCGCGAAGCGCGTCTTGTTCTAGAAGCTCATGGCCGCGATTGGTCAATTGCACCGTGATCGCCTTGTCCATCACGCGGTTCTGAACGAACGGAACTCGTTGACCGACGAAGAACACGGCGAGCAACAGCAACACGGCAGCTAGGACCCAACGCATCATGCTGCCAATACCATGCGCTAGAATCCTAAGTCTATCTCCGCCTCGCCAGCGGCGTAGATCCAGTGCGTCGCGAGGCCATCTGAGCGGAACCGAGAAACCGCGGCCACGCGTGGGTCGCTCAGCGTCAGAAGGTAGGCAGTCCGGTTCGGGTACTCCGTCACCGTTTGTTCGTCGAAGCTGGGCTCTGCGGCCCCGAGAACGAATCCGTCGTATGAGCCGCGCCAGACCAAGCGTGCGCCGCGGTCTTCCAGCACCGGGGCGATGCCGACCTCGTATTGGGCATAGGTGGAGCGATCGCCGTCGGCGAATCGAAGGAGCTCGACGATGAATACGGGTTCGTCCAAGGGCCCATCGCGGACCCGCCCGATCTGTTCCTCGGACAAGCCGGTCGTTTGGACGAGGGTATCCATGTCGGGCAGTTCCTCCGGGGCGCTACCCGAGGGCCCGGAGCCTGCGCCGCCCCCGGCCAGCGTCGTCGAAGGGACCAACCACTGGCCTTCTAGCCCAGCCGATCGGGCCTCGGGATTGTCCCCCGGTTGAGTCGCGAATCCGAGGAAAGCTGTCGGACTTGCATACTCCAGCAGCGCCATCGACTGGAACACCGGGTCGCTGCTCCCAACGACCTGCGCTTGCACATCGCCCACCCAGATGAGACGCGAATCGATCGCCATCTGGGCTTCCCTCAGGCCCTCTGCGTACAGCCCGTACGCTTCGCGCCCCGTCAGCCCCTCGAAGCCCTCGCCGGTGGCCATGTCTTTGAACACCAGCATGTTCACCATCACGAATCGGTCGTCGAGTCGGTCCGTCAGGGTCTGAAGCGCGCTGAAATCGGGGAGCGCTTCGATTTCGTAGACATCGAGGGCAGAGTCCTCGAACCCGGGTACCGCCACTGTCGTGCCTCCTTCGGTGCTGCCGCAGGCCGTCGTCGAGGCCAGAAGGGCCACGGAGCAAAGGAAGTCAAGTCGCTTCAATCTCATAGTATTGGCGCGTATACTGCCAATAGTGTAGGAACGCAAGCCATGAGAACCCATTCGGTAGGATCATGACGTCACCTGTCCTCTTGCAGGGAGTCCCAAACTCCCCTTACACGCGAAAGATGCTGGCGCTGCTGCGGTACCGACGCATTGCTTACGAGTTCCTAATCGGTGTGCCGGAAGCTGCGGGCTTGGGGGCGTCGATGGGCATGCCGGCGTTCCGGCGCGATGGGCTGCCAGCGGCGAACGTCGGCTTGGCGCCTACCTTCTACTGGCCGGATGCGAGCGGGACCCTCACGGCTTCCGTGGACTCTACGCCAATCATTCGGCGACTCGAGCGCGAGCACGCCGGAAGAAGCGTGCTTCCGAGCGACCCTGTGCTGGCCTTCCTCGACTACCTGCTCGAAGAGTACGCGGACGAATGGCTGACCAAATCGGTGATGCACTTCCGTTGGTACCATCCAGAAGACATCGAGAAGGCCGGCGCGATTCTGCCCTTGGCGCTGGACACCCAGCTTGCCCCTCAAGCTGCGGAGCTGTTCACGAAGATGATTACGAAACGGCAGACGGGCCGTCTCCATGTCGTGGGCTCCAACGAAACCACGAGGAAGGTCATCGAGTCGAGCTACGTGCGGTTCTTGAAGTTGTTCAGCGCGCACCTCGAAGGCAACGCATTCCTGATGGGCGCCCGGCCTGGCGCATCCGACTTCGCTGTATTCGGCCAACTCACGCAGCTCACGCAGTTTGACCCGACGCCCATGGCTCTCACGCTAGCGCACGCTCCCCGTGTCTTCGCATGGGTTGAACACGCCGAAGACCTCTGCGGCGCGGCGTGCACCGAAGACGATTGGGTCGAACGCGATGCGATCCCTGAGACCCTCCTGGCGCTGCTGGCTGAAATGGGTCGCACCTATGTCCCTGTCATGCTCGCCAACGAGAAAGCCATCAATGCTGGACACGTCGAAGTTCGAACCGAAGTCGACGGTACGACTTGGGTGCAAGATCCCTTTCCCTACCAAGGCAAATGCCTAGCGTGGGTACGAGACGAACACAGGAAGCTCTCGATTTCGGACCGTACGGCGGTTGACGGTTTGCTCCAGGGCACAGGATGCGAGGCGCTCGTCCAATAGCGTTGCTACGCGGACCTCCATGGAGCGGTGGGCGCTACTGGTCGAGCTCCATGATCAGCTCGGGCGCGCCGGGTGGTCCATAGGGGCCCTCGAAGCGCAGCACACGGTTGGGCGATTCGGGTTCGAACCAGAGGTGGTACTGGGGCATCAAAGGCTTGGCGAGCCGGGCGACCGTCGAGCCTACACGAACGAAATCATTGAGGTCGGGGTAGAGGACGAGCTCGATGGCGCTTCTCGTCCCGCGCGGGAGGTCCACCGTGGTGCGGCCTTTGGTTTCGACATACACGCGCGACACGAAGCGGTCGTTGATCCAAGAGTAGAACGCGCGGGTGCGCTGGGGCGAAGGCCAGCCGAGCATCAGCGGGAGCAAGACCTCTGGGTAGGTGTTGGGCGCGACGCCGAGGTTGGCGTCGAAATTCACTTCTTCGTTGCGCGCCTGCTGCCCCTCGGCGTCGAGCATCGTGCGAACCAAGCGCTCGCTTTCCAGGCCAGCCGGCGTCTTTCGCATGACGAAGCTTTCCTCGATCGTTCCGGCCGAGACTTCGTATTTGGTGGCGAGCTCGACGCGTTCGCCGTCGAGGTTGCGAAACGTCAAGCTGCCCTTGGACCCCGGCACTAGCAATTTGTTCGCGTCGAGAATGGTGTGAAATGCTCTCTTCGGCCTCGGCTTGAGCCGATAATGGCTCGTGACGTCGAAGCCTGGAGGTGGCAGCGGCAGTAGTGCGTCGAGCTTCATTTGCCGCATACCCTCCAATACCGGGCGCGGAGAGGCAAGGGGAGATGCGATTTGCATTCCAGAGGTCTTCCCCTAGGTTCGCTGGCGCGGCATGCACGAGCGGATCTACCGAAAGGATTACCGGCCTTCCGAGTTCCTGGTCGACACCATCGACCTCGTTTTCGAGCTGGGTCCGTCCGAGACCATCGTCAAAGCGCAGATGCAGCTTCGCAGGAATCCGGAGGTCCAAGCGGAGGCTGGGCCCCTCTTGTTGCACGGCGATGGGCTCGAGCTCCGCGCGCTTAGTCTCGACGGCGTGAGGCTCGACGGCAGCAGGTTCGAAGCCGACTCGCAGAGCCTGCGAATCCACGATGTCCCCGAGCGCTTCGAGCTCGCGACGGAAGTGGCGATCCACCCGGCCGAGAACACCAAGCTCATGGGCCTTTACACATCGAGCGGCACCTTTTGTACCCAGTGTGAGGCGGAGGGGTTTCGCCGCATTACGTATTACCTGGATCGGCCCGACGTGATGGCGCAGTTCACCACGCGCATCGAAGCGGACCGCGAGAGATATCCGGTCTTGCTGTCCAACGGGAACCGTGTCGCGGAAGGCGAGCTTTCAGACGGCCGCCACTGGGTTCAGTGGGAGGACCCGTTTCCAAAGCCGAGCTACCTGTTCGCATTGGTCGCGGGCGATCTCGTCTCTCACGAGGGGATGTTCACGACCGCATCGGGCCGGGAAGTCGCGCTCGAAATCTGGGTGGAGCCGGCCAATGCCGACAAGTGCGAGCACGCGCTCGCATCGCTTCAAGCCGCCATGCGCTGGGACGAGGAGCGCTACGGGCTCGAGTACGACCTCGACGTTTACATGATTGTCGCGGTCGACGACTTCAACATGGGCGCGATGGAGAACAAGGGCCTGAATGTCTTCAACTCCAAGTTCGTGCTCGCCAAGCCATCGACCGCGACCGACGATGACTACGAAGGGATCGAGGGCGTCGTCGCCCACGAGTACTTCCACAACTGGACGGGGAATCGGGTCACCTGCCGTGATTGGTTCCAGCTGACGCTCAAGGAGGGGCTCACGGTCTTTCGCGATCAAGAGTTCTCTGCGGACATGACGTCGCCCGCAGTGCAGCGCATCAAGGATGTGACGCGGCTTCGGACCGCCCAGTTCGCCGAGGACGCCGGCCCTCTCGCGCATCCGATTCGGCCGGAGTCCTATATCGAGATGAACAACTTCTACACCGCCACGGTGTACGAAAAGGGCGCGGAGGTGGTGCGCCTGTACCAGGCGCTTCTCGGTCGCGAAGGCTTTCGAAAGGGGCTTCGGCACTATCTCGAAAAGCACGACGGCTGCGCCGTGACCTGTGACGACTTTCGCCAGGCGATGGCCGACGCAAATGATGTGGACCTCGGCCAGTTCGAACGCTGGTACTTCCAGGCGGGCACCCCGGTGGTTCTCGCGAACGGCGTCTGGGACGAGTCAGCGGGTTCATACGCCCTGACACTCACTCAGTCGCAGCGCGTCTTTCCCGACGAAGCGAAGCCTCGACCGCTCCCGATTCCGATTCGCGTCGGACTGCTGGGCGCAGACGGCAAGGACATTCCGGACACGGCACGCACTCTCGAGCTCTTCGAAGACGAGCAGACCTTCCTCTTCGAGAACGTCCGAGAGCGGCCGGTGGCCTCGATCGCTCGTGGTTTCTCCGCGCCGATCAAGCTCGAAATGGAGCGCAGCCGAGAGGATCTCGCGTTCTTGATGGCGAACGACTCCGATCCGTTCAGCCGGTGGGAGGCAGTCCAAACGTTTGCCAAGGACGTCTTGCTCGGGCTGGTGGAACGGGCGGTCAAAGGCGAGGCGCTTGAGATGGACCCTGCACTGGTACACGCGTTTCGCAGGATCTTGTCCGACGCGAGCCTCGACGGGTCGATCAAGGCGCTGACGCTTACGCTTCCTTCCGAAGAGCTCCTGTCTCAGGAGCTGAGCCAGGTCGATCCGGATGCCGTGCATCGCGCGCGCGAATTCGTCGTTCGCGAGCTCGGCGCGGCCCTTCGCGAAGATTGGATGAGCGCATACGCCCAGCACAGCCAGGGCACCGACGCCGTCGACAAGGCCCAGATCGATCGCCGACGCCTCAAGAACCGCGCGCTGCGCTACCTGGTGGCGCTCGAAGAGCCCGACACGATTGACCTGGCGGTCGAGCAGTTTCGCACGTCCACCGCCATGACCGACTACCAAGCCGCGTTCTCGGTGCTCGTCGACCTCGACTCATCCGAGACGGATCGCG
>JAOTXX010000133.1 GCA_029862185.1 Myxococcales bacterium
GCTCTCCGGGGCGCGACACTCGATTGCAAAGCTCACATCGGTACATTCAGGGACTCCTCCGTCTGCGAACGGCCGGTTTGGCACATGGGTCGAGCGCGGGCAAGCGGGCGGGCGTCAGCCCAGTAGCCTGGCAATTTCGGGGGCCGCGTAGGTCAGCACCCCGTCGGCGCCGGCCCGCTTGAAGCAGAGCATGCTCTCGAGGATGACCTTCTCCCAGTCGAGCCAGCCCTGGGCGGCTGCTCCGCGGAGCATCGCGTACTCGCCGCTGACTTGGTAGGCATACGTAGGAAGCCCGAACGCCTCTTTCACACGGCGGACGATGTCGAGGTAGGGCATCCCCGGCTTGACCATCACCATGTCGGCGCCTTCGGCCACATCGAGAGCGACCTCCCGGAGCGCCTCGTCGGTGTTGGCCGGGTCCATTTGGTAGCTGCGCTTGTCGGCGGCGCCGAGGCTTTGCGCCGAGCCGACCGCATCCCGGAAAGGGCCGTAGAACGCCGAGGCGTACTTCGCCGAATATGCGAGCAGATTGACCTGTTCGAGGGCCTCCGAATCGAGCGCTCTGCGGATCGCGCCGATCCGTCCGTCCATCATGTCGCTTGGGGCGACCACATCGCAGCCTGCATGCGCCTGCACGATGGCCTGCTCACAGAGCACCTCTACGGTCTCGTCGTTGAGAACCTCGCCATCGCGAACGATGCCGTCCTGCCCGTGGCTGGTGTACGGGTCGAGCGCGACGTCGCAGATCACACCGATGTCGTCGTGCGCATCCTTGATGGCGCGGACGGTGCGGCAGACTAGATTCTCGGGGTTCGTAGCTTCTTTCCCGCTCGGTGTTTTGAGGCCCTGAGGGGTGACGGGAAAGACTGCGACCGCGGGAATCCCTAGCGCCTTGGCTTCTCCAACCGCTTTGACCAGCAGGTCGACGCTCAGCCGTTCGACTCCGGGCATCGACGGCACGGCTTCGCGGGCGCCTTTGCCCTCCTGAACGAAAAGCGGCCAGATGAGGTCGTCGGGTGTGACCTGCGATTCTCGCGTGAGCCGGCGCAACCAATCGTTGCGGCGGTTTCGCCGCATGCGCGTGCTCGGAAACTCGGGTTGAGCGGAGTTTGCCATGCGTGCGGGGAGCCTAGCATGGTGCTAGAACCGGGGTGTGAGAATCGAGATTTTAGCGCTGGCCGTATCGCTCTTGGTAGCGGCCTGTTCGACGACGATGACGGGGCGCAAGCAGCTCACCCTCATCGATGACGACAAAATGGATGCGATGGGCATCGCGGCGTTTGCAAGTCTCAAGAGCGAGGGCAAGCTCAGCCAAGACAAGGCGCTGAACGCCTATGTGGGCTGCGTTGCCGCCGCGATCGTGAAGGTCGTGCCGAAAGAGCACGGCCCGAACGACGGTCGCTGGGAAGTCCTCGTCTTCGATGACCCGACTCCCAACGCGTTCGCGCTGCCCGGCGGCAAGATCGGCGTCCACGTCGGCATGCTCGACATTGCAACCACAACGGGGCAGCTCGCCGCGGTCCTGGCCCACGAGGTCAGCCACGTTTTGTTGCGCCACGGAAACGAACGGATGTCTCAGTCGATTCTGGCGGATTCAGCGATGAGCACCGCCTCGGTCGCGGCGGGTGCAGCCGCGCCGGAGTACCAAGACTTGATCGTCGGTGGGCTCGGCGTGGGCGCCCAGTTCGGCGTGCTTTTGCCGTTCAGCCGAAAACACGAGAGCGAAGCCGACGAAGTAGGACAGATTTTCATGGCCCGCGCGGGTTTCTATCCAGCCGAGGCGATCACACTTTGGCAAGCGATGGCCCAGGCCGGCGGCCCGGGGCCGGCTCAATGGCAGTCGACGCACCCGTCGGACGAGACCCGCATTCAGCGTCTCCGCGCCAACCTTCCCAAAGCGATGAAGGAATACGAACGAGCGCGCGCCGCCGGGAAAAACCCCAAGTGCAAGCGGCCTCCCGACGAGTGGATCAATCCCGAAGCGCTTCCGTAGGGCTCACGCGTTTGCCTGAACGAAGCGCGCGACGGCCTCGCCAATCTCGATCGGCGAATCCTCTTGGATGAAGTGGAGCCCCTTTACCGTGATCTCTTCTTGATTGGGGAGCTGGCGCGCGAACTCGCGCAGCCGACCGATCAAGATGATGCCCGGGTCGGCGTTGATGAAGAGCTTCGGCGGTGAATCGCCCGACTGGAGCCATGTGGAATAGGCGTCGACGATGTCGTGGACGTCTTTGGGATCCCCGCCGATCGGGATCTGGCGAGGCCAGGTGAGTGTGGGGCGACGCGACTCCCCCGGCTCGGTGAATCGCTTGCGGTAACGGTCCATCTCCGCATCGCTGAGCGTGCGCATGATCGACGAGGGAAGGATGCGTTCGATGAACACGTTCCTCTGCAGGATGATCTCCTCACCGGCCGGAGATCGCATTGCTTGGAAGATCTTTCGCGCGGCTTCAGCCCAATCGTCCCAGCTTTCGACCGGGCGGACGATGGCCTCCATGTAGGCGATGCCCTGGACCTGCTCGGCGTGGCGATGGGCCCAATGGAAACCGAGCCCAGAGCCCCAGTCGTGGATCACCAGGAAGATGGGTTGGTCGCCGACCACGGCGTCGAACCAGGCATCCAGGTAGCGGCGGTGATCGACGAAGCGATACCCGCTCGAGCTTTGGCCCGAGTCGCCCATGCCGACGAGATCGGGGGCGAGACAGCGTGCGACGGGAGCGACCTCTTTGATCACGTTGCGCCACAAGTATGACGAGGTTGGATTCCCGTGGAGGAACACCGCGATCGGGCCGTCGCCCCCGGTGTCCACGTAGGACATCTCGCTGTCTTCGACGGCGACGCGTTTTCTCGGATGTGGGTCTTCGGCTGAGATGGTGCTCATGGTGTATAGTCCGCCGGATGACCGTAACCCGCAAATGGAGCGCCCCGAAGAGCGATTTCTTGGTTCCGTTCGACGGCAGCTTTCGAATCGCGGAAGCACCGACGGCGCCCTCAGGGAAAGTCGACAAGAATGGGGTGAAGGCCGAGCGTCGCGAGCACACGGCCGACATCTACGAGCTTCAGCGAAAGCTCTATGCCGACAATCGATACGCCGCGCTTTTCGTGTTCCAGGCGATGGATGCCGGAGGGAAAGACGGCACGATTCGGAACGTCTTCACCGGCGTGAATCCGGCTGGTTTCCAGGTCTCGTCGTTCAAGGCGCCTTCGGACGAGGAGCTCGATCACGACTTTCTTTGGCGGGTTGCGGAGCGGTTGCCCGAGCGGGGTCGCATCGGCGTCTTCAACCGCAGCCACTACGAAGAAGTGTTGGTGGTTCGCGTGCATCCGGAGTTCCTGGGGGGGCAGCGCTTGCCCAACGTGAACCTCGAGACGCTTTGGAGCGAGCGTTACGAATCGATTCGGAGCTTCGAGAAGCACCTTTCCGAAAACGGCACCATCATCGTGAAGTTCTTTTTGAATGTTTCTTTGGAGGAGCAGAAGAGCCGCCTGCTTCGCCGAATCGAGAAGCCGAGCAGGAATTGGAAGTTCAACCCTGGCGACGTCAAAGAGCGAGAGCGTTGGCCGGACTACATGCGCGCGTTTGAAGACGCACTCAACGAAACCTCGCGTTCCTGGGCGCCCTGGTATGCGATTCCCGCCGACAACAAACCCTACATGCGGCTCCAAGTCGCGCGCATCGTTCGGGAGACGCTTCAGAATCTGGACGTCGATTTCCCCAAAATCGACGAAGCCGCACGGCTCGCTCTGGTCGAGTGCCGTGAATCGCTCGAACGCTCATGACTCCTGCGCCCCCGACCGTGATGACGGTGGCTGGTTCCGATCCCTCGGGTGGCGCCGGACTGCAGGCGGACCTCAAGACCATCCATCAGCACGGGGCATACGGCGCAGCGGTGCCGACCCTGATCACCGTGCAGGACAGCCTCGAGGTCGGGCGGGTCGAGCTGCTCCCGGCAGACCTCGTTCGTGCGCAGGTTTCGGCCGTGCTTTCGGATCTGGAGCCCGCCGCGGCCAAGGCCGGCGCGCTCGGCTCTCCAGAGGTGGCTCGTGTCTTGGGGTCCATCATGAAGGAGACACGATTTGGTTGGGTGGTCGACCCAGTCTGGCTTCCGAGCCGGGGCGCGCCCTTGTCCAAAGGGGACATGGTCGCGGCCTACAGAGACGCCATCATCCCGTACGCCGAGTTGGTCACTCCAAACGCGAACGAGGCAGGCTTGCTGGCCGAGATGCCCGTGCGCAACCTCGACGACGCCCAAAAGGCCGCCGAGCGGATCGCCGCGCTTGGTGCTGCTGCCGTTTTGATCAAGGGCGGTCACCTCGAAGGAGCGGACCGGGGCACCGATCTGCTCCTTCGTGACGGGGAGCTCAGCGTGCTGAAGGCGGACGCGATCGTCCCTAGCCGGTTTCATGGAACGGGTTGCGCGCTCTCTGCAGCCATCGCGTCTCGACTCGCTTTCGGAGAGGACCTTCCCGCTGCAGTCGGCGGGGCCAAGGCCTGGCTCGCCGGGGCCCTCGCCCATGCTTTCGCGGTGGGGAAGGGACCCAAGCCGGTGAATCATCTCTGGCCTGTGGACGACAAACCTTAGTTGCTTTCGAAGTTTTGCAAACGCAATAGTTGCCCCGCCTTTTCCGAGGCTGCTACATGCGAGCAGGTTTTCGGATGGCGCGGCGTCGCAAGAAGAAGGGGGCTCCGCAGATTGAGCTGCCCATGGACAGCATCGAGGACGCATCGCTCGTCGTCGAAGCGCAGCGCCGATATCTGAACTACGCGCTGAGCGTCATCACCTCGCGTGCGCTGCCCGATGTGCGCGATGGGCTCAAGCCGGTGCAACGGCGAATTCTGTACACGATGTACAACGAGCTCCGCCTGCGCAGTGACGTCAAGCATCGAAAGTCCGCGGCCATCGTCGGCGATGTGATGGGCAAATTTCACCCGCACGGGGATACCGCGATTTACGACGCCCTGGTTCGTATGGCGCAGTCGTTCACGATGCGTGCTCCCCTCGTAGACGGGCGCGGCAACTTCGGTTCACCGGACGGCGACTCGGCCGCGGCGATGCGGTACACCGAGGCCCGGCTCCAGAAGCTCGCCGACGAGCTCCTGGTCGAGCTTGCCAAAAAGACGGTGGCGTTCCGGCCGAACTATGACGGACGGCTGTTTGAGCCGATCGTCCTGCCTGCGCGGTTTCCGAACCTCCTGGTGAATGGTTCGCAGGGCATTGCAGTTGGCATGGCAACCTCGATTCCACCTCACAATTTGGCCGAGGTGACCCAAGCCTGCGTGGCGCTGATCGACGGCGACCTCACGACCAAGCAATTGATGAAGTTCGTGAAGGGGCCCGACTTCCCGACCGGCGGCGAGCTCATCAGCAGCAGTAGCGAGCTGGCGACGGCCTATGAGAACGGACAGGGCTCGCTCAAGCTCCGCGGCGAATGGAAGACCGAGAAGCCCCGGAGTGGCAACCCCACGATCGTGATTCGCTCGATCCCCTACTCGGTCGAGCGGAGCACCGTCGTCGAGAAGATCGCCGAGGTGATCATCGCGAAGAAGCTGCCCCTGCTCCTCGACGTGCGTGACGAGAGCACCGATGACTGCCGCATCGTCTGCGAGATGAAAAAGGACGCCGACCCGCAGCTCATCATGGCGTATCTCTATAAGAACACCCCCCTGCAGACCAATGTACAGGTGAACCTCACCTGCCTCGTTCCGACCTCGAACCCCGAGGTGGCCGCACCGCAGCGAATCGGCCTCAAGGCGATCCTTCGGCACTTCCTCGATTTCAGAATGGAGGTGGTCACCAAGCGGCTCGAGTTCGAGCTCGACCAGCTGCTCAAGCGCGTTCACATCCTCCAAGGCTTCGTCATCGTCTTCGACGCGCTCGACGAGGCGATTCGGATCATCCGGCGCTCGGAGGGCAAACAAGACGCGGCCCAAAAGCTGATGAAGCGGTTCGGGCTCGACGAGCTACAAGTCGACGCGATCCTCGAGCTCAAGCTCTATCGCCTGGCAAAGCTCCAGATTCTCGAGATTCGCTCCGAGCTGGAGCAGAAACAAAAAGAAGCTCGCCGTGTGCAAAAGCTGCTCAAGAGCCCGGCCGCGCGGTGGAAGCTGGTGCGCGCCGAGCTTCGGGAGCTGGCCTCGAGCTATGCGGACCCGCGCCGCACTCGCATCAGCGCCAAGCTCGACGAGCCCGAGTTCGATGCCGAGGCATTCATCGTCGACGAGGACGCAATGGTCGTGGTTACCGAGCAAGGTTGGGTCAAACGTCAGCAGCGTGTCAAGGACGTGGCCTCGACTCGG
>JAOTXX010000061.1 GCA_029862185.1 Myxococcales bacterium
ATCAGCCCTTCTCCGCCCGCGCCGAGGCGGCGCTCGGCGCCTGGCGGGAGGCCCACAAGCCGGGGCAGTTTGGCACGCACAACTACACCCGCGACGATTTTGGTCAATCTCCGGCGCAGATTCACGAACGCTACGCGGCGTACCTGGAGCAGTTTCCTCGCGTCCTCGACAAGCGAGAGAGGAGCGCCGCATGACCAAGCGAACCGACGAGGAGCGCACGCTCATCGCCGACGCCGAGCGGATGTTTCCGACGTCGACGCGCTGCCTCACCTTCGACCCGGAGCTCAACTTCTGCGTCGGGAAGGCCCAGGGCAGCCAGATCTGGGACGTGAGCGGAAACCGATACATCGACTACCTGCTCGGCTCGGGGCCGCACATCCTCGGGCATGCGCATCCGGCGGTCCTCGAAGCGCTTCGAACGGTTCCCGAAGGCGGGACCTCGCACCTCATCGTCAACGAGCACGCCGTCCGGCTCGGCAAGAAGATCCTCGAGCACGTGCCCTGCGCCGACATGCTGAGCCTGCACAGCAGCGGCAGCGAAGCGACGTTCTTTGCGATGCGCCTCGCGCGCGTCTACCGCAAGCGCGACAAGATCTTGAAGTTCGAAGGCGCGTACCACGGCATGAACGACTACGCGATGATGAGCAATCAGTGGACGATGGGCGCACCGGCGTTTCCGCAAGCGGTCCCGAACACCCACGGCATCCCCCGCTCGGTGAGCAACGAAGTATTGATCGCACCGTTCAACGACCTCGAAGCCACAGCGGCGATCATCGCAAAGCACCACGACCAGCTAGCCGGCGTCATCCTCGAGCCCGTCCAGCGAACCTTCGAGCCGAGGCCGGGCTTTTTGCAAGGCGTCCGCGAAGTGACCGCGAACTACGACATCCCGCTGATCTTCGACGAAGTCGTGACCGGTTTTCGCATGGGGCTCGGCGGGGCGCAGGCGACGTACGGCGTCACGCCCGACCTTTGCGCGCTTGGAAAGGCCATCAGCGGTGGGCTTCCGCTCGGCGTGCTCTGCGGACGCGACGACCTCATGGCGATCGCCAACCCAAAGCGGCGTCTTCAAATGCTCCCCTACTCGATGCAGACCGGCACGTTCTCCTCGAACCCTGTCTGCGCCAGCGTCGCCTGCGCGATCATCGAAGAGCTCGAAAAGCCGGGCGTCTACGAGCGCCTCGACGAGGTCGGGACGCGGGTGCGGGCAGGCCTTCGCGACGCGATCGCCCAGACGGGCATCGAGGCCTGCGTCACCGGCGTGCCCAGTGTGTTCGAGATCTGGTTCACCAAGGACGCGCCCTACGACCATCGCTCGGCCAAAGGTTCGGACTTCTACAAAAACATCCGCTTCTCGGATCTTCTGCTTCAACAGGGCGTGCTCAAGGCAGCGGAGAAATTTTTCATCTCCGCGGCGCACAGCGACGAAGACATCGAGCAGACCATCGAGGCCTTTCACGTGGCGCTCGATCAGCTCGCAAGGGAGCTTGCGTGAAGCGGGTTTTAGTGACCGGCGCCTGCGGAAACATCGGCGCCAACGTGGTCGACTTGCTGGTGCAGCGCGGTTACGCGGTTCGGGCGCTGGACTTGGACAACCCCGGCGGCCGCAAGACCGCCGCGCGCTGGACGGATCGCGTCGAGATGCGCTTCGGCAGCGTTTGCAACGAGGCCTTGGTTCGAGAGGCTGTTTCGGGCGTCGATCACGTCATCCACCTGGCGGCGATGGTGCCGCCCGGAACCGACGTCGATCAGGCGGCGGGATACGCTGTCAACGTGGTCGCCACCCGCGCGATCGTCGCGGCCTGCGAGTCGCAAGCAAAGGCGCCACGCCTGACCTTCACCTCGACCGCCGCAATTTGGGGACGCAACGATGAGGTCGACGGCCCGCGGCGCGCCGACGAAGAGATCTCGCCGAGTGACAACTACTCTCGTCAGAAGGCGGAATGCGAGGCGATGCTCCGAGCCTCGACCCTCGACACCGTCATCTTTCGAATCGCGATGACGCCACCCGTGGCCCCGGGAGCCCTCTCCCCCTTCGTCTTCGACATGCACCCGGACATGCGGGTCGAGTTCACGCACCCCAAGGACCAGGCCCTCGCCATCGTCAACTCGCTGGTCGTCGTCGAGATCGTGGGCCGCACGCTTTGCCTCGGCGGCGGCGCGCGCAACCGCTACCGGTACCGCGAGTTCATGAACATGGCCTTTGGCGCGATGGGGATCCCGCCCCTGCCGAGGTCGGCGTTCGGCGACGCGCTCTTTTTGACCGACTGGGTCGACTCCGAGGAGTCCCAAGCGATCCTCGACTATCAGCGTCGCGACGCGGCCCAGTACTTCGAGGAAGTGTCGGCCGAGCTCGGCGCCGCGCGCCACCTCATGAAGTACATCGGCCCGACGCTCACGCCTGTCATCCTCGCGCATTCACGTCACCACGCCCTGACCGAGGGCAAGCAGCCCCGTGTCCCCAACGCCTACCGTGCGATCACCACCGCTCGCCGCGCCCTCAAGGCCGCGAAGAGCTACCTCTAGGGAGACGAAATGGAAACGAGCAACCGCGTGCTGGACGACGTGCTGAAGGAGTTTTCTCTTCCCCATATCGAAGAACAGATCCCGCGCGACGTGTTCTACCAACTGGGCCTCAAGTTCCCACAGCAATACGCGATTGCCTGCCGTGACGTCGCTGAATGCGTGAGGCGCGCCGAAGCCTTGGGCGCCGGCCCGTTCCTACATGTGACGATTCCAGCGCCCAACTGGGTCGAACGCGGCGAGCGCATCAAAGACTGCAAGCTCGAGGTCGCGCTCGGCTACGCTGGCGATCGGCAAGTCGAGTTTCTCGGACCTGGCAAAGGAACCCAGCACTACGCCCGAGCGCTAGTCGACCGCGACATCGCCTTCCACCACGTCGGCATCTACCAGCGCGGCATGAACGAGCTCGCGCGGTCGATCGAAATCGCCGGCTACCCCGAAGTCGTTCGAGGCGGCCTGTCCTTCGGCAAGGCCCTCTCCTTCGACTTCCGCTACTTCGACTCACGCGCCGACTACGGCATCTACCTAGAAGTCCAAGACTTCACCTACCTAGGCCGCGAGCTAAGCATCGAACCCTTCCTCCGCACCTACGCAAAGCTAAGGGACACGCTCCCCCTCTAAAACCCCTCTCTTTCCAACACATCACACCCGGCACCGCGAAAACCGCGGTTAGGGCACTGACGCTGGCACCGGCACCGGCGCGGCCCAGAAGCAGGCGGCAGCGCGAGCCCGCAGGGCGAAGCACGGCGCAACGCGCCGCCAAGGCAGAGCAAAGCGAATGCCGCGGCAGGGAGGACTACGGGTGGGGGTGGGCGGGCGGTGTAACTAAAACCGGCACTGGCGGCCGGCGGCGGCGTTGGTAAATCCGGTCACGTGCGCTCACCTAAGTACCCGAAGTCCTTGGCCCGCCCCCTGGCACGCCCCGTGCTCTCCCATCCGGTATGCTTGCCACCGCGCATGCCGCGTGCCTCATCGGTATTGAAGCCAACCCCGTTCAAGTCGAGGTCCGGCTCGGCGAGGGGCTGCCCGGGTTCGACATCGTCGGTCTGCCCGAGCGCGGCGTTCGGGAGAGTCGGATTCGGGTGCGCGCTGCCCTCTCGTCGATCGGCTTCGCGTTCCCGCCTCGGCATCTGGTTCTGAACCTCGCGCCTGGCGACGTCCCAAAGACGGGGGCGGGGCTCGACCTCGCCATCGCTGCCGCAATCCTAGCCGCCTGCGAAGGCGTGTCGTCCGAACAGCTTGCAAGCACGCTCCTCGTCGGCGAGCTCTCACTTTCGGGCGAGCTTCGTCCGGTGCGCGGTGTGCTCGCCCTGCTGCGAAGCGCGCGCCAGGCCGGTCTCAAGAACGCCGTCATCCCAGAAGGCAACCGACACGAGGCGATGCTCGTCGAAGGGGTGTCGGTGCTGGCCGCACCGCACGTGGGGGCCGTGGTTCGCTGGCTGGGCGGCGAGGCGCCCCTCCCCGACGTCACCGGCGAGGCTGCCGTGCTCGAAGCCAACGTCGACGCCGAGCCGGAGCGCGACCTCGGCGCCATTCGAGGGCAAGAGGCTGCCCGGCGCGCGCTCGAAATCGCCGCAGCCGGCAGCCACCACATGCTTCTCATCGGGAGCCCGGGCGCGGGCAAAACGATGCTCGCGCGCGCCCTCCCCTCGATTCTGCCACCCCCGACCTCCGAAGAGGCCCTCGAAATCGCCACCATTGCAAGCTCAGCCGGGCTTCGCGCGCCGCGAATTCTCACCGGGCTTCAGCGTCCTTTCCGCGCCCCACATCACACCGCCAGCGCAGCGGCCATCGTGGGCGGCGGCGAGCCGATCCGCGCGGGCGAGCTGACCTTGGCCCACCGGGGCGTCCTCTTTCTCGACGAGCTCCCGGAGTTCCGCCGAGACGCGATCGAAACCCTGCGCACGACCATGGAGGAAGGTGAAGTCGTCATCTCGAGAGCGCGGCAGCGTGTGCGCCTTCCCGCCGAACCGATGGTCATCGCCGCGATGAACCCTTGCCCCTGTGGCTACCACGGCGACCCAACGCGCTTTTGCCGATGCGGCGAGCTCCAAATCGCGCGCTACCGCGGCCGGGTCTCCGGCCCCCTCCTCGATCGCTTCGATCTTCAGGTCGCCGTGCCGCGTGTCAGCGCGCGCACGATGCGGAAAGCATCGCGAGGCGAGGCGTCCGAGGCGGTCCAGCAGCGGGTCGCGCGGGCACGCGTATGCCTCACCTCTTCGGGCGCGCGAGCCAGCATCGAATCACTTACGGCGAATGTCGCCCAAGAGGCGCTCACGCTGCTCGAGCTCGGTGTCGAACGTCTGAAGATGAGCGCCCGCGCGTATCTGAAAGCGCTCCGGGTCGCGCACACCATCGCCGCCCTCGATGGGGCGTCCGAAGTGCTCGCCGCGCACACCGCCGAGGCACTGCAGTACCGAGTCCTCGACCGCGAGCCCGCTTGAGGTTCGAACGATCGACCGTAGCAACCCACCGACACGAACAAGGAGCAAGAGCAAATGAAACAACCACTGAAGGCCGTCGACGCGCTTCTACAAACCGTCGAAAAGCAGTTCGGCAAAGGCGCGATGATGCGGCTCGGCGACCGGAAAGCCGAGCGCGTGCCTTGCATTCCGACAGGCAGCCCGTCACTCGACGAAGCCCTCGGTTGCGGCGGCTACCCAAAGGGCCGTGTCGTCGAGGTGTTCGGCCCCGAGTCGAGCGGCAAGACGACGCTGACCCTGCACGCCATCGCGCAATGCCAAGCTGGAGGCGGCGTTGCGGCGTTCATCGACGCCGAGCACGCGCTGGACATCCACTACGCGCAAAACCTCGGCGTGAACGCCAAGGAGCTTCTGGTGAGCCAGCCCGATAGCGGCGAGCAAGCGCTCGACATCGCGGAGATTTTGGTGCGCAGCGGGGCGGTCGATCTGCTGGTGATCGATTCGGTCGCTGCCCTGGTGCCGCAAGCCGAGCTCGATGGGGACATGGGCGCCTCGCACATGGGCCTCCAAGCCCGCCTCATGAGCCAGGCGCTTCGGAAGCTCGCCGGCACAGCGCATCGCACGGGCACGACGATCGTCTTCATCAACCAACTCCGCATGAAAATCGGCGTGATGTTCGGCTCGCCGGAAACCACCACAGGCGGCCATGCGCTCAAGTACTACGCCTCGGTGCGCCTCGACATCCGCCGCATCGGCGCTGTCAAGCAAGGCGAAGAGGTGCTCGGCAATCGGACCCGCGTCAAAGTCGTCAAGAACAAGCTCGCGCCTCCCTTTCGCAAAGCCGAGTTCGACATTCGGTACGGGAAGGGAATCGACGCGGTAGGCGACCTGCTCGACCGGGCCGTCGAGACGGCCATCGTCGAAAAGAGCGGCTCGTACTACCGCTTTGGCGGGAAGAACATCGGGCAAGGCCGGGAGAACGCCCGGGATGCAATCGAGAAGGACGGCAAGCTTCGAGAGATCCTCGTCGCGCAGCTCCAAGCGCCGGCCAAAGCATCGCCCAAAGCCGCGTAGCGGTTTGTGAACCGGTCGCTTCCTGTTACAAGACGGACGTGCGCTGTCTGGTTACAGGGGCAACCGGATTCATCGGCGGCGCCGTCTCGCGCAATTTGCAGGCGGCCGGCCACGAGGTCGTGGCGTACGTCCGCGAGGGCAGCGATTCTCGGCCGCTCCAAGACGTCGAGCGAATCGTCGGCGACTTAGCCGACCCGAACCGCTTGGCAATTGCAGCGGCAGGTTGCGACGCCATCGTTCACGCGGCTGGAATCACCGATCCAGCGGCCGCGCCGGACGCACTTGGCTGGGCGCACATCGCGGGCACCGACAACGCGATCAACGCGGCAAGGAAGGCCGGTTGCCGACGCCTCATTCACATCTCCTGCGCCGATGTGACGCTTTACGATGGACCCCGCTCGTTTTGGAACGAGGACGCGGCCCCACCTCGGCCCTACGGCGCGCTTGCAGAGACGAAGCTTCGTGCCGAGGAGCTCGTCCGCGTGTCGGGCCGACGCGGTTTCCGAACATCGGTGCTCCGTCCCTCTCTGGTTTGGGGGCCGGGAGACACGACGCACCTGCCCGGCTGGGAGAGCGAGGCCGAGCGAGGCGGCATTCGAATCCTCGGCGGCGGCAAGAAACTGCTGTCGACCACGTACATCGGCAACCTCGCTCATGCCGTGCGCTGCGCTCTGGAGACGAAGATCACGACCGGCAACGTCTACTACGTCGTCGACACCGAGCTCTCGGTTTCCCGCGACTTCTTCACCGAGCTCAGCACCGCCCTCGATTGGAACCCACCACGGCGCGGCGGCCCGTATCGCTGGGCCTGGATCACGGCGAGGACCGGGCTATCGTCCCTGCACCCGACCCAGGTGATCCTGCGCGGACAGACGAGCGCCTTCGAAATGAACAGAGCCAAACGAGACCTCGGCTACGAGCCCATCGTCACCCGCGAGCAAGGCTTGGCCGCGCTCGCCACCTGGTACCGCCAAACCCGGGTCGACCGATGACGAACGAACACCCGGACGACCAGTGGATGCGGGCCGCGATCGCCGAAGCAAGGCTTGCCAAGGCCAAGGGCGAAGTCCCGGTCGGCGCGGTGATCGTACACGAAGGACAGATCATCGGCCGCGGTCACAACGAGCGAGAGGCCTTGCAAGACCCCACGCAGCACGCGGAGATGATCGCGATTCGTGACGCAGCCACGCACCTCGGAAGTTGGCGACTGATCGACACCGCACTCTATGTGACCCTCGAGCCCTGCCCCATGTGCGCCGGTGCGCTGGTCAACGCGCGGGTGCCGCGAGTCGTCTGGGGCTGTGACGACCCGAAAGCGGGCGCCACCAAAACCCTCTACAACATCGGAAGCGACGCGCGTCTCAACCACACGTTCGAGTGCGTGCCAGGCGTCTTAAGCGACGCGTGCAGCATGCTGCTGAGCGAGTTTTTCGCCGCAATTCGCAACCAGAACAAGCCTCGGAACGGCCGTTGACACCCCAATGCGTTTTGCTAGCTTCCGCCGCGGAGAGCTGTCCGAGTGGTCGAAGGTGCTTGATTCGAAATCAAGTGTACCGAGAGGTACCAAGGGTTCGAATCCCTTGCTCTCCGCCACGTTCTTTGACCTACAAGTTGACGACCGCAGAAGCCCCTGCCCAAAAAGCAGAGGCTGAAGCGAACAGGAAGGCGGACTCCGCCAGGAGAGGTGACCGAGTGGTCGAAGGTGCACGACTGGAAATCGTGTGTACCGTAAGGTACCGGGGGTTCGAATCCCTTCCTCTCCGCCGAACGGCGCTCCCGCCTAGGGGGCTCCGCGATATGGTCCTGCCAACGTCGGCCCGTGAACTCCGCCAGGCCCGGAAGGGAGCAACGGTAGCGGTAACCGACGTGTGGCGGGGCCTTTTTTTGCGCTATAATCGAGAAAGCGGGGCAAGGCGACGTACTTAGCGATGGACCGAATCATGCGTCATTCGATCGCAATCTTCTTGCTCGCCATGGTCCTCGGGCCGGCAAATGCATTCTCGCAACCGCCTTCGACCCAGCCGAAAGACCAGCCGTCGTCGATCGTCGTCATCGACTCCCCTCCACAGGCGCCCCCGCCACAGCAGCCCTCCACCAGCGTCATTCTCCGGCGGCCGGGGTCGGGCCGCGTCATGCTGTCCGGAACGCCCGTGCCGGTGCACTTTCAATCACCGACGAACGGCGTCGCATTTCAACTTCGAACCGGCGGCAGCTACTCGGCGATCAGCGGCGTCAGCGTCGGCATGGGCTACGGCATGGGTTACGGCTGGGGTGGCCCGGGCTGGGGCTGGGGCGGCTACGGCGTCGGCTACGGCGTCGCACCCTATTACGGAGAGGTCATCACCAAGGCCTATCAACCGATCTGCGAAGCCCCCTGCGACGCGACGCTGCTTTCGGGCAGGCATCGTTTCGCGCTCTCGCTCGACGGCGGTAGGCCCCTCGACATCGCGCAACCCATCGACCTCAGCGTCGAGTCGGTCGTCGAAGGCCGCTACGTCGACAAGAGCCATTTGCGCAGAGCCGGCTGGATCACCTTCGTCGCAGGCTCCATCGCCGGCATGGCGCTCATGTTCTCGTCGATCGACTACCGCGTCGACCCGTACTACGGCGACCAAATCCGCTACGGCGGCATGTTCTACACCGGCGTCGGCCTCTTCGTCAGCTCGATCATCACCGGCGCCGTCCTAGCCGCCCAAAGCGACGAAGCCAGCGTCACCGTCTATCCCGTGGAGTAGGGGGCGAAGCCACGTGGCGACGAAGTCGTCTTACGTGGCGGTCCCAAGCGGAACAGCCGGTTTCGCTGAGCTTTCAGGTAACGGGGCGCGTAACTTTCGCGTTTGGGCCGTGAGGCGCAGCCGTAGTCACGCGACATAACATCTGGTACCGAGCAATTCAGCTCTCAGCATGAGCCCAATGGGCTAAGAGAGCGCTCATGCGCGCTCCGGGCACGCAGCGACTCGCGAACACCACGCGAGCATTCCTCGACCACCTCAAGACCGACGTCATCTATGACGACCGCAACACGAGGGAGTTGCTCGCGGGGACTGGGATCAGCTGCCTCGACTTGGGCAGCTACGTGGATGTGATGGTGGCGCGGGCGCAGCAAGACTCCGGAGCTATCTCGACGAAACCTCCTCCCGCGCCGCCTCTCGTGTAGGGAAGGTCGGGGTCCGATCCTTCGGCGCCGTAGTAGAACGGCTTGCCGCTCCCACCGATCAGCTCGAACGTTGCCTGCTCAACCGACCCGAGTAGATTCATAATGATGCTGCCCGTACCTTCCATTGGGTATGGAGACATCATCTGCTCGTACCCCACCTCACAATCACGTAGCGCATCACAACCTCCGATCTGCCTCGATCACCGCGGCGCGAACGACGGGGACCACTCGCTCGAGGAGCTCGTGGCCGTCATCGCTGTCAGCTTCCATGATGAAGATCGCACCCCAGTGCTCCTCGGGATGCAAGAACGCGCGTGCGCCCCAGGCGCCGCTGTCGATGAGCAGTCCCTCCAGGTCGCCCTCGAACTTCCACCAGCCCATCCCGTAGTTCACCACTCCGGCGCGGGTGGTCAGCATCGACACACCCTCCGGCACCAAGTCCTCTTGCATGGCCTGAACCATGGCCGGTGACAAAACGCGCACCTGCTCGCAGAGCCCTCCACGAAGGTGCATCAGTAGCACCTTGCTGTAGTCACAGACGTTGGAGTACGCACCGCCGGCGACACCGGGGTTGTCGGTCTCGGGCAAACTCGCGGGATCTCCACCGAACTCCTCGGGGTACGCTGTGAATGTATCGCTCTTGTAGCCAGTACTCGGTAGCCCGCACGGCTCAACGAGCTTCTCCCTCACTAACTGTGCCCAGCTCTTGTTCGAAACGATCTCGGCGACCGCGCCGGCAAGCTGCCATCGGCCATAGAGCCACACTGTCCCCGGAGGGATGGACGCCGCTTCGTTTTGAAAGACGGTGCGGGCACACTCCCGCATGTTGGCGGCCGGATCGCACTCACATGCGGTGGGAGTGCATCGACCGACACCGGGAATCAAGGGCGGGAGGCCGGACATCATCGACAGCATCTGGCGCATGGTCACGCCAGGGTGATGATCGCCCCAATCGAGGTACTCCGCGATCGGGCGATCGAGATCCAAGAGGCCCTCGTCGACGAGAGCAAGGATGATCCCGACCGAGAGCACCTTACTCGTGGATGCGAGCATGCTGATTCGACCCGGGTCGAGCTCGCCATAGCCATTCTCGTAGACCTGTCCGTCGCTGCGCTGCACGATCGCCAGCGTCACCCCATTCACCGCGGGGTAGTCCGCCAGAAACTCCTCAACGGTTGAATCCACCGAATTGAAGTCATACTTCGCGCTGGCCGGATTGGACTCATAGTCGCAAGGCGCCCAGTTGTTGGCGCCAGTGGTTTCGCTACAGCCCGGAACGGCGGCACCGAGTAGCACGCAGAGGAGAACCGGTGCCGCGATCCCCGCAAATCCAATCACGTAACGCATGACAACCTCCCCGGCTGCAATGCTCCCCACCGGAGCGCACTAAGTTGAGCGATGTAGATGCATCAGGCGTGCCGGAGAGAAACACTGGTTTCGGAGGGGTTCTACGAAACCACGACGCGCAGCTTTTGCGTTTGGCGCGTGGGGTGCGCAGCGGGTGCGTCATCTACGGCTGCACCTCAAACGCCCCTACGTTGCACATCGAGTCGCCGATCAGTTCCCTCGACTCGCGATCTGTTGCTCGACGATCCGCACGAGGTCTGTGTTGGCGATGAAGTACTCCGCTGAATGCAGATTCTTGTTAGCCCCCCAGACTTCAACGAGAGCTTCTTGTAGTTCTTGTGGCGTGATAGGGACCTCGCCGGTGTATTCGCTTGAGAGGTCGACAAACCACACAAAGACCTCGCGCCGCTCCTCGGAACACCGGCTTGTGTAGATGTTGGGGTAGCGGACCCACTCGGTTTCAACCCCTTCGGGGAAGGGAATCAAGGAGTCGTAGATACGCGGATAGATGAGTGCTGCAAGAGTGCCGGAGCCCCCGCCGAGAGACGAAGGGTTCACGCACGCTCTGGCGTTGGGAGGGAAGTAGATCGTTGCGATATCGTAGCGGGTCTCGACTCCTGCCGGGTTGGCGTCAAACGCGATTACGCACCCGGTCTGATCGGCGCTCGTGCAAAGCGGGATGTTGTCGAAACTTCCGCCCACAGGCTCACCTTCGAGCACTTGCACGCGGTTGGTGGGACCCATGAGTACAGCGGAAATGAGCTGCCCTCGAAGCTCCTCGTCATCGTCGAACCCATCTTCCAGCAGTCTCGCGAGGATGTGCGACCCCTGCGAGTGCCCGATGAGGACGAAGCTGCGACCCTGATTGTGAACCCGCATGTAGTACTCGAACGCCTCGACAATGTCATCATAGGCCCTCTGAAAGAACTCGGTGTCCTCGAAGTTCGGCCAATGCGCCGTATACGTGATCAGACTCATCTGATGGTAGAGGGGCGCGAATACGCGGCACACACCCCGGTAGTGCGCGCCGTTCCGAAACACTGCTTGGATCACGTTCTCGGGATGTGGAACCAAAGTCTCGGTGTTTCCCGGCTCGGGTGACTTGTTGACCGTGTGGTACACGTAGAAGCAGTCCACTTCGGCATTGGGATTCGGAGCAACTTCGTCCAACACAACCTTCGTCCCATCAGGGCGAATCTCAGTCATGCTGAGGTCGGCTGTGTCGCATCGATCGTTCTCGATATCTGGACGACAAAGCCACAGATCTTTCGACGCATAGGGGCTCGCATCCATGCCGCCGGTTCCAGCCGCTCCGCCCTCGCCTCCCGTGCCGGCAGAGCCACCACTTCCACCCTCGCCCGTAGTCTCACCGCACCCAGCCAGCGAAACTACGCCCAGTACGCAGAGGCACATGAATCCGAATAGGTAACGCATGGGAAACCTCCCTTCTTTGACCGACCCCAACGAGCCCGGGAACACCTGAACGCTAGGGCGCGTCGCAGACGATGCTGCTCCATGAGGCGAAACCGGCCTTGACCGGCACTCGGAGCGTGTTCGCTTCGCTGCCCGGCCATCCGCCTACCGCGACGCAGTTCGTCGCTGTTCCTCCGAGCCGAATCTCGACCTCACCTGGGGCCACCTCGACGAAGACACCGAGGCCCCGAGTGCTCGTGCTGGTGAGATCGGGCGACGGCAGGTCATTGGTGTCGAAGTAGAACGGCTCGTCCGCCGCACCGACCAACTCGAACGTCTTACCCGAGCGATCACCGGTGCCCCTTTCAAACACTTCGACGGCGACCGTCCCCGTTCCCTCATACGGATACGGGGTCAGCATGAGGGTGGCTTGCTTCGCCGCCGTTTCGTCGGTGCTTGTCCAGCGCGGGCCATCATTGTAGAGCGTGTCGTCAACCACATCGGTGTACAGAAAGGACAAGTACCCGTCTTTGGTGAACGTGTAACCGATCCGTTTATCCGCAGGCACGACAACTTCGATCGTTGCCAGTCCAAGCGGGTCCGTCGCGTCGCAGTTGTCGGTGTTGTCGAGTTCGCAAAACGCTGCCCCTTCGAGAGGTACGCGAGGCGGAAAATCAGGCCCGGTACCCACCACCTGCAAAGTCAGATTGAGCTCGACCGTTGGGGGATTCTGTGTGGGTGCGCCGAGACCGGTGTCGAACGTACACGCCTCGGTTGCGTTGATATCCGTGGTGCATCGTTCGATGGGCAACGTGTATTCGCCCGTGACTCCCGGGTTCGTAGATGACAGACGGGTCACCTCGCCATTCGGAGGATTCGTCTGGTCCAAGACCACCTTGAATTGTTCCGTCCAACCTGTTTCTCGGTTACAGGTGTCGTGAGTGTAGGTCAGCGCGTAGCCAAACTCGGTCTCACTGACCGCGTCAAAAAGAGACCAGTTCGCGTACCGCCTGCACCAGTCGGTGAGGCCCGGAACCCCTACCGGAAATTTCACATCGTAGTTGGCCCACCCGTCAGCCGTGAAGGTAGGGAGCCCAACTCCATCTGCAAAAATGGCCATTGCGCCGTCCCAATCCAGCCACCAGCGGCCGACCAACATCTCCTCGATCGTTTCAGCCACGTTGCCGCCGGTTCCGCCTGCGCCGCCCATACCAGCTGCGCCACCATCGCCCGTCGCGTCGTTACCGCAGCCAACAAGTGGAACCAGGCCGAGCGCGCAGACACATAGAAATCCGAAGAAGTACCGCATGACAACCTCCCGGTCCGACCCGCACAAAGGGTCATGGGCAACGTGTGTCGCCGGGCTGCGCGTCGCTATACGTAATTCTTTAGTCGCCAACCGATTGCAGGCGCAGGTTCTGCGTTTGGGGCGTGGGGGCGCAGCGGCTGCGTCATCTACGGCTGCGCCTCAAACGCCCCGACGGCGCACATCGAGTCGCCGATCAGTTCCCTCGACTCGCGATTTGTTGCTCGACGATGTGCACGAGGTCGGTATTCGCGATGAAGTACTCCCCCAAGTGTAGGCTCGGCCCAAGTCCCCAGTTTTCCTGGAGAGACTCCTGCAGCTCTTGCGGTGTCATCGGTACGTCGCACGTGTGTCCACTCGCGCAGTCGACTTCGAGAACATTTCTGAAGCCCTCTCCTCCGGAGCATCGACTCTCGTAAATCTGTGGATAGCGGACCCACTCGGTGTCCACGCCGTCGGGGAAGGGAATCACGTGGTCATAGCTGCGGGAATAGATGAGCGCTGCCAGCGTTCCGGTTCCCCCGTCGAACGAGGCAGGATTCACGCAAGCCAATTGCGCGGGGGGGAAAATCAGCAAAATCGGTGGGGGCTCTCCTGCTGCAATTGCCCTAAACGTCATCACACATCCCGTCTCACCAGCGGCCGCGCAGAGCGGGATGTTCATGAAGCTACCACCTGCTCGGTCGCCCTCGGGCACCTCCACGCCACCCCCGATGAGCAACGCAGAGACAAGCTGTGTGCGCAGCGCTTCGTCATCGTCGAACTTGTCTTGAAGCAACTTGGTCAACATCCCCGAACCCTGTGAATGGCCGATCAGGACCAAGCCTCGACCCGCGTTGAAACGGCGCATGTAGTACTCAAACGCCTCGGCGACGTCGCCGTACGCCTTCTGGAAGAACTCCGTTTCCTGCAAGCCCACTGGAAACTGGCCGTACGTGCCGAGAGTCATCTGCCGGTAGAGCGGTGCGAACATGCGACATACCCCTCGATACTGAGCCCCGTTCCTCTCCAGGGCTTTGACGACGTCGTCGGGATGGGGGATTAGCGTCTCGGTGTTTCCCGCCTCGGGCCACCGGTCGACGGTGTGATAAACATAGAAACAGTCGACCTCGGCATCGGGATTTGGGGCGAACTCGGTGAGCGTTACCATCGTGCCGTCCGGCTGTATCTCCGTCGTGCTGAGGTCAGCTGTGTCGCAATGATCGTTCTCGATGTCTGGACGACACAGCCACAGGTCTTTCGACGCGTAGGGGCCATTGTCTGCCGGCGTTCCTCCGGTGTCACTGCACCCCATCAGGCCCAGCGAGAGCACGCACATCAACGTGAATACAGAACGCATAGCAACCTCCCCGACCCGCTGGGGTCTTAGGCAACGTGGGGTCGCCGGACCTCGTCGCGCTATACGTAATTCTTTCCTGCTGAGCCGATTCCGAGCGCAGCGGGTGCGCTGGCCATGGCTGCACCTCAAACGCGCCAACGTCGCACATCGAGTCGCGTGACTAGTTCCCTCGGCTCGCGATCTGTTGCTCAAGGATACGCACGAGGTCTGGCATCGTGGTGAACGTCTCTCCACCGTAATGCAGGTTGTTTTGGCCACCATTCGCGACGATAGCCTCTTGAAGTTCTTGCGGTGTGAATGGCGCTTCTCCTGCGCTTTCGCTCACGACGTCGACTTCTAGATAGTGGGTTTCATCTGAGCACTGGGCTTTGTAGACGTCCGGATATCTCACCCATTCCGTGTCGACCGTGTCGGGGAAGGGAAGCGCTAGCGGTGAGCTTCGTGGGTACAAGAGGCTAGTCAGCGTTCCGGAACTGCCGTCAAACGATGCCGGGTTCACGCACCCCCTCACCATCGGGGGTTCAATCAGAACAGCGTAGTCGATGTAGCTGTCCACGCGTGCGGCAGCTCCGTCAAACGCGATCACGCACCCGGTCTGGCTTGCACTCGTGCAAACTGGAATATTCTCAAAGCTCCCGCCGACAACCGCCCCTTGGGGCACTTGTGCCAAGCCCGTCGGACCAATCAGAACCGCGGAAAGAAGCTGTCCGCGCAAAGCCTCGTCGTCGTCGAACTTGTCTGCAAGCAGCGTCGTCAAGACGTGCGCGCCTTGAGAGTGCCCTAGTAGGACGATGTCTCGACCATCGTTGTGGTTGCGCAAGTAGTACTCAAACGCGTCAACGATGTCATCGTACCCCCGTTGATAGAACTCGGACTGCTCCCAGAACGGCCAGAACTCGGTGTACGTTATTAGGCTCATCTGATGATAGAGCGGGGCGAACACGCGACACAACTCACGGAAATGCACTCCGTCCCTGTGAAGCGCTTTCAGTACTGCTGGGTCGGTTGGAGACAATGTCTCCGTGTTTTCCGCGATCGGTGAGAGGTTAACCGTGTGGTAGACGTAGAAGCAGTCGACTTCTGCATTCGAGTTCTCGATCACATCGCCTGTGACCTGGCTGCCGTCGGGTTGGATCTCGGTAAAACTCAGATCCACCATGTCGCATTGATCGTTCTCGATGTCTGGACGACAAAGCCACAAGTCCTTCGATGCGTACGCGCCTGCGCCTCCTTCACCACCTGAGCCGCCATCACCACCACTACCACCCATGCCCGCCGTCTCGCTGCACCCCACGACGCTGAGCGCCAGAACGCAATTGAATCCAAATAAGTACCGCATAGCAACCTCCCCGACCCGCAGGGGTCTTAGGCAACGTGGGGTCGCCGGACCTCGTCGCGCTATACGTAAATCTTTACTGAAGAGACGATTGTGCGCGCAGGTATTGCGCTTAGGGCGTGGGGGCGCAGCGGGTGCGTCGCACAAGACTCGGTGGCGTCGCGATCCCCAGGACGCAACGCGAGGGAAGCGCGGGTCTGCTCGGTTCATGCACGTCCCGTGACCGGAGCCAGCGCACACTGTGTTCCCAGTCGAGTACGGGGCGAAGCCACGTGGCGACGAAGTCGCTTTACGTGGCGGACTCAGGAGGACTCGAACCTCCAACCCCCGGCTCCGTAGGCCGGTGCTCTATCCAATTGAGCTATGAGTCCCCGGGGCGCGCCCCGTAAAGTGACTTCGTCACCACGGGGCAGGCAACGTAGCGGCCCCGTTTGGAGCGTCAAGCGCCCCAGACTAGCGGAGAGGAAGGGATTCGAACCCCCGGTACGGCTCTACACCGTACGGCCGCTTAGCAAGCGGCTGCCTTCGACCACTCGGCCACCTCTCCAAGAAGCAAAGATTTCAATGCCCGGCGCGGCGAATGCTGCGCGCGGGCGGCCTATGTAGCCGCCCCCCAAAGGAGTGTCAAAGGCCCCTTCGGACCGGGGTCTGGGCCGTGCTACAAGAGCCGTGATGCGTTGGCTAATGGTGTTCTTGATCGGTCTCGCGAGCTTCACCCAAATCAGCGAGGCCCGTGCGTGCTCCTGCATGAAGCTCACCCCAGCGGAAGGCCTCTCTTCTTCTTACGCGGTCTTCACCGGCGAGGTCACCAACATCGAGCCGAACACCGCGACGAAGTTCGGTGGACTCGAAATCACGCTGCGGGTAAACAAGGTTTGGAAGGGCGAGATTGGCGAGCAGGTCAAGGTCCGCACCGCCGGCAGCAGCGCGGCCTGTGGATACAGCTTCGTGAAAGGCGAAACCTACCTGGTCTACGCCGACCGGGACGAAGCCGACCCCATGCGCGTGAGCCTCTGCAGCCGGACCGCGCTCGTCGCCAGTGCCCAAGAGGACCTCGACTTTCTCGGTAATCCCTCGCAGGAGCTCGATGACGCGGCCGCGCGCCGCAAGAGCAAAGATGGCGAAGCCCGCAGGAGAGACAACTGCAGCGCATCCCCCGGCCCCGCTGGCCGCACGGGTCTCGGCTGGGTCTTGCTATTCTTCGCTGGCGCAACGCTCGCCATTCGACGCGTCGCTTAACTGAAGCCAGGAGGATCCGGTTTGCGCCCGACTGTCACCACATCCTTGCTGCTCGCTTCAGCGATGTTCCTGCCACTCCTCGGCTGCAGCACCACTCCCTCAAAGCCCTCGCTCATGGCGAACATGGCGCAGCAAGACGTAACCGTCGCGCAGTTGCGGGCCAAGGATTACGAGTACGCGGCCCGCTTTGGGCAGCTCGTATCGACCTCGGTCCTGGACATCGTGGAAGCGAGCGACCAGCTCGAGGTCTTTGATTACGCTTACCAATGGCAGATGTGGGCAGCTGCACAGGCGCGCGCCGCCTCGTTCGACCGCGACCCTTTCGCCGGCATGCTCGAGCTCTGGGCTCTCGCTGGGCAGCAGCGCGACCACTTCACCGACGGTGGGGGCAAGGACGCGTTCGGCGGTCAGCAGGCCATCGCCATCCATACCTCGGAGCGACTGGAGCGGGAGATCCGAGAGATCGCCTCGGGGGTGATGGAGCCCCAAGCGTTTGACAGCCTGAGCGTGAAAGTCGACGCGTGGGTCGACGAGCATCCGATCGAGGGCCGGCTCTTCGTGAGACCCACGGCGCGTGCAGACCTGGCGGCGTTGGTTCCCGCCGAAAAGCAAGGCGGCCTCAAAGCGGTCGGCAGCATCGAGGACACTTTTCGCGACCTCAACGATCGGCTCGCGATTCTCACCGCGCAGATGCCGGTCGAGGCGCGCTGGCAAGTCGAATATCTGACGAACTCCTTGTTCGAGGAACGACTCGAGGCGCCAGTCGATGAGCTGGTCGTCACCATGGAGAACATCAACGGCTTCCTCGGACAGTTCGAGGGGACGGTGGACGGGCAGGTGTCGACACTTCTTCGGGCCGTGGAGAGCGAGCGCATCGCGGTGTTCGACGCCATCGCCGAGGAGCGAGCCATGGTTCTGACGGCCATCGAGCAGGAGCGCGTGTCGGTCATGGACAAGCTCGACTCGCAGCTGCTCACCGCCACCGCCCAGCTCAACGACGTCGGAAAGGGCCTGATCGACCACTTCTTCGTTCGCCTCATCGAGGTTCTCGCCGTGGTGGGCGTGGCCACGATTCTGACCGTCCTGCTGGTGCTGGTCGTGCTTCGGAAACGCCGCAGCAGGGACGATTGACCGTGCGCCGCGGAACGAATATGTCCGTCTTATGGATGTGGTTTCGTTCCGAGAGACGGCCGAGCGGTACTCCGTCATTTTTCTCGATGCCTATGGCGTTCTGAAGAGCGCGAGCGGGCTCATCGACGGCGCCCTCGAGGTCGTCACCTCCTTGATCGATGCAGGCAAAGAGGTCTTCGTCGTCACCAACGATTCGTCTCGCTCACCCGAATCGATGGCCGAACGCTACTCGCAGCAGGCCGGGCGGGAGCTATTGCCCGCCAATCGCTACATCTCCTCGGGGTTGTTGACGGCCGAGTACCTAGAGAACCAGATCCCCTACGGCAAGGTCGCCTATCTCGGGAAGCCGGAGTCGGCTCACTACATCGAAATCGCCGGAAAGATCCCAATTTCAATTTCGGACTGCGCCTCGAGCAACAACATCGTTGCGATTGTGCTGCTCGACGATGAGGGGTTCGACTGGTTCCGGGACGTGAATGCGACCCTCAATTTGATTCGGCATACCAACGTGCCGGTCATCGTTGCCAACGCCGACATCACCTACCCCATGAAGGGCAATGAGATCGCGATCGCAGTCGGCAGCCTTGGCGGCCTGCTCTCCCAGATCACCGAAAAGACGTTCGTCCGTTTTGGCAAACCCGATTCGATGATGTTCGCCTACGCACTGGCCCGCGCCCGCAAGGAGCTCCCAAACATCACAAAACGCGACGTCCTCTTCGTCGGCGACACCCTCCGCACGGACATCATCGGAGCGAACACCTACGGCTTCGACAGCACCCTGGTGCTCTCCGGAAACACCTTGCCAGAAACCGCCGACCTGATGATCCAATCCTCAGGCATCATCCCGACTTACATCAGCGAGTCGATCGCGACCTGAGACGGGGGGCGCGGCTACAAGACTTCGAGCAGCGGCGTGAAGTCCGCCAGCTCCAACTGCGGCAAGTAGTCGTGGACCGCTTCCTGCTGTAGCCGATGGCAGATGTCGGGCTGGAAAAAGTGCTCTCCGACCCTCAGGACGTAGTTCAGGATGAAGAAGCGGTAGGACTCTTTGAGGAAGAGGAGCTCTTCTTTCGTGAAGCGGTGCACCTCATGGTAGGCGCGTAGGAACTTCATGAAGCGTTCGTCGAAGAACGGGTCGACCGTGTAGCTGAACGCGGTTTGGTCGCCTTCGGCGCGAACGACGCGGGCGCAGAAGTAGAGGTCCAGCATGCGGGGCTCGATGCGGAACCAGTCGTAGTCCCAGCGGGAAAAGAACTTGAAGCCGTCCCCGTCCATCCCAACCGAGAAGTTTCCGAGGTTCCAGTCGATCAACACCGGGATCTTCGTCCACTGGTGGTAGCCGAGGTCATCGGCGTTGCCGAGAAAGGCATCGCAGTGAGCGCGAACATAGCTGATCGACGAGTCCGAGAAGGCTCGCTCACGGCGCCACTCCGAGCTGCCGATCGCATCATGAAGGCTCGCCACGTCGGCACCGAGCGACTGCCAGGTCGGCTTCACGCGGTCCGAGATGTCCAAGCACTCTCGATGAAAGAGCCCCATCTCCTGGCCGAACGACTCGATCTGTCCGTCGGTCAGCACCTTGGGGAGGAAGTCGTAGAACGGTTGCTGTGCGTAGAAAACGACCCACTCGTCCTCGTCGCGGTAGGTGAAGGCCTCGTCGCTCTTCAGGAGCACCGGCGCGAGAAACGAGGCGTAGCGAGTCCCGCGAAGCCGGTGGATCCATTCGTGGATACGGTAGTGGTCCTGCCGAAAATGCACGTACGAGCCGTAGCTCGAGCGCTTCGCCACGACGGCGTGTCCATCGTCGAGGATGAGGAGATACACCGAATTGGTCGAGACGTTGGCGCTTACCTCCCGCACCTCGACCACCTCCCGACGATCCCCGTAGGCATCCCAGGCCGCGGTCACGATGAGTGGGACAGCTGGCTCAGTCACGAGTGGCGGGGCGACTCTTACGCCTGCGCGGCGAAAAGATCCATGATGTCATGCAGGAGCTTGACGGCGTCGGTTTCGGAGCGCTGGAACGCGTTGCGACCGACGATCGAGCCGTAGCCACCGCCCTTGGCGATTTCCCCGACTTCGTCGAGAACCGCGTCGGTGCCCTTTGCGGCGCCACCGGAGAAGATGACGATGCGCTTGCCGCCAAATGAAGACTGCACGACGTGTCGAACGCGCTCGGCCAGGGTGCCGATGGGGATGTTCTCGTAGCTCTTCTTTGCAGCATCCTGGAAGACCACTTCGGTGGGCGGCTTCACCTTTACGACGTGTGCGCCGAGCTGGCAGGCGATCTGTGCTGCGTACGCCGCGACGTCGATGGCGGTCTCCGCCTCCTTGGGCATGTTGCCACGGGGATACGACCAAACGATGCTCGGCAGCCCGGCGGCGCGCGCCTCGTTGATGAGATCGCGAAGGTCTTGATACATCTGATTGCGAAGCCCGCTGCCCGGGTAGATCGTGTAGCCGATCGCGGAACAGCCGAGCCGAACCGCGTCATCGACCGCAGAGGTGAGGGCCGAGCACGGCGTGTCGGGCCCACCGAGCGAATCGCTGTTGTTCACCTTCAAGATGAGGGGAAGCTCACCGGCATAGCGATGCGCGATCGACTCGATGAAGCCGAGTGGCGCAGCGTAGCCGTTGCAACCTGCCTCGACTGCAAGCGCAGGATGGTAGGCCGGGTCGTAGCCAGGAGGGTTCGGCGCGAACGAGCGAGCCGGCCCATGCTCGAAGCCCTGGTCGACTGGCAGGATCACGAGCTTGCCCGTTCCAGCGAGGCGCCCGGTGTTCATCAGTCGCCTGAGATTTCCGATGACGCCAGGATTTTCACCTGCGTAGTTCGCCAGGATTTTTTCGACTCGTTCGCTCATACCCTTTGCCTCCGTTTTTCAGCTTCTCGGCGTTGACCCTAGCTCAGGGATCGAACCTGGTCATGCCCAAGCGACGGGCCCCTAGGGGCAAGCCCGGGGCCAGGCGAGACTCAGGCGCGCGCGGCCTGGGTAGCCGGCGTCCCTTCGGCGTAAAATGCAGCGATTTCTGCGGCGTACTTCTCGTTCACGATGTTCCGCTTCACCTTGAGCGTTGGCGTCAGCTCACCCCCGTCCACGCTGAAGACGGTTGGGAGAATCTTGATCTTCTTGATCGTCTGGTAGCGGGCGACCTTCTTGTTGCAGACCTCCTGCATTTCTTGCTCGATGTAGCGCTTCACTTCGTCGTTGCGGGCGGCGCTTTGGATGTCGCTCAGGCCGGAAATCTGGGAAGCGACCTCCAGCTCTGGGAGAGCCTCCGGGTCGAGAACGATCAGCGCCGAAAGATACGGCTGCCGGTCACCCACCACCACGGCCTGCCCCACGCCGGGAATCGATTGCAAATAACCCTCCATCTCGGCGGGCGCGACGTTCTTCCCGCCGGCCGTGATGATCAGGTCCTTCTTGCGCCCGGTAATCGAGATGTAGCCGTCCTGGTCGATCGCGCCGAGGTCGCCGGTGTGCATCCAGCCATCGCCGTCGTAGAGCTCGGCCGTCTTGTCGGGCAGTCGGTGGTAGCCCCTCACCATGTTGACGCCCTTGAGCATGATCTCGCCGTCCTCGGCGATTTTCGCCTGGACGCCCGGCAAGGGCCTGCCGATGGTGCCCAATTTGGGCCTCCCATGCGGCTGGACCGAGGCGAAGGCCGTGGTCTCGGTCATCCCGTAGCCCTCGTGAACCGGAAGGCCGATCGACGCAAAGAACTCGAGCGTTGAAACCGAAATCGGGGCGGCGCCGCTCAACGCGACTTGAAGCTGATCCAAGCCGAGGGCCTCCTTGATCTTCGAGATCACGAGCTTGTTGGCGAGGTTGCGCGAAAAGCTCGACACCGGACGGCCAGTTGCCACCTCCTGCTTGAACGCCTCGAGCTCGGTCTTTCGAGCCCAACTCGCCAGCTTGGCCTTGATGCCGGTGGCTTCGGCCAACTTGCCCCGAAGCGCAGCCTCGAACTTCTCCCAAACCCGCGGGACCGCGAGGAAGATCGTGGGGTGGACATCAACCAGGTAGTCTTTGATTTGGGTGAGGTCGCTGCAGTAGAAGGTCTCCCCCTGAACCATGAGCCCCGCGAAATTGGTCATACCCTGCTCGGCAGCATGGCAGAGCGGCAGGTAGCTGACGCTTCGGGTCTTGGTCTGCAGGAGTGACGGGAACACCTCCGCCACGGCATTGGCGATGAGGTCGATCCCTTCGTGCGTGAGCATCGCTCCCTTGGGCAGCCCCGTCGTACCGGACGTGTAGATCAGGAGCGCGACGTCATTCATCTTCACTGCATCGAGGCCCGCATCGAGCTGGGCGTCGCTAATCGATTCGCCCTTCGCCATCAGGGCGTCGAGGGTGATCACGCGAGGATCGCTCGATCCCAGGTCGTCCATCGTGACGATGTACTCAATTGGACTCTCGCCCTTGGCGATCGAGATGTACTTATTGAGCTGGGTCTCGTCGTCGCAAATCACGATCCTCGATTCGGCATTGCTCACGATGTAGGCCATCTGCTCCGGCAAGAGCGTCGTGTAGAGAGGGGCCGGAACCCCCCGCGCCGCATTGATGCCGTGCTGGCAGATCACCCAATCGCGCCGATTGGCACCGACGATGGCGACGCACTCGCGGGGCCGGAGGCCCAAAGCGATGAGCCCCTTCCCCACCCGCCGCACGCTCTCCCAGTACTCGCCCCAGGTCGAAGTCGCCCAGGTACCGTCGGAGTTGCGGTCGTGAATGGCGGGTTCGTTGCCGCTGGACTTCGCCCAACCTTCGATCCGCGAGAGCATCGTTCCTTGCAGGGTCATCTTGCCTCCGTTGAG
>JAOTXX010000062.1 GCA_029862185.1 Myxococcales bacterium
GAGCTCAAAGAGGGCATCGGGCACCTGCAGAACGCGCACGAAGCGGTGGCCGCATCGGTCGCTCAGCTCATCGGCTGGTCCAAGGGCGGTAAGCTCGAGCACATCCCCCTCGCAGCCGAGGACTTTCTCGTCATCATGAGTGAGCTCGCGGTCGGCTGGCTGCTTCTAGACCAAGCGTCCATCGCCTTGAACAAGCTGCCGGAGACTTCTGAAACTCACCCCGACCACGCGTTCTACATGGGCAAGAAGTTCGCGGCGCAGTACTTCGCAAACAGTGTTCTCACCACCTTGCCGAGCCGCGTCAAGCGACTGAGCGCCATCGACACGCTGCCCGTCGAAATCCCCGACGAAGCGTTCGCGACCGTCTGACCCCGCGCACGTAACCCGCTGTTGGTCCTAGGTCTTGGCCTGGCAGTCCGCGCAGACGCCGTAAAGCTCGAGTTTGTGGCGAACGAGGTTGAAGCCAAGCCTCGAGGCGACCTTGTGTTGGAGGTCTTCGATGCCGTCGTCTTCGAACTCGACGATCTTCTCGCATTCGAGGCAGATCATGTGGTCGTGATGTTCGTCCGCCCAGGCCACCTCGTAGCGGGATACCCCGTCGCCGAAGTGACGCTCGAAAGCGAGCCCGCAGTCCTTCAGGAGCTTGAGGGTCCGATACACCGTCGCGTAACCGATTCTCGGCTCCTCGAGCCGCACCTTCTCGAGCAAGTCCTCGATCGAGAGGTGGTCGGAGCTCGCGAAGAACTTCTCGGTCACCAGGCGTCGCTGTTCCGTTGAACGCAGACCATGCTTGTTCATGTACTCGTACAGGCGAGCACGGAGTTGCTCGACGTCGTGTTCGGCGGTGGCTCCCATTCGTGCTCTCTACCTTTAGGTCTCCTAAGGTAACATCCTGAGTTTGTCCATCCCCATGGCGATGCAGAACCCACAAATCGACCGATTTTCATGGGCGATTCGACTGTCGCCCTTGCTCGTCGCGCTCATCCTCGCGGCGCTCTGGATCGCCGGCGCCCCGTCACCGATTCCTGATCTGCGTTTCAGCGCACCGGTCGTCGCCCGCCCCGGCACGACGATCGGCCTGCGCGCATGGCAACTCGCCGAAGACGACGGGGGCTACACGGTTGTCGCCTCTCCGCCGGTCGTCGTCGAGCTTCGGAATGCAGCGGGGATGCCGCTCGCCAGCACGGAGCTCGGCGAGTCGCTCGTCCATGGAAGGGAGGGCCGGCTTCCCATCCCGGGTGAGCTGAACGGAACGCTCTCGTTGCTGGCGACCGCCCAGATCGACGGGGAAGAGGTGACCGTGACGCGGACCCTCTACGTGCGCGAATCGATCGACTCCCGCCTGCCGAGTGGGCGCACGGTCACCGCGTTTCAGGCCTACGAGCTCGGACCGATTCGCGCATCCAATTCGAGGCGCGCCGTCGAGCTGCTCGACCCTCGCGTAGAGGAGGGCGCCTGCGTTCCTGAGCTTCGCTGCATTCTTTCCGTCTGGGTTGGCGGGCAAGACATCCGGGTGCGCCTGCGATCGCTCGCGGGTGTGCGGGTGGACCCAGGGACCGTCCGGCCTTCCCACGGATTCGCGCGTTTTCCGATCGTCGTGTCGGACAGCGAGGGCCGCGTCGCCGTCGAGGCGCTCGACCCCAACGGCACCCTGCTCGCAGTACGTGAAGTGCGGCTTCCCCTGGTGCCGGGCGGCATCGTCGCTCGAGCGTCAGCGAAGGGAGACCGCATCCACGTGGACTGGCAGCAGCTCGGAGCGCCGCGCGCCGTTCTCGTCGACGTCTTTGAGGACCGCCGGTGGGTCCAGGCGCTCTCGCTCAGCCCCGAAGACCCGTACCTCGCCGCCCCGGGCCCGGGTGCTTGGCGTCTGCAGATTCGAGCTGATCTCTTTTCGGACAACACCGCTGGCGTCTCGACCATTGTCATCGCCGACCCGGCCGGACCCAACCGAGCCCAGGCCGCGGCCACGGCCGTCCTGGCGAATGCCGATCGGCGAGGGCTCGATCCACTTGCCCTTGCGATCCTCGATGGTGCCCTTCCCGACGCATCCATCGAAGATGCGATCGCCGCCTTGTTTGCGGTGCCGAGCTTCGACGTCGTGGCCGTCGGGTCTGGGATGAGCTCCCGGCTGGGCGTCGACCAAGCCCTCGAGCTCGAGCAAGAGCGTCGGCGCTGGCAGGCGGCCGCGGCGATCTTCCTGATCGGTTTGATCGTCGCCGCGATCTTGCTTCGGGTCGAGCTCCTTGCACGAGCGCGCGCACACCAGCTGCTCGATGCGCTCGGCGATGGGACCTCTCCGCGACCGCAACTGCCTTCCTCGGGCCGCGGTCTTTGGGCGTTCGTGCTCCTGGTGTTCGTGCTGATCGCTGTGCTCGCGCTCTCCAAGCGTTGGTTTTGACTGTAGTTTGCGCCGCTCGCCTGGCCGACCTAGATTGCAGCCGTGTTCAATTCCGTCCTGAAGAAGGTGCTCGGTACCAAGCACGAGCGCGAAGTGAAGCGCATGCAGCCCATGGTTGCTGCGATCTCGGCGCTCGAAGACGAGATGACGAAGCTGTCGGATGCCCAGCTACGCGGGAAAACCGCCGAGTTTAGGCAGCAGCTCGACAACGGCGCCTCTCTCGATGACTTGCTGGTACCTGCCTACGCGGTCGCGCGCGAGGCGGGCAAGCGCGTCCTCGGGATGCGCCACTACGACGTTCAGCTCGTGGGCGGCATCGTCCTACACCAGGGCAAGATCGCCGAGATGAAAACGGGCGAAGGCAAGACGCTCGTCGCCACGCTTGCCTGCTACCTGAACGGGCTCGAAGGCAAGGGCGTTCACGTCGTGACCGTCAACGACTACCTCGCAAGCCGTGACGCCGAGTGGATGGGCAAGCTCTACGGATTCCTCGGCCTAAGCACCGGCGTCGTCGTTCCGGGGCAGAGCAACCCCGTCAAGAAGCGCGCGTACAATTGCGACATCACCTACGGCCAGAACAACGAGTTCGGCTTCGACTACATGCGCGATAACATGAAGTTCAGCATCTACGATTACGTCCAACGTGATCTGAACTATGCCATCGTCGACGAGGTCGACTCGATTCTGATCGACGAGGCCCGCACGCCCTTGATCATCAGCGGTCCAGGCGAGACGGCTAGCGAGAAGTACGAAGTGATCAACGAGATCATCCCGCGGCTTCGCCAAGAGGAGCACTTCGACCTCGACGAGAAGAACCGCAGTGCGACCCTCACCGAGGACGGCATGGAGCGCGTCCAGGAGCTGCTCGGCGGCCGCGGCTTGCTTGGCGGGGACGGCAACCTCTACGACCCGGCCAACCTCGAAACTCTCCACATCCTGCAGCAGTGTTTGCGCGCCCACGCCCTCTATCATCGGGACCAGCACTACATGGTCTCCGAAGACGGCAAGGTGATGATCATCGACGAGTTCACCGGCCGTGTGCTCCCGGGGCGGCGATGGTCCGACGGTCTTCATCAGGCGGTCGAAGCCAAAGAGCGCGTCCTCATCCAAAGCGAGAACCTCACGCTGGCGACGATCTCGTTCCAGAACCTCTTCCGTCTCTACAAAAAGCTGTCCGGCATGACCGGCACCGCCGACACCGAAGCGACCGAGTTTCACAACATCTACGAGCTCGACGTCGTCGTCATCCCGACCAACAAGCCAATCGCGCGTCTCGACGAAGAGGATCTGATCTACAAGACCGAGCGCGAGAAATTTCGCGCCCTCTGCGAGGAGATCGAAGTGTCGCACAAGCGCGGGCAGCCCGTGCTGGTGGGTACGACCAGCGTCGAAAAGTCGGATGCCGTGGCGCACTTCCTCAACCGTCGCGACGTTCCGCACAACGTTCTCAACGCCAAGCAGCACGAGCGAGAAGCCTATGTCGTCGCGCAGGCCGGCACCTCCGGCGCGGTGACGGTCGCCACCAACATGGCCGGTCGAGGCACCGACATCGTGCTCGGTGGCAACCCTGAGATGCTCGCTCGGATCGAGGTGCTCGAGAACGCCCCAGAAGACGTGCTCGCCGACCCTGAGCGTCGTGATTCCGCCATTGCCAAGACCACCGAGGACTTCATCACGAAGTGCAGGGAAGACGCAAAGGCCGTCAAAGAGGCGGGCGGCCTTCGAATCATCGGGACGGAGCGCCATGAGTCGCGCCGCATCGACAACCAGCTCCGAGGCCGCTCTGGCCGTCAGGGTGATGCCGGCGCCTCGCGCTTCTTCCTCTCGCTCGAAGACGATCTGATGCGAATCTTCGCCGGCGAGCGAGTGCAGGCCATGATGGACCGGCTCGGGATGGAAGAAGACATTCCGATCGAGCATCGCTGGGTGACCCGCGCCGTCGAGAACGCGCAAAAGAAGGTCGAGGAACGCAACTTCGACGTACGAAAGAACCTGCTCGAGTACGACGATGTCATGAACCAGCAGCGCAAGAGTATGTACGCGCTGCGAAAACAGGTCTTGCGAGGCGAGTACCGAACCGTTCCGTCCGACGAGCAGCGCAAGGCCGGTGTGGAACCGGAGCCACTGGTCGAACAGATCGACACGGCGCTCCTGTCCCGGGTCACCAAGGTGATCGAGAACATCGTGAAGTTCCATTCGTATCCGCTTCCGGATGCGGGCCTCACCGAAGCCGAGCTGCCCGGGCACCGCAAGCGAGCAAACGAGTCCGATCTCGCCTCGCTCACCGACGTGCGAGTCGAGTACCTCGAGAAGGACATCTATCTCTGGTTCGGCTGCGTGGTGCCGCTCGAGGAGTTCCGAACCGATCCCGTCGGTGCGTACGAGTGCGTCGAGCAGGCGGTCGGCATGTCCCTGAGCGAGCAGAAGGAGCGCCTGCTCGATTTGGTCGACGAAATCGTCGTCACGATGGTCGACCACGCGTGCCCGCCCGGCAAACACTTCGAAGACTGGGACCTCGACGGCCTCGAGCGCGCGTACAAAGATCAGTTCGCGATCAGTGCGACAGGTATCCACGAGATCAGCGACCGCGACGAGCTCCTTCAAAAGCTCTATGCCGACGCGTCAGCCGTGCTCGACCGAAAGGAGCAGGAGTTCGGCACCGAGAACTTCCTTCGCCTGTTCCGCGACTTGTACCTACAGGAAATCGACAAGCAATGGATGGACCACCTACAAGGGATGGATCACCTGCGTGATGGGATTGGCCTGCGCGGCTACGGCCAACGCGATCCGAAGAAGGAATACCAGCGCGAGGGCTTCGACATGTACCTAGAGATGGTGCAGAGCGTGAAGTCGTCGGTCACCCTCGGGATGTTCACCGTCGAGCGCGCGGGCGAAGAGGAGCTGAGGCAGCTCGAGGAGCAGCGCCGCCAGGCGACCGAAAAGCGCCAGCGTCAGATCCGCACGAGCCATCAGGCCGGTGGAGAGCAGGCCGGCGCAGGCGCGCAGCAGTCCGGCCCCAGCAGGCAGGCTCGCCGTGCGGCGGCCAGGAGGGGCAGGCGTGCAGGCGGTCCCGGTGCCGAAGCTGCGCTCGCTCAACAGGGCCCCGCACAGGCAGCGACCGTCAAGCGCGACCGCCCCAAGCTCGGTCGTAACGATCCCTGCTATTGCGGGAGCGGCAAGAAGTACAAGAACTGTCACTACCGCGAAGACCAGGCTGCAGCCTCGCCGCAGTAAGCAGCTTCTGGTAAGACGCACGCCATGAGCGGACGGGTGAAGGGGTTTCGCTTCGCTGGCGTACACGGCGGGGTCAAAGCAGGCGATGCGTTAGATTTGGGTTTGATCTTCGCTGATGAACCTGCCGTTGCCTCTGGCGTGTTCACGAGGAATCGCGTGCGTGCTGCTCCAGTGACGCTCAGCGAGCGCCGGCTCAAGAGCGGGCTTTGCCAGGCGGTTCTGGTCAACAGCGGAAACGCGAATGCCTGCACTGGAAAGCAAGGTCAGCAAGCGGCGCTGGCGTTGACCCGTACGGTTGCACGGTCGCTTCGCGTTCCGAGCTCGCTCGTGGTTCCAGCCTCGACCGGCGTCATTGGCGTGCAGCTGCCACGTGAGAAGATCGAAACGGCGATTCCCGATCTCGTGGAGGATCTCTCGGAGGCTGGCGCATCTCGGTTCGCCCGCTCCATTTTGACGACGGATCGCGGACCCAAGGTCGCGCAAGCCGAGTTCAAATGCGGCCGGACGACATGCCGCGTTCTCGGCATCGCCAAGGGCGCCGGGATGATCCATCCAAACATGGCCACGACCCTCGCATTCGTGACCACCGACGTCCCCGTTCGTCGCGCGACGCTCTCGAAGCTCTTGCCGCAAGCGACCGAGCTCAGCTTCAACCGTGCCACCGTCGACGGTGACACCAGCACGAACGATTCGATCTATGCGCTTGCATCGGGTGCGGCGACCCATCGCGCGATCGAGGAGAAGAGTGCGGCGGGCCGGCGCTTCCTGGGCGCGCTCGCCGAGGTCCTCGAATCGCTGGCTAAAAAGATCGTCGCCGACGGGGAGGGCGCCGAGCACCTCGTGCGGATCGAGGTTCGCGGAGCCCGAACCGACGCCGATGCCGTGCAGATCGCCCGAACCATCGCCGGCTCGCAGCTCGTCAAGACCGCACTACACGGCTGCGATCCGAACTGGGGCCGCATCGTCGCTGCCGCGGGCCGCTCAGGCGCACGTTTCAATCCTGATCACGTTTCGGTGAAGATCGGCCAAGTTTCGATCTTCCAGCAGGGGACGCCGACCATGACGCCAAAAACCGAGGCTAGAGCCGCTGCCGGGATGAAGCGCAAGGAATACCAGATCTCGGTCGTCGTCGGGCCTGGCCGCGGACTCGGTCATTATTGGACCTGCGACCTCGGTCACGAGTACGTTCGGATCAACGCCGACTACCGGACGTGACCCAAAACGATGCTGCGTAAAATCACCCTCCTTTGTGCCATGCTGCTCGCGATCCACGCGACGGCCGGCGCCGACAAGAACAACGACGCTCCCGCCGAAGGCGAGCCTGCCGCTGAAGCAAAGCCCGCGCGCTTGTGCATCAAGGACAAGAAGCTCGAAGGCGTCGCCCGTCAGCTGGCGGAGCTTCAACACATCCCCCCTTCGCCCGAGCTCATCAAGGCCGCGCGTGAAGCTGGGGTCGACGCGAATCCGGTCTATGCCAAGTTCGGCGTCACCGGTGAGTTCGACAGCTTCAAAGTCTGGCTCGAAGATTTGAACGAAACTTCCGACGCGCCGCTGATCTGTGGCCGCGCCCGTTCAGGGGAGCGTATCGTTTTGGTCGCCGCGGTGCGGGCCGGCGCGCTCGCGGAGGCAGGTCGCAATTACCTTCACGCAGAGGTCATTAAGGATTTCCGAGATCCCTACCTAGTCGTGCGGGACTCCAGCGGCTCGTCGCGGCGCATCGCGGTCGACGGCGGCGAGTTCGGCTCGACGATCTCGGTTCCCGTCGAGTGGGGGCGTCCGCTCTTCGTCCAACTGGTGGCGACCGGGCCCAATGGACCTCGACCTGTCGCGGAACGCTGGGTCGGCAAGATCCCCGAGGGGCCGGCGACGCGAAGCGGCTCTCAGTCCCCCGAGGCCTGGCTCATGCAACTACGGCGTTCAGCAGGCGCTCGCTCGCTGCGGTCGAACCGACTGCTGAGTCGAGAGGCGACGAGCCACGCGCAAATGGTCTGTGATTCGGGTCGATTGGGTCACGAGCTCGACCCCAACGGCGACCCCGAAGCCCGCCTACTCAAGCGCCGCATCGAAGCGCGCGTCGTCGGAGAGGCCGTGGCTCGTGCGGCCACGATGCGCGGCGCGCTCCACGCGATCGAAGACAGTCCGAGTCATCGCATGACGGTGACCGACCCGCGATTCACCGACGCCGGCTACGGCAAAGCCGAAGACGAAAAGGGCCGCACCTGCGCGGTCATACTCTTGGCATCCTGGCCGCGAAAAGTCCCCTGAGCTCAGGGCGCGATCGAGTTGGGTTCTTAGACCCGGTTGGAGCTGGCCTTGTGCGCGGCGACCAGAATCTGCGCGAGCGCCAAGCCCGCAACGATGGTGCCGACCGTACCGGCCAGGATTGCGGCGATCGTGGGTCCCTCGATGCTCGCCGGCCCCCGGTCGACCGGCCAGAGCCCAGTCGCAGCGAGCAGAGCGATGTGCACCGTATAAAGCACGAGCACGGCCACGGCCCAGACATGCGAGCCGCCTCTGGTGCTGCTGTCCATGAAGGCCATGAGGGAGAGGAGGGCCAAGAGGCCGAAGCCCAAATGAGTGATCGCCGGTGCCCAGGATTGCCAATGGCCGTCCAGCATGATCAGGCTTTCGTGACCCCCGGACACGAAGAACCAGGCGCCCAAGGCTAGGACCCCGAGCGTCACCGCCAGCCGCGCCAGCCGCGCGCCCCGGTAGTACGCCCGAAACAGCAGGCTCCCGCTGAGCAGGATCGTGGCGGTGGCCAGGATCACCCCCTCGGGCGCGATCCCATGCAGCGTTTGTTGCCAAAGAGCGACCCCGGTCGCGAGCGCACCCGCCGCGAAGATCGCGATCGCGCGCGCCCGATAGGACATCGGCGTGAGGGCCAAGGTCGCGGCCATGATCAGCAAGGCCAGTGAGACGAATGTCAGCGGATGGATGCCACCGATGAGCAGCACGGCTAGCGCACCGAGCGCACTCAGCACCACGGTCGTCACGCGCAGCGCTTGTTCGCCGGGGCTCGAGGGCCGCATCTGTTCGCGAAGCAAATCCGAGGCGAGAATGGGCGGGCCTGGCGGAATCGGCACCTTTGGAACGCTTGCGCCCGTCTCCCGCGCGGGCGTGGAGGCCGGTATGGGGTCGCTTCGCGATTCGGTCGCGGCGGGCTCCACCTGGCGGTTGCTCTCGGTGCCGTTTTTCTTGCGGTGAAGCGGCAAGACTGGCGCGGGCTCGCTCTGCGGCTCGCGCTCGCGAATGGCCGTGCGGCTGACGGTGAGGCTTTCTGGCTCGGCGACCTCCGGGTCGGAGAGCGCGACAACCGCGACGGCCCGGGCGGACGTCGGGGCCCCTGACTGAGGGGGCAATGTCCCGAGAGGGCGTTCGGGCTCGCTCCGCGCATCGCTCAGCTTGAATTCACGAGAGATCGGCACCACCGGCTTCCCGCCAGGAACCGGCTCGCCACACGTGCCGCAGAACGCGTCCGTTCTGAGCACCTTTCCTTCGCAGCTATTGCACTTGGGCATTGGGTCCGGCCTGCACCGTTGCTGAGATCATACGCGGGAGAGCCCGCGTACTTCAACCTGCGTGGTAGGGGAATGTGTGCCTATCGGCCCGCTCGAGCTCGCGGTTGTGCGGACCACGACAATCGGTTGCAGGTCTATGACAGAAATGTCCTACCGATAAGCTCGGTGGCGAAGAAAACCCCGGTTTTTGAGAGGCATTCGAGTTGGCATCGCGATTGCAATATCCCCCATCGCTTGCTTATGACCCTTCGCCGTGCACTTTCCAGCTTGCCCGGCATCCGCGCGGCGTTGGGTCGCTCTTTTTACGAAACATTGGGAAATTTCGGCTTAACTTCCTTGCCCTAGCTTTTTGACTCTAGCATCGATTCTTTCGTTTGAAATGGGTCACCGATTGGTGGCCCATTTTGCTTTTAACCAGAAAACCAGTGCCCATGAGAAAGGCCCGCCCCCAGGACAAAGCTGAAGGAGCGGGCCGTCGTTACGGGAAAATCGCGAGAAGCGCAGGGGCTCTCCGGCGCCTTGCTAGCGCTTAGCCAACCTCGTGCAGGGCGTCTTTGGCATGCAGCTTCTCTTTTTTGAGTTGATGGAGCTCGAGCTCCTCGGCCGGGGTGAGGCTCATGCGGCTGTCGAGCGCTGCAACGCGCTCGGAGAGTGCGGCATGCTTTCTTTCTAGGTGCGACTTCTGTCGCTCCGGCGGGATGGTTCGAGCAGGGTGCTTGGGCATGTCACCTCCGAGGTGTCCAGTGGGTTTTCAAGCCAAGACATCACAACACATCAACCAAAACGGCTCGGACGCCAATGTACCAAGATGGGAGCGCGCGAATCCGCCTTGCGATCATCATACGGTCGTTGACAGGAATGATCAATCCCACATTGGGGATTCGTGCTTGCCTTGTGTCCGCCCCTTCGGGATGAATACTGCGCGACAGGGAGCGTTCTAGAACTTGATGGTCACGAAACTTCTTTGGGTTTTGAGTTTTGGTCTTGCGCTGGTTTCGCGGCCGGGCAGCAGCGGAGCCGAGGAGCGAAAACCACTCGACCCCGCTGTGGTCGTCGGCTTGGTTCAATCGTTCTACGACCAAACCAAGACCCTAAACGCGGAGTTCGAGCAGACTCGCTACACCCGGCTCTACGACCGATACGATCGGGCGAAGGGAAAGGTGGTCTTCAAGAAGCCCGGTATGATGCGCTGGGACTATGCGCAGCCAAACGGGCAAGTCTTCGTGAGCAACGGCAAGACGCTGCTGATCTACCAGCCACCCGAGGAAGGCGAGAAAAGCGGCCAGCTCATCGAGCGCCCGCTCGACCAGGATCAACTCCCATCCGCGTTTTCATTCCTGACGGGCAGCGGCAACCTCGAAAAGGATTTCGAAGTCCGCCTCCTCGAGCACGACAACGAGAAGTTCAAGGGCGGCTATGTGTTGCAGCTCATTCCGCGACGGCCGACACCAAACTACGAGCAGTTGATTTTTTACGTGCGGACATTGACGACCGACGGCAAGCGCGCCGGCATCGTGCAGCGCGTCCTGATCATCGACTCGGAGGGGAACCGCAACCGCTTCGACTTCTCGAAGCTCAAGTTCAACCGCGACGTTCCCGACAAGCGCTTCAGCTACCGTGCGCCAAGAGGTACCCAGAAGGTCAAGCCCTGAGCAAAGGCTCGGCGGCGCTGCGGTCATGAGCCCGGAGGATCGCTTGCCGCAGGGCGATTCGATCGTTTGCGGGGACGAGCTCGACGTCCGGGTGACTCCGCATTCGCGCTGGGATCGCAGCTGCTTCGGTGGCGATGATCGGAAGCGCGCGTGCCTGGGCCTCGAAGAGGACCGTAGGCAGGCCGTCGAGCGGACTCGAGGGCACCACGATGGCGTCACAAGCGCGAAAGAGCGCTTCTTTTCGTTCGCCCGCAACCCAGCCTTCGAAGATCGCGTCGACTCGAAGGCGCTGCGCCAGCGCGCCCAGCTCGTCGCGCTCCGGGCCGTTTCCGGCAATCCGGATGCTGACGGGCCTGGGAAACGAAGCGACGGCGTGAAGAAGCTCCGCGAGGCCTTTGACGGGAACGAGGCGCCCCAAGAAGAGCAATGTGAAGCCCTCGATGCCGAGACGGCGGCGTAACACGGGGCGGGGCTCGGCTAGCTCCCGCGGCGGCTCGATCGGCATCGGGCCGACGTGGCTGCGAACCCGATCCGGATCGACCCCCGCTGTTTCCAAAAAGCGCTCACGGAGTCCCGGGCTCAAAAACCACATCGAGCTGGCCCCGTCGGCGATCTCGCGTGCAACCGCTCGGCCCCTCGGCATCTTCGCGAGCCAGCGGACGTCGGTTGCGTGGCAGAGACAAAGATGCGGGCGCCCTCCGGCGATTTTCGATGCGACCCAGCCGCTTGGAATGCACCAGGAGCTCACCAGGGCATCGCAGTCCGCGAGCTCGCGCCTCGATGCGCGGTAGAGCGCAGCCGTGAAGGTCAGCGCGCCAAGCCACCGCACCGGCCGTAGCCGCAAGTTGTCCGGTGCCCCGCTTCCGTAGAAAGACTGCTGAAGGGGCCGAGGCCGGGCATAGGGTACCCAGCGCACGTCGATACCCGGCCAGCGCGGGGCTGGGCCGGAACCCCGCGGCTCCGGCGCCAAGACGCGAACCGTATGACCCTGCTCGACGATCCCCCGCGCCACGGTCAGGAGAAACGAGCCACTGCAGTCACCCTCGAAGCGGGGGAAGCCGGTGGTGACGAGGCCGACGTTCATCCCGTGCCTCACTCCACGGTGACGGTCTTGGCGAGGTTCCGCGGCTGGTCCACGTCGGTGCCTTTGTGGTCCGCCACGCAGTACGCGTAGAGCTGCAGAGGAATGACTAAAACGAACGGGCTGAGCGCTTCGTGCGTTTCCGCGACCTCGACGAAACGCTCGCAAAGCGCCTGCCCCTGGGTGTCGCCCGCAACGGTCACGCCCAGGATCCTCGCTTCGCGCGCACGCGCTTCTTGCAGGTTGCTCGAGACGCGTTCGTAGTGCCTGTCCTTTGGCATGAGCACGACCACGGGGACGCGCGCATCGAGAAGCGCAATGGGACCGTGCTTCATCTCGCCCGCGGCGTAGCCCTCCGCGTGCACATAGGAGATCTCTTTGAGCTTGAGAGCGCCCTCGAGCGCCATCGGATAGCCGAGGCCGCGACCGAGGAACAGTACGTCTCGGGCATCGGCGTAGTCCCGAACGATGTCGCTGATCGTCAGATGCGTAATTCGGAGCCGTTCACTGATGACCTGCGGAATCCGAGCCAGCCCTTCGACGAGCTCGCTGGCCTGCGCACCGTCGATTGCGCCACGTCGCCGGCCGAGCCAGATGCTGAACATCAGCAGGTTGGCCAGCTGTGTAATGAAGCATTTGGTCGAGGCAACGCCGATCTCCGGCCCGGCGTGCGTGTAGAAGCTCGCATCAGCCATCCGTGGGATTGCGCTGCCATTGACATTCGCAATCGCCAGGACCTTGGCCCCGCGCTCCTTGGCCTCTTTGGCTGCCATCAGCGTGTCGATGGTTTCGCCCGATTGACTGACCGCGATGACCAGGTCGCCTTCGCCGATGACCGCGTCGCGACCTCGGAACTCGCTTGCGAGCTCGGTGATCGCCGGCACCTTCGCGAGCTCTTCGATCCAGTACCGGCCCGCGATCGTCGCGTGATGGCTGGTGCCGCAGGCAAGTAAGATCACCCGTCGAATGCTCTTGGCGTCCTCGTCGCTGAGGCCGATCTCGGGCGTCGCGATGTCGGCGTTCTCCCGGTCGAGCCGGCCGCGCAAGGTGTCTTCGAGCGCACGGGGTTGCTCGAAGATTTCCTTCAGCATGAAGTGCTTGTAGCCGTCCTTCTCGGCCATCACCGGCGACCAGGAGATGCTTCGTGGGCGCCGGCTTACCTCGGTGCCGTCGAGCTTGGTCAGCGTGAATCCCTCCGCTTCGAGCACGGCGATTTCACCGTCTTCCATGAACACCATTTGGTTCGTGTACGGAAGAAGCGCCGGAATGTCGCTGGCGCAATAGGTTGCGCCATGGGACACCCCGATCACTAGGGGGCTTGCGCTCTTTGCAACCACGATGCGGCCCGGTTCCTTCTCCGAGAGAACAGCGATTGCATACGCCCCCTCGACGTGCCCGAGCGAGCGGCGAATCGCGGTCGCCAGATCGTGTCCCGCCTTGGTTTCGCGGTGAATCAGATGCGCGATGATCTCGGTGTCGGTGTCGCTGCTCATGGTGAAGCCGCTGGCTTCGAGCTCGGCACGCAGCTCCAGGTGGTTCTCGATGATCCCGTTGTGGACGACCGCCATCGGGCCGGCCACGTGCGGGTGTGCGTTGACCTCCGAGGGGCGGCCGTGAGTCGCCCAGCGGGTGTGCCCGACCCCCACGGTGCCGGGAAGCCCCTCCTTGAGAAGCGCCTTTTCGAGGTTTCGAAGCTTTCCGACCGCTCGCACGACCTCGATGCCGTCTCTGGCGTGAACGGCTAGGCCCGCCGAATCGTAACCCCTGTATTCAAGCCGCCGAAGCCCATCGAGCAGGATGGGTGTGGCCTGTTCGTCACCTACATGACCAACGATTCCGCACATGGTCTGACTCTACTGGATGGGGCCGCGCCGTGCACCAGAGCTACCCGCTTTCGGCCGCTTGTCCTCGAACTTCGCCTTCAGCTCGCCATCAGGGGAAACCACCGTCACCGGTCCGTATTGTTGGAGAGACTGAGCGAAATCCGCCGCCTGGCCGACGATCACGACCAGGGAGTCCTTGGGCCGGATGTAGTTGCGCGCAACAAACTGGGCTTCCGAGGCGCTGGTCTTCCGGATCGACCGGCGGTAGCCGTCCCAGTAGTCGTCGGGCAAGCCGAAGGTCCGCAGCTCCACCACCAGCTCGGAAAGCTTGCCGGGCGTATCGACCTTGAGCGGGAACGAATCGCTCAAGTAGCGCTTTGCGTTCACCAGCTCCTCCGGCTCGGCGGGCTCTTGGTGGATTCGCTCGAGGTGCTCGAAGAACGCGCCGAGCGCTTCGTTGGTCACCTCGGTTCGTACCGAGGCATAGGCGACGAAGGGGCCGATCTCCACGCGCCCGCTAATCGCGCTGTACGCGCCGTAGGTGAGGCTCCGCTTTTCGCGAAGGTCCATGAAGAGCCTCGACGCCGCCGAGCCACCCAAGACCTGGTTTGCGACGACGAGGGGAATCCACTCTCGGTTTGCACGAGCGATCGCGAGATTCCCCAGGTAGATCACCGATTGCACCGAGCCGGGTCGATCGACGACCAAGATGTGTCGATCGGTGGGCCGCGGCGGCTCGGCGTACGTCGGCACTGCACGTTTGCCTGCCTTCCAAGAGCCGAGCGTCCTTTGTGCCGCCTCGGCGACCTGGTCGGGGTCGACATCGCCGGCAAGCACCAAGAACGCGTTCTTGCCTACGAAGTGCTCGCGATGCCAGCGCGCCAAGTCCTGGCGCCGTACCCTCTTCACGGCGAGGGGGTTGGTGTCGACCGTTCCGTAGGGATGCTTCCCGTAGAGTTGTCGGTAGAATGTGCGGCGCGCGATGTAACTTGGCTCTCGTTCGGAAAGGGCCAAGCGATCGAGCTCGCGCCGCTTGAGCTTCGCGAGCTCCGCGGCGCTGAATGCGGGCGTGCCCGCGACCTCGGCCAGGATGCCCATAACCCGATCGAATTGCTCGGTGAGCGCGCGGACGCCGATGTACGTGTTCTCTTCGTCCGAGCTGGCCCAGAGGTCCGCTCCCAGAAACTCGATCTCCTCGGCGACCTTTGCACCCGAGCGCTTCGTGGTGCCTTCCTTGAGCATCTGGGCCACCAGGCCCGACAGCCCAGGAAGCTTCCCTGGATCGGATTCGGCGCCGCTTCGGACGACCAGCGTCGCGTACACGACCGGGAGTTGGTCGGCGACGATGGTGTTCACCTGCAAGCCATTGCTCAGCTCGGCTACGTGCACCTGGGGAAGCGACATGTCCTTGGCCTCGGTCGGCGCCGGCGGAGACTGACGCACGGGCTGCGCTTTGGCGTTTGCATCCTTGGCGGACTGAGGTTCGGCGCCGCCGTTCCCCTTGGCACCACTGCACGCTGCCAAGAGCAGCACAGCGCCCAAGCCGACAAAACGGAATCGATGCCAGGTCATCATTTCTCCTTCGAATCGGGGGCTGTGCCGGGCTGGACGTTGAGCACCGTACGTCGGCTCGCCTCGAAATACGTGCCCGCCACGCGCTTGACGTCTTCGGCGGACACCGCGAGGTAGTAGTCGAGCTCCAACTTGAGCAGGTTCGCGTCGCCCCAGTAGAGCTCGTACTCGGCGAGACGCTGCGAGCGCGACATATTCGACTGGAGACCGAAGACGAACGCTGCGTGAATTCGGTTCTTGGCCTTTTCGAGCTCGCGATCGGTCACGCCTTTGTCCGCGATCGCCGCGAGCTCGGCCAATATCGCATTTTGCGCTTCCTTGGGAGCGTGACCGCTCGCCATCACCGCCCAAGCCGAAAATAGATCCGGACCGCGCCGGTCATCGGTCCCGATGGCGATGTCCTGACAGATCTCTTTCTCCTTCACGAGGGATTGATAGAGCCGGCTCGACTCGCCATCGCCGAGCACCAGAGCGAGTATCTCGAGGGCGTAGTGATCGGGAGATCGGTCCGGCGGGATGTGGTAGGCGAAATGGAACGCGGGAAGGGTCGCGTTGGCGTCGTACATCGTCTCGGTACGCTCCGCGTTCTGCACGGGCGGCGCCGGCTCCACGAATGCTGGGGTCTCACGCACCGGAATCTCTCCGAAGTACGTCTTGACGAGCTGCATCGCCTCCTCGGGGCTGAAGTCGCCGCTGATGCTCAGGACTGCGTTGTTCGGCGCGTAGTACGTATCGAAGAACTCCTGGACGGCTTCGAGCGGCGCGTCGATCAAGTCCTGCATGTCGCCGATGGTCGAGTGCGCGTAGGGCCAGTACTCGCCGTAAGCCAGCTCATTGATGCGAAGCATGCTTGGGATGTAAGGCTGGTTGTCGATTCGCTGGCGGCGCTCTTCCATGACGGTCATCCGCTGGTTTTCGAAGTTCTCTTGGGTGATCGACAGGGATCGCATTCGGTCGGCTTCGAGCCAGAGTCCGAGCGCGAGCTCGTTCGAGGGCAAGGTCTCGAAGTAATTGGTACGGTCGTTGCTGGTTGTGCCGTTCGCGCTGCCTCCGCGGTTGATGATGAGGCTGAAGTGTTCGCCCTTACCGACGTTGGCCGAGCCCTGAAACATCATGTGCTCGAACAGATGCGCGAAGCCCGAGCGCCCTTTGGCTTCGTTTCGTGAGCCGACGTCGTAGTACACCGAGATGGCCACCGTTGGGACTGTATGGTCCTGGTTCATGACGACGCGTAGGCCGTTCTCGAGCGACGCGCGGCTCACCTGCAAGTTGGAGAGCGCGACCTCTTTCTGCTCGGCAATTGCTTCGTCGACTACGAGGAGCGTCGCCGCGGCGACCAGCACCCCCAATGCTGTACCCATCAGTGTCCGGTTCATCTGACTCCCATCAACACGAGAAACGCGGAAAAGCTTCCAGAGTCGCTACCACATTCACCCCTGAGGGCAAAGCGGTTGACCGCGGTCTGGCATTTGCGACACTCCCCGACCCGCATGACCGCCGCAGTGTTATCGATTGGCACCGAGCTTACCCGTGGTGAGTTGGTGAATACGAACGCCGCATGGCTCGGCGAGGAGCTGACGAAGCTTGGATTCGACGTCGTCGAGCATGCGACCGTCGACGATCGGCTCGAGCGAATCGTGACGCTCATTCGACGCTTTGCAGAAACGAACAGGGTTGTCGTCGTCACAGGCGGGTTGGGGCCAACGTCCGATGATCTCACCACCATGGCGGCAGCGGCGGCCGCAGGCGTCGAGCTTCGTCGTGACGAAGGCGTCGTCGAAGGCATTCGACAGAAGTTCCAAGCGTTTGGTCGGGTGATGCCCGAATCCAACGCGAAGCAGGGCGACTTTCCGGAGGGCGCGCAAGTCCTCCCAAACTCGGTCGGCACCGCCCCAGGTTTTGCGTTGAGCCTCGGAGAGGCGCGGTTTTTCTTCGTTCCAGGCGTCCCGCGTGAAATGAAGCACATCTTTCACGAATCGATCCTTCCCGCGATTGCCGCGCTTGCAGAACCCCGAACCCATCAGGTGCACATCCGCACCTTCGGGATGACGGAATCCGGTGTCGCGCAGACGCTTGCGGGGCTCGAGGAAAAGCACGATGGCTTGACGCTCGGCTATCGCGCCCGCTTTCCTGAAATCGAGGTGAAGGTTCACGTGCGCGCCGACTCTGCGCCGGAAGCCGAGCGGCGTTCCGAATCGATCGCCGACGAGGTGCGCGCGCTTCTCGGCGACGCCGTGTTCGGAGGCCGCTCCGATTCTTTTGCCGAAGCGGTGGGCCGGGCCCTTTGCGACAAGGGCAAGACGCTGGCCGTGGCCGAATCATGCACCGGCGGGCGGGTTGGTGAGATGCTGACTCGAGTGTCCGGGGCCTCGAACTACTTGCTGCTCGACGCCGTCGTTTATGCGAACAGCGCCAAGGAGGCGGTGCTCGGCGTGGGCCAGGAGATCTTGCGCGCGCACGGTGCGGTCAGCGCGGAAACCGCGGCGGCGATGGCCGAAGGGGCACTGCGGGTCGCAGGCGCCGATATCGCGGTTTCGATCACTGGGATTGCCGGGCCCAACGGAGGCACCGAGGACAAGCCGGTCGGGACGATTTGGTTCGGGCTGGCTCGTCGCGGCGAGCGGACGATCACCAAGCACCGAAAGCTTCCTTGGGGACGCGACCGGGTTCAGATCTTGGCGTCCTACATTGCTCTGGAGCTCGTGCGGCGCTCCGCTCTAGGGCGCGACCTCGACCTCGGCGAGCGCTGAGTCCTGCATCTCACTCGGCCTGCGGCCCGCGCCTAGGTTCGAGTCGGCAGCGGGTTGCTGCATCGTTCCGAACGACTTCCATTTGAACTTGCGCATGAGCTTGTCGGAGTAGGCCTTGAAGATCGACTTCTTCACGTAGGTCGCATGGCGCGGGGAGTCGACGTAGTGAATCCCGCCCGAGAGCTTGGGGCGGTCGTTCTTCTTGAGCTCGTGGAACTTCGCAGCCCATTTCGGCCTCCGCTCCTGGTCGAGGATGAAGTTGCACATCATGTCGGCCTGGAGCGTGAAAAAGTCGTACGCGCCGCCGTCGGTTTGATGAAGGCCGAGGCAGCAAACGTTGTCGAATTCACGGTGGAACGAGCTCAAGTAGAGGTCGGGGTACTTGCTGATCCACGCGAAGAGATCCTTGTCCATGTACGGGTAGGTGACCTTGTAGCCCGTTGCGAAGACGATCAGGTCGATTTCCTCGCTGCTGCCGTCCACGAAGAACACCCGCTTGCCTTCGAAGCGCTCGATGTCGGGGCGGTAGGCCAGGTCGCCATGACCGAGATGATGCAGGAGCTGCGTGTTCATGATCGGGTGGCTGGCCATCACGGGGTGGTCGGTTTTTGGCAGGCCATAATGGGTCAGATCGCCCACGGCCATCTTGAGCAGGAGCTCGAACATCGGGCGCTCGATGAAGCGCGGCAGCGCGACTTTGCTCGCAAAGAGATCGGTGGGGATTCCGAAGAAGTACTTCGGGATGAAGTGGTAGCCGCGGCGGAGGCTGATGAACGCGCGGTCGGCGTGAAGCGCCGCGTCGCAGGCGATGTCGCAGCCGGAGTTGCCGCCACCGAGGATCAGCACGCGCTTTCCTGAAAACTCCGCGGGCGTGCGATAGCGCACCGAATGCATCGTCTCGCCGGTGAACTCTCCGGGATAGTCTGGGACGCTCGGATCTCAGGTGTTGCCCGTACAAAGAAACAGCCCCCGATAGCGCCGCGTCTCTCCGTTTTCGAAGGTCACCAGCCAACGCTTGCCCTCGTCTTCAGGTTCGACCCGTTCAACGGGCATTTCGAATCGGATCTTTGGATAGAAGTCGTAGGCACGGGCGAAGCTTCGCCGGTGGCTGAGGATCTGCCGGTGGTTCGGATAGTCGGGATAGTCCTACGGCATGTCGAAGCCCGGGAGATTCGACACGGTCTTGGACGAAATGAAGTGCGCCGTTTCGAACATGGGGGACCAATCATCGTTGATGTCCCAGATGCCGCCGACATCGTCATTCTTGTCGAACTGCTCGTACGGGATGGCTGCATGCTTGAGCGAGCGGGCGGCGAGAAGGCCCGCGGGACCGGCTCCGATCACGCAGTAGCATTCGGAGCGGTCGACGATGGTGACGTCGCTGGTCATGTTCGAATCCTAGGGACATTCTCGCGCCACAGAGGGCGCCATCGGCTCGTCGGAACGCGACTCCACGGGTCCTTTATCGCATGGGCCAAGTCGGACGGCTCTCGCTGCTCAGGGCTGGTCGGGGTAGGCTACGGTACGATGCAGGCCCAAGGGGAGGCGCCGGCTGTTTTCCTCGCCAATCCTCGGGCACGAACTTGACTAGTGTAATCAAGCCGACTAGACGGGTGTTCAGGTAGTTTCACCCAAAGGAATTCACGCCATGGCCGACTCGAACCGCGAAAAAGCCCTCAACCTAGCCCTCGGAACCATTGAGAAAGCCTATGGAAAGGGCGCGATCATGCGCCTGGGCGACGAATCCGCCAAAGTCCAGGTTCCAGTGATTTCGAGCGGGGCGATCTCGCTCGACCTCGCCCTGGGCGTGGGGGGCTATCCGCGGGGCCGCATCATCGAGATCTACGGCCCGGAATCGAGCGGCAAGACGACGCTGACCCTCCATGCGATCGCCGAGTGCCAGAAGAAGGGCGGCATCGCGGCCTTCATCGACGCCGAGCATGCCCTCGACCCGAACTATGCCCGCAAGCTCGGTGTGAACGTCGACGAGCTCCTGGTCAGCCAGCCCGACAACGGCGAACAGGCCCTCGAGATCGCCGACACCCTCGTCCGTTCGGGCGCGGTCGACATGATCGTCATCGACTCGGTGGCGGCCCTGGTGCCCCGCGCCGAGATCGAAGGCGAGATGGGCGACAGCCACGTCGGCCTGCAGGCGCGCTTGATGAGTCAGGCGCTCCGAAAGCTCACCGGCAACCTCCAGAAGAGTCAGACCAGCCTCTTCTTCATCAACCAAATCCGCATGAAGATCGGCGTGATGTTCGGAAGCCCCGAAACGACCAGCGGTGGCAACGCGCTCAAGTTCTACGCCTCGCAGCGTCTCGACATTCGCCGCATCGGTACGATCAAAGTTGGCGACGCGGCGGTCGGCAACCGTTGCCGCGTCAAAGTCGTCAAGAACAAGCTCGCGCCTCCGTTCCGGCTTTGCGAGTTCGATATCCTCTTCGGTAAGGGCATCAGCCGTACTGGCGACGTGCTCGATCTCGGCGTCGAAGCCGACATCATCAACAAGTCCGGCGCTTGGTACAGCTACGGTGAGGAGCGGGTCGGCCAGGGCCGCGACAACGCGCGCACCTTTCTCGAAGAGCATCCCGACATTCTTGCGGCGGTAGAGCTCAAGCTCATGCAGCAACACGGTCTCATCGAAGAGGACCAGCCCAGCGTGCCAACGGCGGAGGAAACCAAAGCGGCCGCCTCGCCGGCGCCCGCCAAGAGCGGCGCGAGCAAGCGCCCGCGGCCGAACTGAACGTGTTTTCAACGCCGGAAGACGCCGGTTCCCTCCAATCCAGAACTCAGCCACGAAAAAGCCCTTAAAGTACTGAAATTATAGGGGTTTTCTGAAAAGTAAGCATTGACTTTCGGGCTGGGTTTTGCTATACAGATCCGGTGCACGGAGTTGGTTGCACACCCCGTGACGAACGGTTCCCTGCCCGCGCTAACAGCGCGGGTTTTCGTCGTTTTTGCCCCGGAGGAGAGTGATTTCATGAGCTTCAGCGTAGGCGACAAAGCGGTTCATCCTGCCCATGGGGTTGGCGAGATCACTCAAATCGAGGAGCGGCTCATCGGTTCCGACAAAATCGATTTCTACATTCTCAAGCTCGTGAATGGGAAGTCGGGGACCATCCGCGTCGCGTTGAACGCGGTCGATCGCGTGGGCCTTCGGCAGGTCATGTCCCGGAGCGCTGCCAAGACCGTCCTCGAAGAGCTCAAGAAGGACGAGATGGCCGTCACGTCACAGCCTTGGAATCGGCGCTATCGCGAATACACCGAGATGCTCAAGAGCGGCTCGCCCATCAAGGTTGCAAAGGTCTTGCGCGATTTGGCGAAAGTGCGCGCCGACAAGGGCGAGCTCAGCTACGGCGAAAAGAAGCTCATGGAGCAAGCACGAAAGCTGCTCATCACCGAGCTGGCTCTGGCACGCCGAGTCCGCGAAGAGACCATCGAGCGCGACATCGATAAGATCCTCAACTGACAAAACGGGGGTAGTCCCCTTTTCTAGCGGCTGTTCTTCTCATCGTGGCCGGATCGGCCGAAGCGCCTCGAAAGCTCAGAGAAAAGCTCGCGCAGCGAGACGTCGCGAAGCACCAGGCCGACCAGCATGTGATAGGTGAGGTCGCCTGCCTCAGCGGCGACTCGCTCGTCCGATTCGTTGATCAGCGCCTGACCCAGCTCGGCGGCTTCTTCGCGAACTTTTGCGTCGATCTTCTTCGGCCCTGCGTCGAGCAGGGCTTTGGTGTAACTCTTGCCCGCATTCGAAGCCTTGCGCTCCTGGAGCGTCCGCTCGAGGCGCAAGAGCGTGGGCGCCGCGACGTCGCCGTCCGCGTCGACCAAATTGCCATCGCGGTCCAGGCGCCGAAAGAAACATGTGTCGGCGCCCGTGTGACAGGAAGGCCCGGCCGGATCCACCATGTAGATCAGTGTGTCGCCGTCGCAGTCGACCCAGAGGCCGCGGACCGCGAGCGTATTGCCGCTCGTCTCGCCCTTCTTCCAAAGCTGTTTCCTCGAGCGGCTGTAGAAGTGAGCCCACCCCGTCTCGAGCGTGAGCCGAATCGCGTCCTCGTTCGCGTACGCCATCATGCGCACCTCACCGTTCTCCGCGTCCTGCGCGATGACGGCGACGAGCCCCTGGTCGTTGAAATGTAAGGCCTCGAGGGACATTTGCGGTGGGGTACGCCAGGTCGGAGTGGTTGGCAACTGCGGGTGGGGCTGGGGGGCAGCGTCAGCGCCAGTGCCAGCGCCAGTGCCAGTGCCAGCGCCAGCGCCGGTGCCGGTGGCAACGGATCAATGCCGGACGCCCATCAAAGCTTCGAGGGTGTCTCTCAAGCCGGTCAAATCCGATTCGCTGACGTGGGCCGAGGCACCTGCGTCGAGCGCGGCTTGCCTGTCGGCTTCGCCGTCGGCGAATAGCACTGCGCGCACGTGCTTCGTATGGCTGCCGCGCTTGAGCGCTTGGATGATCTCGGGGCCGCTGAGGTGTCCGACCGTGGCGGCCAAGACGACGGCATCGGGCGGTTGCTCACCGATTCGAAGAAGACCGTCGAGCGGGTCGGGGTAGTGGGCGACGTCGAACGCGCCGCGCAGATATTCGAGGAGTCGTTGTTTCGTCTGGTTTCCATCGACGAGCAGCGCCACGCGGGGTCGCGCTGCGTCGAGCTCCTCCGGGATCGGGTAGCCGTACTTGCGCAGGAAATCGAGCACGTGTGGTCGGCGGAACCGAAGGTGTCGGCCGGGAGTTCTGAAATGCGCGATTCGACCCCGATCGGCCCAGTTGTGAATCGTCTTCAGGTCGACCTGGCAGAAACGTGCAATCTGCGACGCCGTCAGCAAGTCCTTCGGCCTTCCGGATCGGGCCACCATCCCCTTGGATAACGGCTCCGCTCGCACGGAGACAAGGAACAATCCGAAGAAACTGGAAAAACTGTACCCTAGCGAACAGGCGAGGGCAGATCTCGCCAGGCGC
>JAOTXX010000063.1 GCA_029862185.1 Myxococcales bacterium
GGCACGTCTTTGTTCTCGGTGATGAAATTTTGGATGTCGGTCAAGAACGCCTGCGTGTTGGCACCGCCGGCTTGGCCGAGCTTTCGGCTCACCAAATCCATCGACTGGATGAAGTTGGTGCCTTCGTAGATCTGGAAGATCTTCGAGTCGCGGCAGTACTGCTCCACCGGGTAGTCCTTCAGGTAGCCGTGGCCGCCGTAGACCTGAATGGCTCGGCTCGACACCTCGAAGGCAGCATCGGTGCCATAGGCCTTCACCAGCGGCGTGAGGAGATCGACCTGACCTTTGTGGTAGGCCTCGGACTCGTCATCCTTGCCCTGCGTCGCGCGCAGGCGGTCTCCGTGGTTGGAGAGCTTCATCACGAGCGCACGCACACCTTCGACGCGGGCCTTCATGCCCAAGAGGTCGCGGCGGATGTTCGGATGCTCGAGGATCGGAACACGTGGAGCGTTGGCATCTTTGAATTGCTTGACGCTCGCACCTTGTTTGCGCTCGCGCGCGTATTCGAGCGCGCTGAGGTAAGCCGCCGAGGCTACGGACAGGCCTTGGATGCCGACACCAATACGGGCCGCGTTCATCATGTGAAACATCTGGCGAATGCCCTGATGCTCGACGCCGCCGACCACCTCTCCGATGCACGCACCTTCATCGCCGAAGTTCATCACGCAGGTTGCCGACCCGTTGATGCCCATCTTGTGCTCGATCGAGGGTACCGTGACGTCGTTGCTGTCTCCAAGCGAGCCGTCCTCGTTGATACGGACCCGAGGCACGATGAAGAGCGACAGACCTTTGGTTCCAGCCTCTGCGCCTTCAATGCGCGCGAGCACCAAGTGGATGACGTTCTCGCCGAGATCGTTGTCGCCGCCGCTGATGAAAATCTTGGTGCCCTGGACGCTATAGGTGCCGTCATCGTTTCGGCGCGCGCCGCTCGACGCGGATCCGACGTCGGATCCGGCATGGGGCTCAGTGAGACACATGGTCCCCGTCCATTCGCCGCTCAACATCTTTGGAACGTATTTCTTCCTCTGCTCCTCCGTGCCGAACTCCAAGAGAAGCTCCGCGGCGGACAGACTCAGGCCCGTGTACATGGTGAACGCCGTGTTCGCGCCGCAAAGCATCTCCTCGACGAACGATCCCACCATGCTTGGCGCGTCTTGGCCGCCCCAGCGCGAAGGGGCCGCGACCGTGCGCCAGCCTGCTTCCCAGAGCTTGTCCCACGCACCCTTGAATCCGTCTGGTGTGATGACGCGTCCGTCTTCGATTCTGCAGCCCTGTTCGTCACCAGTCGCGTTGAGGGGGCCGATCACGTCGCAAACGAAGCGGTAGACCTCGTCCAAAACCATGTCGCACTCTGCGGTGCCCCATTCGGAATAGGGTTGCTTGCCGAGGACGGACTGCAGTTCGAACTGCTCGAAGAACAGGAACCGAAAGTCTCGTAGATCCGCACGATAGCGATTCATTGCCTGTGCCACGTCCGCCTCCAACTCTGATTAGGTCACCCTCGGGCCTGGGCACGTGATTACGTAATGAGGCCCCGATGGATGCCAGCTGTAAGAAAGGTGAGGTCACCTCGCCTTTTCGTCAAGGAGCCGATAGCCCTATTCGCGGGTGCGATTCCTCACAAACGAACCAATCCGAGCGATCGCGCACCGCCCCTCCTCAGGCTGGCGCAGACGCTGCCTAGCTCGTAAGCCTCCGCCGATGCTACTGGAGCGCTACCTCGAATCCCTAGGCTCCCAAGCCATCGCAAGGGCGCTCGACCTCGATGGGCCGCGTCCCGCACTCATTCGGCCTACGCAGGATGCGAAGTTCGGCGACTTCCAGATCAATGGCGCGATGCCGCTCGCAAAAGAGCTGAAGAAACCGCCCCGAGAGCTGGCTCAGCCCATCGCCGAGGCCTTGTCGGGCATCGATGCTATCGAGAAAGCCGAAGTTGCCGGGCCTGGCTTCGTGAACATCCACCTGGCGCCTGCGTGGATCGGCTCGAGGCTCACCGACGCGCTTCGTGATGCGGAAAGAGACGGGGTGCCAGCGGTCGAACAGGTCTCCAAAATCGTCGTCGACTTTTCGAGCCCGAACATCGCAAAGCAGATGCACGTGGGGCACTTGCGCTCGACCATCATCGGCGACGCGATCGCGCGGGTTCTGTCGTTCATGGGTCACCAGGTCATTCGCGACAATCACATCGGAGATTGGGGAACGCAGTTCGGGCTTCTGATTGTCGGGATGCGTGAATGGGGTGACGAGACTGCTCTGAAATCCAACCCGATCAAGGAGCTCGAGCGCGTGTACAAGCTCGCGTCCGAACGGGCCGGAGAGGACGAGGACTTTGCTGGGCGGGCACGCGCCGAGCTTGCGAAGCTCCAAGGCGGCGACGAGCGAAACTTGGAGCTCTGGAGGCATTTGCTAGAGCTGAGCCGCGGCTCTCTGGACGCTCTATACACCGAGCTGGACGTCTCCTTCGACTCGTGGCTCGGCGAAAGCGCATACCACGATGCACTTCCCGGCGTCGTTGACGACCTTCTCGAGCGCGGAATTGCGCGCGAGGATGACGGTGCCGTGTGCATCTTCTGGGGCGAGATCCCCGGAGCACCGAAATCGCTACGCAAGCAAAAGACGCCGTTCATCATCCGAAAGAAGGACGGTGCGTTTCTCTATTCGACGACCGACATCGCCACCGTGCAACACCGCAAGCGCCAGCTCCACGCCGACCGCGCGCTCTATGTGGTCGACAATCGCCAGGCACTACACTTTCAGCAGCTCTTTGCGGTGATGAGCTTGCTCGACGCAGACATGGAGCTCGAACACATCGGGTTCGGCACGGTGCTCGGCAAAGATGGCAAGCCCTTGCGGACGCGCGATGCCAGCGGTGAGGTGATCACGCTCGCGTCGCTCCTACAAGAGGCGAAGGAGCGTGCGCGACAACGAATCGACGAAGGGATCGCGGAGGGGCGACTCCGGGTCCAACCCGAGGAAATCGACGAGGTGTCACGGCAGGTCGGTATCGGTGCGGTGAAGTACGCAGACCTTCGGCAGAACCGACTCAGCGATTATCAGTTCGACTGGGACAAGATGATCTCGTTCCAGGGCAACGCCGGCCCGTATCTGCAATATGCCTACGCGCGTTGCTCGTCGATCTTCGCCAAGGGCGGGCTCGATATGGATGCGATTTCGGGTAGCGCGACCATCACCCTCGATACGCCGGCCGAGCAAACCCTCGGCAAGCACTTGCTGCGCTTTGCCGACGTCGTGTACCAGGCAGGTGCAACCAGCCAGCCCCACCTGATTTGCGAGCACGTGTACGAGCTGGCGCGCGCGTTCAACGGGTTCTATGCGGAATGCCCCGTGCTCGATGCCGACGGCCCGTCGCGAGAAAGCCGCCTTGGCTTGACCGCATTGACCGCCCGGCAGATCCGCCGCGGGCTCGGTCTCGTCGGCATCGGCGTCGTCGATCGCATGTAGCGAAATCAGCCTATTTCCCGTCGCTGCAGCGCGAGTGTGCTATGCGAAGCCCGCACATGAAGGGCCGTGTCGTTCGAACATCCCATGAGAGTCTCTGTCTGCGCGACAATCCGCTCGGAGACCCCTACGAACGGGAGCTGTACGTCTATTTGCCGCCGCAGTATGACGGGACACGCCGATTCCCGGTGGTGATGATGCTCGCCGGCTTCGGCTCGACGAATCATTCGATCGCGGGCTGGAGCCCCTGGAAGCCAAACAGCATCGAGCTCTTCGACCGGCTCATCACCGAAGCGACGTGCAAGCCGGCAATTCTCGTGCTTCCAGATTGCTTCAACCGATGGGGCGGCTCGCAGTTCATCGATTCGGAGGGGACTGGGCGCTACCAGACCTATCTCGCCGAAGAGGTCTTTCCTTTCGTTGATTCGGAATTCCAAACGATCCCAGACCGTGAAGCGCGCGCCGTCGTGGGCCGCTCCTCGGGCGGCTTCGGCGCGCTGCGTCTCGGGATGGACCGGCCGGAGCTGCTCTCCGTCGTCGGCAGTCACGCCGGCGATGCCGCCTTCGAGGTCAGCATGCGACCGATGCTCACGAGCGCCGCGATCGCGATTGACGCGGCGGGCGGCCTCCACACCTTCGCCCAAGAAATCCCGGTGTCCGGGCCCGAGAACGCCAGACAGTTCGACGCGATCTTCGTGCTTGCGGCTGCCGCCGCGTATTCGCCGGATCCGACCGCATTCCCGTTTGCGCAGATCCCGATGAACCCGGCGACGGGCGAGCTCCGAGCCGATGTCTGGGCAAAATGGCTCGAGCAGGATCCGCTGCAGCGAATCGACAGCTCCGCAGCGGCTTTGCGAAGAATGTCGCTTATTTACATCGATGCAGGCAACAGGGATGAGCACGGGCTACACTTCGCAGCGCGGACGCTCAGCGATGCACTCAGCCAGCGTGGGTTGCCGGTTCGCTACGAGGAGTTCGACGGTGGACACCGCGGCACCTCCTGGCGTTACGAAATTTCGCTACCGCAAATCGTTGAAGCACTTCGAGGACCCGAATGACGACCAAAAAGCAGAGCAGGGAAGCAGAGACGCGCGCTGCCGACGCAAAGCCCACCAAAAAGACTGCATCGGGTGGTGCTTCAGGGGTTGCGCAGAAAATCCTTGCGGACGAGAGCCCTCAATCGAAGATTGCCGAGCACGGTGAGACCATGATGGAAGGTCCACGCACCGCCGCCACACAATCCGCCCGCGTGCTCAGTGAAGTCATCGTCGAAAAGCCGGAGCTCGTCGTGCCGCTGGTCGCCAAGTTCGCGAAGGGCATTTCGTCGTCGAACAAGCGCGTGGTGCAGACCTCCGCCGAAGCGCTTCCCGCGATCGCCCGGATCGCTCCCGCCCGTGTCGCGCGCCAACTCGACGTGCTCAAGGGCAGCTTTGAAGAGGCGAACGACGTTGGCAAAGATGGCCTCGTCAAGACATTTGCGGCGCTCTGTACCGCCTCGGTCGCATACCAGAAGCGCCTCGAGCCGGTCCTCACGCTCGCCCTCAACGGCGCCGACGGCAAGACCCTATTGGCTTGGAGCCAAATCGTGCTTCCTGCGCTCAAGGGCGAACCGCACGCCAGGGCCCGTGCAGTGGTCGAAGGCCGACTCGATTTGATTCCACGCGCTTACGCTCAGCAGATCGCCGACTTCCTAGGAATCAAGCTGCGGCTGCGTTACCGCTGATGGCGGCGGTCCGGCTTGCGGTTCATCGCAAGATCGATGGCTCGTAGCCCGCGGGCCGTTCGTACCCCATGAGCTGGAAGGTGGTCGCCGAAATGTTGGCGATGCCCGGGCGGTCGATTTCGTCGTTCAGGCGAAGGCTGTCGTGGCCCGGCACGTAGACGTAACAAGGAACGGCGTTGAGGGTGTGACTCGTCTTGCTTCTGAGCTCGCCGGTGGTGCTGCGCTTGAAGTCGCCCGACTTCTTGTCGACCTCGAACATCTCGTCGCAGTTGCCGTGGTCCGCCGTGACGATGAGCGCGCCATCGAGCTTCTCGATGGCGGGGATGATCCGCGCCAAGCAGAGGTCGACCGCTTCGACGGCAATGACCGACGCGTCCAGGTTGCCGGTGTGGCCTACCATGTCGCCGTTGGCGTAGTTGATGCGCCCGTGCCGCATGCCGCCCCGCCGCAGGGCCGTGAGGGTCGCGTCGGTGATTTCCGCTGCTTTCATCCAGGGTCGCTGCTCGAAGGGAACCAAGTCGCTCGGTATCTCGACGTACTCTTCGTAAACTTCGTCAAACATGCCGCTGCGGTTGCCGTTCCAGAAGTACGTCACGTGGCCAAACTTCTGCGTTTCGCTGCACGCAAACTGGCTGACCTGATTGCGGGCCAAGTACTCGCCCATCGTCCGGTCGATCTTGGGTGGCTGGACGAGGTAGTGACGCGGCAGCTTGAGGTCGCCGTCGTATTCCATCATGCCGACGAACTCGACATCTGGAATCGGGCCGCGGTCGAACTCGCTCAGCTCGGGCTCGGTGAACGCGCGGGTGAGCTCGAGCGCTCGGTCGCCGCGGAAGTTGTACAGCACGACGGCTGCGCCATCACGAATCGGGCCGATCGGCTTGCCCTCGGCGTCGACGATCACGAACGCCAAAAGGTCCTGGTCTATCATGCCGGGGTTCTCGTCTCGTATCGTCTGAATCGCCTCGGTGGCGTGTGAAAAGCCCCTGCCCTCGCCGAGCACGTGATGCTTCCAGCCTCGCTCGACCATCGACCAATCGGCGTTGTAGCGATCCATCGTGATGAACATGCGCCCGCCGCCGGATGCGATGCGGTAATCGCGGCCGCCTTGCTCGTTGAGGTCCTGGAGCACTTTCTCGAGCGCCCCGACGTATTCGAGTGCGCTGGTTTCGGGGACGTCGCGCCCATCGAGCAGAATGTGGACGCGCGCGCGTTGAACGCCCTCTTCGTTGCAGCGGCGTAACATCGCAAAGAGGTGCTCGATGTGACTGTGGACGTTGCCGTCGGAGAGCAGGCCGATGAAGTGCATGGGCTCACCGCTCTCGCCGACGCGGCGCACCAGCTTTTTCCACTCTTCGCCATCGAAGATCTCGCCACTGTCGATGGCCATCTGAACGCGCTTGGCCCCCTGATCGAAGACCCGCCCAGCGCCAAAGGCGTTGTGCCCGACCTCGCTGTTGCCCATGTCGTCGTCGCTCGGCAGACCGACGGCGGTGCCATGCGCACGAAGGCGAGCCGTCAGCGAAATCCCGGCGAGCCGGTCGAGCGTCGGGGTGCGAGCAAGCCAGACCGCATCGCCCTCATTGGAGGCGCCGCACCCGACCCCGTCCATGACGACGATGAGCACTGGTCCCGGCACGCCGGGGAACCTCGGATGCTTCTTGAGGTGCCAATCGGTCACGGGGCCTTCCTAGCACAGTCGCTCCGATGTTCGACGGCGGGGAAGCAGGGTATGCTTCAGCCATGATCGTCGTGACCAACCGCATCCCGGTAGCCGAGGGCTACGAAATCGACTTCGAAGACCGCTTTCGGAAGCGCGTTCACTTGGTGGATCAAGCCAAGGGTTTCATTCGAAACGAGGTGCACCGGCCGCGGCCAATGGAGCTCGACCACCAGACCGGAGAGTGGACGCGTGGCCCTGCCGGAAGCGGCTACTACGAGGTCAAGACCTGGTGGAAATCATTTGACGATTTCGTCGCTTGGACGACGAGCCCCTCGTTCGCCGAAGCGCACCGAAACCGGCCGCCCAAAGAGATGTTTCGCGGGCCGAACGAGCTCACGATTCACGAAGTGTTCTTGAGCACGGACGACGTGGAGGCGACATGACCGAAATCGCGGACGACAACGCCGGGTTCGTCGAGTGCTGGAACGAGATCCTGACCCCGAAGTGGATTCGATTCCGGCACTTGCTCTCGGGCAACGGGAAGATTCACAGCGACATCGCGTATGGCGACTTCGGCATTCGGGAGGGCGACAAAGTCCTCGACATCGGCTGTGGGTTTGGAGAAACGGGCCTCGAAATTGCGAAAATCGTCGGGCCGCACGGTGAAGTCGTGGGAATCGACTGCACCGATGCGTTCGTCGAAGTCGCGAATCGGGAACGCGACGAGGCCGGCGTGCGCAACGTTCGTTATGAGGTCGGCGATGCGCAGGTTTGCAACCTGCCGGAGTCCTACTTCGATGTCGCCTACTCGCGTTTCGGGGTGATGTTCTTCCAAAGTGCGGTTCGGGCGCTTCGAAATGCACACTATGCGCTCAAGCCTGGAGGCAAGGTTTGTTTGATTGTCTGGCGCTCGCTTGCCGACAATCCCTGTTGGGGCGCGGCCAAGGAGGTCGTGCTTCGCCACCTTCCGCCTCCGGGTGACCAGGGCTCGACCTGCGGCCCCGGTCCGTTCTCGATGGCCAGCGAAGAAACCGATCGCGCGATGCTCGAAGCGGCCGGTTTTTCGGAGGTCGAGGTCTTCAAACGAATCGACGCCGACGTCTGCGTCGGGGACGACCTCGAGCAAGCGATCGACTACCAGATCCTGGTCGGTCCCTCCGGGGAGATCGTCCGGGAAGCCGGCGAAGAAGGCCGGCGAAAGCTGCCCGAAATTCGGAGCGATCTGCGCGAGCTCATGGAGCCCTATTTGCGCGACGACGGGGTCTTCATGCCGTCCAGCACCTGGGCGATCATGGCCCGCAAACGGTGAGCCGGGGACAGTCCCTCATCGAGATGGTTTGGTCACGGCGGGTCATTAAGCTTGACCGGAATAGAACTTGTTCTAAACTGTCGTTAGTTTACATGAAGTAAAGTTACATCCGCCGCGGCGAGTGTACGGAGGATCCTTTGGAAAACAAGTGCCCAGCGAAGTTCCACAATGTCGATTTCTGCGCCCCGTCGACGCACGACAATCCGTACGAAATGTACGACTACTTCCTGGAACATGAGCCGCTCTACTTCGACGAAAAGAACGAGGTCTGGGAGGTCTTCCGCTACGACGACATCGTCACCATCGAGCGCGACACCGAGACCTTCATCAATGGTGAAGGCGCGCGGCCGCACATCCCGCCGGACCCGGGCATGATTTACCAAGACGGCGAGCAGCACAGCAAGCAGCGCGCCCTCGTCTCTTCTGGGTTCACGCCGCGTCAGATGCGCAAGATGGACGACCGGGCCCGCGAGATCGTCACCGAGTTGGTGGACAACATGCTCCAAAAGGACGAGGTCGACATCGTAGAGGATTTGGCGGCGGCGCTTCCGATGAGGCTCATCGCCGACATGCTGGGCATCCCGGAAGAGAAGCGCGCCTCGGTACAGCAGTGGATCAATCAGATCATGATCGGCGGATGCGGGCCGGACTACGTGACCGACGAGGTCAACGATGCGTTTGAAAACTTCTGTATGCACCACGAGGAGATGTATCAGGATCGCATCAGTGCGGGTTGTACGGGCAGCGACCTGCTCACGATCTGGATCAACGCGGAGATCAACGGCGAGAAGCTCGACGAATCGCAACTGCTGTTCGAGCACGTCTTGCTGAACGTGGGCGGCGCGGAAACGACGCGCAGCGCCATCGCGGGTGGCCTCGAGCGGCTGTCTGCAGATCCGAAGCAATACGATGCCCTCTATAAAGACCCCTCCCTCATTCCGAACGCGGTCGAAGAGATCATCCGCTGGGTTTGCCCGTTCGTGAACATGTATCGTACGGCCACGCGGGACTACGAGATGCACGGCAAGGTCATCAAAGAAGGCCAGATGGTCGGGCTCACCTATCCCGCCGCGAACCGGGACCCACGCAAGTACAAAGACCCTCATACGTTCAATATATTCCGCGATTTTTCAAAGGAAGCGAAGCATCTCTCGTTCGGTCTTGGTCCTCATTTCTGCTTGGGCGCGTCCCTTGCGCGCCTCGAAGTGCGCCTTTCACTCGAGGAGATGACCGAGCGGGTAAAGAGCATTCGGATCCCCGAGGGCAAGGAGCTAGAATACGTGTCGTCGTCGTTCACGCGCGGCCTCAAGAAGTTCCCGGCGATCTTGGAGGCTCGCTAGGGAAGCGATGCACCGTGGACTTCGCTCGACGAATGACTTCGGAAAGAAGTGAACCATGAAAATCATATTCGACAGAGACAAGTGCAAGCTACACGCGCAGTGCCGAGGTGCCGCCCCTGAGCTTTTCTCGTTTGCCCCCAATGGCAGCCTCGTGATTCTCGACGAGAATCCACCCGAGGAGCTCCGCGAAGCGCTCCAAGATGCGGTCGACGCCTGCCCGGAGCAGGCGATTTCCATCGGGGATTGATCTACGCTCGGCATTCATGCCGCATCTACCCCGAGGACTGGTCCGCGGAGACGATGGGCTCGCCCGCTGTTGGTGGGGTGCGAGCACGCCCGAGTATTCCGCTTATCACGATGAGGAGTGGGGCTGGCCCGTGCACGATGATGTCCGGCTCTTCGAAAAAATCTGCCTCGAAGGCTTTCAGTCGGGGTTGAGCTGGCTGACCATTCTGAGAAAGCGCGAGAATTTCCGGAAGGCTTTCGCGGGTTTCGACTACCGGCAAGTCGCGCGCTTCAACCAGCGCAGCGTAGGGCGGCTTCTCAATGATGCGGGCATCGTCCGGCACCGAGGGAAAATCGAATCGACGATCAACAACGCCAAGCGCGCGATCGAGCTCGCGGAGGAGTACGGCTCTCTCTCGGCGTTCTTTTGGGAACACCGGCCGCCCGAGCACGAGCGCCCGCGGAGCATGACCAAAGGCGCTCTGATGAAGCTCTCGAAGACGCCCACGTCTGAGGCTCTCAGCAAGGAGCTCAAGCGCCGCGGCTGGTCTTTCATCGGCCCGACGACGCTCTATGCCTTCATGCAGGCGATGGGCCTGGTGAACGACCACCTGAAGGGTTGCTTCGTGCGCGAACCCATCGCAAAAGGCCAGGGTGTTTGAGCTCACAGAGACGTTCTACGGAAATGAAGTACAAAGCTGGCTGATCGCCGTCGGTGTCGCGGCTGGCGTCCTGGTGGCGCTGCGGCTCATCGAACAAGTGCTCATCGTGCGCGTGCAGCGTATGGCCAAGAAGACCCAGACGATGGTCGACGACATCATCATGGGGTCGCTGCGGAAGACCAAGCTGCTCTTTCTGCTGGTCGTGGCGGTCTTCGCCGGCTCGCTTTCATTGGATCTGGAGTCCGATGTCCGCTCGATCGTCTTGAGCGTCGTGATGATTGCGACGCTGATCCAGGTCGGCGTTTGGGTGAGCACCGGGCTCCAAATGTGGCTCGAACACTACCGAGAGACCGAAACGGACGGCGCCAACCGAACGACGATGAATGCATTGAGCTTCGTCGGGAGGCTCATCCTCTGGGTGATCGTGTTCCTGCTGGTCATCGACAATCTCGGGGTCGATGTCACGGCACTCGTCGCCGGCATGGGCATTGGAGGCATCGCCGTCGCGCTTGCGGTGCAGAACATCCTCGGCGACCTATTCGCCTCGCTCTCGATCGTCCTCGACAAACCCTTCGTCAATGGGGATTTCATCGTGGTCGGCGACATGGCCGGCTCGGTCGAGCACGTCGGCATCAAGACCACCCGCATTCGCAGCATCTCGGGTGAGCAGCTCGTGTTCTCCAACTCAGATCTGCTGCAGAGCCGAGTTCGCAATTTTGGTCGGATGGAGCAGCGTCGCGTCGTTTTCTCGCTCGGGGTCACGTACCAAACGCCCGCGGACAAGCTCGAACGGATTCCGTCGCTGATCCGCTCGGCCATCGAGCCGCAAGAGGGCGCTCGTTTCGACCGCTCCCATTTCGCTTCCTATGGCGATTCCGCGCTCAACTTCGAGACGGTCTACTACGTCGAATCCTCGGACTACACGCAGCACATGGACATCCTCCAGGCGGTCAACCTCCGGATCTACCGGGCCTTCGAGGAAGAGGGGATCGAGTTCGCCTATCCGACCCAGACCCTGTTCGTCGCCAAGGAATAGCCGAGCGAAATCAGCTGCCTCGCTGTTTTGTGAAACATCTGGCCAACTCTGGCGTTAAGGGGGCTGAGCCTTAGATGAAGGACTTAGCGATGAAGAGCTGGCGTACGGTTTTATGGGGGATCCCGATTCTGCTCGCAGCCACTTTGGTGGCGGTCGGGGTCGCATCGACGCGCGCGGATTCGCCGCCAAAGCGAGGCAAGCAAGCCAGCGCGGCGGCGATAGACGGCAAGCTCGCCAAAACGACCTTCGCAGGCGGATGTTTCTGGTGCATGGAACCGCCGTTTGAGAAGATCAACGGCGTGGTCAGCGTCACATCGGGCTACACGGGCGGCAAGGAGAGTGCACCAAGCTATCGGGAAGTGAGCGCCGGCCGAACGGGGCACCTCGAAGCGGTTCAGGTGAAGTACGACCCCACGCAAGTTTCCTATGAGTATCTGCTCGAAGTGTTCTGGAGACAGATCGACCCGACCGACGACGGCGGCCAGTTCGCCGACCGCGGGAATCAGTATCGAACGGCGATCTTCGCGTACAACCCCGCACAGCGCGAGCTGGCCGAGGCGTCGAAACGCGAGCTCGAGAAGAGCAAGATTTTCAAGGCCCCCATCGTGACCGAGATTCGATGGGCTGAGCCGTTCTATGCAGCTGAAGCCTACCATCAGGACTACTACAAGAAGAACCCGAGCAACTACAAGCGGTACCGAGCCGGGTCGGGGCGCGCAGGCTTCCTCGAGTCCATCTGGGGAAGCCGGCCGCTCGAAGCACCGAAGAAACCAAAAGCCGCAGGGAAGAAACCAATGTCCGACAAGAGCAAGCCCTTCGACAAGCCCGCCGCCGCCGAGCTCCGCAAAGAGCTCACACCGCTGCAGTACAAAGTCACTCAGGAAGAAGGCACCGAGCCGCCGTTCCGCAATGTCTACTGGGACAATAAGAAAGACGGGATCTACGTCGACGTCGTCACCGGAGAGCCTCTGTTCAGCTCGACCGACAAGTACGACAGCGGCACGGGGTGGCCCAGCTTCACCAAACCGCTCGATAGAGAGCACGTCACCGAGCACGTCGACCGGAAGCTCATGTCGACGCGAACCGAAGTCCGGAGCAAGTCTGGGGACAGCCACCTCGGCCACGTCTTCGAGGACGGGCCGGCGCCGACGGGGATGCGCTACTGCATCAATAGCGCCGCGCTGCGGTTCATCGCCAAGGAAGACCTCGCAAAAGAAGGCTACGGCGAGTATCTGGCGCTGTTCGAGTAGTGACCTGAGCCCGGGGTGCTAGTCTCCCGGGGATGTCGTTGCTTCGCCGAGGCTTGTCGCTCGCATGGGAGGCGCCGCAAACCGCACTCGGAGTCGCGATGCTCGGAGCCGAAGCCGCAAGAAAACGCATCGTGAACATCGAGGTCGAGGACGGGCGTCTGGTCGTCGAGTCCGCCGGAACGGGGATCTCCCTCGGTCACATCGTGTTCTGGAGCCGTGAAGACAGCCGCTGGCAGGACCTGGACGTTCGAAATCGCGCCCACGAGCTCGGGCACTGCCAGCAGTCGCGCTTGCTTGGATGGCTCTACTTGCCGTTGGTTGGCTTGCCGTCTATTTCCCGCGCAGCGTACGCCCTCGTGTTTCGCGAGATCACCGGCCGGCAGTGGACCCGGTATTACGAAGGCTACCCGGAGAACTGGGCCGATCGCCTAGGCGGTGTGATCCGCAGAAGAGAGCTGAGCTGATGGAGCTTCAAACCGTAGGAACCCAGTATCAGGGATTCATCTACCGTCGACAGCCGCGGAATGTCTACTGGGAGACGACGATCTCGTGCGACCTGGCCTGCCAACACTGCCGGGCGAGCGCGATCCCGCATCGCGACCCGTCGGAGCTGACCACCGAGCAGGGTAAAGCGCTGATGCGAAGCGTCCAGGAGCTCGGCAGCATGCTCGTGCTGACGGGCGGCGACCCGCTCAAGCGTCCGGATATCGCAGAGCTGATCGAGTACGGACGGTCGCTTCCGATCCACGTGTCGATCACACCGAGCACGACGCCGCTTCTGCAACGCGAGACGGTGGAGCGGTTTCACGATCTTGGAATCACCGCGATGGGCGTGAGCCTCGACGGGCCCACCGCCGAGACGCACGACGCCTTTCGGAACGTACCGGGGACTTTCGCGTACTCGATGCGTGCGCTTCAATGGGCGCGGGAATTCGACATTCCAGTGCAGGTCAACACGACCATCACGGCAAAAACGCTTCCGCATGTCCAAGCGATGTACGAGCTGCTCCGCGACCAGGCCGCGCCTCCCGTACGCCGCTGGAGCCTTTTCTTGCTGATTCCGGTCGGCCGCGGGGCCGAGCTCGACACACCGAGCGCCGATGACGTCGAGAAGCTGTTCGAATGGGTGTACTCGATCTCCTCAGAAGCCCCGTTCCGTGTCGGCACGACCGAGGCCCCGCACTATCGTCGCTATTGGATTCAGCAGAAGCTCAAAGAGGGCATGCCGCTCGAAGCCGTTCAGGCGCGTGCACGGCAGATGTCGTTTGGCATCCGCGACGGCAACGGTGTGATCTTCGTCTCGCATCTTGGCGAGGTCTACCCCGCTGGTTTTTTGCCCTACCCGCTGCTGGGCAACGTCAAAGACCAGCCGCTTCATGAAATCTACCGTGAGTCGGAAGCGCTTCACGAGATTCAGGACCCGCGCAACTACAAAGGCCGCTGTGGACGCTGCGAGTTCAAGTTCGCATGCGGCGGCTCCCGTGCGCGTGCGTATGCGATGACGGGCGACCCACTCGGTGAGGATCCCCTCTGCGCATATCAGCCCGGGGCCGAGCCCGCCTGAGCCTCTCGGCTAGCGATCGGGCTACTTTTTGGGAAGCCCGAGCGCCCGGTCGGCGATCAAATTCATCAACAGGTTGTTGAAGACGTAGACCGTCCCCTCGCGGAGCTTACGCTCGACGTGATACTCCGAAGCGAGGCCCCAGCCGCCAAAGGTGGTCAACGCGGCGCGCGACGTTTCCCAGGCCGCTTCAGATGCCAAGACTTTCGCCATGGCTGAGCGCGGCACCGCGTCTTCACCGCGATCGACGAGGTCGAGTACGTCCCAGCGCATCAAGTCCGCAGCCTCGACCTTGGCATACGCCTGCACCAGCGGATACTGAATGCCTTGGTTGACGCCGATCAGCTGATCAAAGGTCTTGCGTGTCTTGGCATAGTCGATGCTCCGGTCGAGCAGGAAGCGCGCGTTGCCGATCGCTTCGGAGGCGGCGAGCACGCGTCGAATCACGAAGCCCTTCATCAGGCAGGGAAGCCCTTCGCCGACGGGACCGATCCGCGCGCTGTCCGGCACGCGCAGGTCGTCGATGAACAGGCTTGCGGTCATGCGGTGCGCAACGAGGTCGATCGGATGCATCTCGACTTGGTCGCCCACTTCGTCGAGGTCGAGCAGGAAAAGCGTGGTGCCTTCTACAGCGCGCGCCAGAAGAATCAGTAGGCGCGTATGCCCGGCAAAGGAGATCAGCACCTTGCTCGCCGTGATCAGCCAGTCGTCCCCGTCGCGGCGAGCGCTGCTCGCAAGCTCGTTCATGTTCGCGCCGCTGTCGGGCTCGGTGGCGGCCACGGTGAGGAATCGAATGTCGCCGGAGGCGACACCGGGCAGGTACCGCTGCTTCTGCTCCTCGGTTCCGTGGAGGACGAGGGTACGGCAGATGGCCATCTGCGCGTTGACCGATGCGGCGTCACCCCCTGCGCGATTGATCTCTTCGACAAGCACGGACGCCACTCGCGCGCCCGCGTCCAGGCCACCGTAGGCCTCGGGAATGAAGGTGCCGAAGTAGCCCGCTTCGCCAATCGTGTCGAAGAAGTCGATTGGAAAGGTCTTGGCCGCGTCCTGTTCGCGCCAGTAGTCGGGTCCAAAGCGCTGAAGCGCGGGGCCAAGCGCAGCGCGGACTTCGTCCACCGCGGAATCCGAGGTTTGATTGGGCGCCATTCGAATGAAGCTTTACATCGGGTCGCTTCAAACGCCAAAAGGGCGCAACCGCGCCCGGAAGCGGTCCCCGAATAGCCCAGTAGGCACGTCGATGCCGACCCGGCAATACACTTCCGCCGGTATGCCGAGGTCGGCCAGCCAAAGATCTCCACTCGTCTCTGCGTCGAGTCCGGTCTTGGGCAACGCCAAGGTCAGCGTGATCGCGGCCGGCACCTGGGGACCAAACGATTCGCCCGTGGTGGCGCGATAGATCGCGAGTTGCTCGCTTGGGACCGGCGTGAGGCCGCCAGGATCAGAGACGACGACGGTGACATCTGCGCCACGATTGGCGAGATGCCGCGCGGCACAAATCCCTCCGCCTCCGTTACCGCCCGTGCCACAAAGAACGGTGATCGCTGTCTCGCTCCAAGCGGCGCCAAGCGTTTCGAGGACCGTGACCGCTAGATTGCGGCCTGCGTTCTCCATCATCTGATAGAGGTTTGGGCCCAACTCCTCGATCGCGACTCGGTCGATTTCGCGCATTTGGTCGGTGGTAATGGCCGGGACACGTACACCGAGGTCGGTTACAAAGGCATGGCTGGTCATGGGCTGGGCGTTCTGTCGGTGATCAGCAGGGCACGCGCTTGGGGCACTCGTCCGGCAGGGATCGTCGGGTCGGCCGCAAGCAAGCGTTCGACCATGGGCGCCTTGTTGGCGCCGGCCACGATCCAAATGATCGCTTCGGCGCGCTCGAGCGCAGGGAAGGTGAGCGTCATTCGGCGGTGGCCGCGGTAGGGCCGGGTCAGGGCGACTTGCCGGTCGATGACGTCGAGAACGGGGTCGCCCGGGACGAGGGACGCCGTATGCCCGTCATCCCCAATGCCCAGATGCACGACATCCAGCGCTTCGGGGAGATCTGCGGCGTACTGCGCGGCGGCAACCTCGAGGTCGGCGACTTCGACGAGCATCGGGTGGAGCGATGCCGCAACGTGGTCGAGCAGAGCGGTCCTAAGACCGACGAGATTGCGAGACGAATCCCCGGCCGGAGCCACCCGCTCATCGACTTGGTAGATGTCGACGCGAGTCCAGTCGAGATCAGCACGCGCAAGCCGTTTCAGGGCACGCAATGGGGTGCTGCCCCCTGAGAGCGCCAAAGAGACCCGCGGCTTGCGCAGGAGCGCACTTTGCAGCGCACGGCTCAGCGCGCCAGCTGCGGCTTTCGGAAAATCGTCTTGTGCGCAAATGACGTGCATCAGGTCACCGAGCTCCACGTCAGGTCGTGAGCCAACGCCAATCGGTGCCAAGCAAGGCGTCCGCCTCGGCCGGCCCCCAGCTGCCTCGTGAATAGGGCACGACCGATCGACCGTCGGCCAACGCGCGATCGACGACCCTCCACGCTTGCATCACGCCGTCTTGACGCGCGAACAAGCCTGGGTCGCCGCGAAGCGCGTCACCGATCAGCCGGTCGTAGGCATCGCGGCCCTTCGGCCGGTCGTGCTCGAGGTGCAAGTCGATGGGGCGGCTGACCATGGCAGGCCCAGGCTTTTTAGCCTGCATCGACAGGCTGATCCCATCGTCGGGCTTGGTGCGGAAGGTCAATCGGTTCGGGCTTGGGCGACAGTCCGCGTCGGCGAAGAGTGGGCGTGGAGGACGGTCGAACTCGACGACCGCTTCGGTCACCGTGGATTGAAGCCCCTTGCCAGCGCGAATGATCCAAGGCACCCCGGCCCAGCGCCACGAATCGAGCTCGAGTCGCACCGCGGTGAACGTTTCGGTATCGGAGTCGGGAGCGACACCTGGCTCTTCACGGTATCCGACGTACTGCCCGCGCACGACCGCATCGGGGGTCGGCGCCACGATCGCACTCAGGGCTTTGGCCCGTTCGTCGCGCAATGAATCCGGATCGTCGGACACCGGTGGCTCCATGGCTAGCAGGGAGAGGACTTGCAGGAGATGGTTTTGAACCACATCGCGCATCGTGCCCACCTTGTCGTAGAACGAGCCCCTTCCCTCGATACCGAAGTCCTCGGCCATGGTGATCTGTACGCCGCGCACGTAGTGGCGGTTCCAAATCGGCTCCAAGACGGTGTTGGAGAAGCGAAAGATCATGAGGTTTTGGACGGCTTCCTTCCCGAGAAAGTGATCGATCCGGTACACCTGACCTTCCGGGAAATGACGGTGGATGATGTCGTTCAGCTCGGTGGCCGATTGTGCGTCGCGACCAAACGGTTTCTCCAACACCAGGCGCCCGCCGCCATTGAGGCCCACCGCGGCCAGACCCTCGACGACATCTTCAAATAAACCCGGGGGGATGGCGAGATAGGATACGGCGCGGACACTGCCCGACAACTTCTCGAGGATCGCTTGGTAGGTACCTGGCTCGCGGTAGTTGCCGGACACGTACGAGAGGTTGGCGGCGAGCCGCGCGAAGACCGTCTCGTCGATGGGGCGACCTGATGCTTCCAAAGCCTCGCGAGCTTGGCGGCGCAAAGTCTCGTCATCCCAGCCGCGAGACGCCACGCCGACGACGCGCATGTCGAGGTGACCGGCGGCGGTGAGGTCGTAGAGCGCGGAGAACAGCTTCCTGCGCGCGAGGTCACCCGTGATGCCAAAGAGGATCAGTGCATCTGCGTAGCTCGTGTCGGTCATTTCGTGTCCGGCTTCTCGTGATGGCCGCCAAACTGCTGGCGCATCGCGGAAAGAACTTGGTTGGCGAACTCGTCGCGGCCGCGCGAGGCGAAGCGGCTGAAGAGCGCCGCGGAGAGAACCGGCGCGGGAACACCTTCTTCTACCGCGCTGAGAACCGTCCACCGACCCTCCCCGGAATCCGAAACGCGCCCGGTGAACCCGTCCATCTCCGGGTTCTCGACGAACGCCGCTGCGGTGAGGTCGAGCAACCAGGAGGCGATGACGCTGCCGCGCCGCCAGAGCTCGGTGACCTGCGGAATGTCGAGCTCGTACCGATAGTGCTCGGGCCGCCGAAGCGGTGCGGTTTCCGCATCGACGGCGCTGTCACCGAGGCCGACCCCCGCGTGCTTGAGAATGTTCAAGCCTTCAGCATAGGCCGCCATCACTCCGTACTCGATCCCGTTGTGGACCATCTTCACGAAGTGGCCGGCGCCGCTCGGCCCGCAATGAAGGTAGCCATGTTCGGCGGGAAGAGGCTCGCCGTCCCGCCCCGGGGTTCGATCGGCCGCTTGCACTCCGGGTGCAAGCGACTGAAAGATCGGTTCGAGGTGCTCAAACGCATCGCGATCGCCGCCGACCATCAAGCAGAAACCGCGTTCGAGCCCAAACACACCGCCGCTGGTCCCGACATCTAGCAGTCGAATGCCAGATGCCGAAAGCGCAGCCGATCTATCCAGGTCGTCCTGGTAAAACGAGTTGCCGCCGTCGATGATGATGTCGCCGTCGCCGAGGCACGACGCGAGCTCGTCGATGACTCGACCGGTTATCCCGGCCGGCACCATCACCCAAACCGCCCGAGGGCCGTCTAGTTTGTCGGCGAGCTCGGCCAGGCTCTGGGCGCCCTCGGCGCCCTCCGAGACCAATGCGGCCACCGAAGTGGGGTCGAGGTCGTAGACGACTGCCCTGTGACCGTCGCGAATCAACCTGCGTACGAGGTTCGATCCCATTCGGCCGAGGCCGACCATTCCCAAGTCCATGTTGCGGGTTCTCCTTGCCGACGGCCCGAGAGTAGCTGGCCTCCGACTCTGGAGATAGGTCCGACCTTCGGACCCGCAAGTGGCCGACCTAGGCCGCTAACAGGTCGTGCAACGCTTCGTAGACGTCGGGGTGGTTGGCGATATGGATGTGATTCATGCCGGGGAACACGGCTCCACCCGAAAAATGAATCCGCCTGGCCGGCTCGGGCGCCTCTCCTGACGCGCTAGGGAGCTGAACCATCAGGTCTCCGAGCAGTTGGCCGAGCGGATGTTCGGGGTCGCGCGTGATCGTCGCTGCCAAGAAATAGTAACCGACCCCGTCGACGAGGGGGATGTTGCGCCGTGCATCGGCGAACACCTCGTCCGGATCCCGCCCAAGCCATTCCTCGTCGACCGTGTAGCCGTAGCGGAGGTCTTTGACGCCGGCGCTTCGGGCGTCGAGCAGCGCAGCTGGAACCTGTGCACCGGCCGCGTCGACCTTTCGAAGGACGCCGGTCAGCCGGTTCACGGCCCGTTCGAGGGGTGCGCCCAGATGCGGCGAGCCGATGCAGGCCACGTGCCGGAGTTGCGCGACCCAAGGCTCGTCGTGCTCGCGCGCGTAGTGCGCCGCGCTTCGCGCCACCAAGCCGCCCATGCTGTGACCAACGAGCGCGACCTCTTCGACTGGCACCGGGTAGGCTTCGAGCGCCTCGGTGATGAGCTTGGCAAGCGCGCGCCCGTTCTCGGAGATGTGGCGTCCGGTGTTGTAGCGAAGATAGATCGGCGTATAGCCGAGGTCGTCTGCGAGGCGCGTGCCGAAGGTTACGTCCGGATCACCGTAGTGCTCGTGGGAGGACAGGCTCCAGAGCCACTCGGTCGCGGCGAGGCTGTGCACGAAGACGCAGACCTTGTTGGTCGGGTTCGGAAACGCGGCTGCAAAGGCTTCCGCGGTTGCAGGAAGGTGCCGCCCGTGGTGGCGGAGGGTCATGCCCAGATCGAGGCGGCTCTGCTTTCGGCTGAGGTAGTCCCCCCAAAAGCCGTTGATCGAGGCTTGGAGGTAGTCGACGTACCAGGCTGCCGTGCCCGCCGCGCTCGATCGGACTGGCGTGGCTAGCTCGAGATCCTCGGGGTCGGACGCCTGGGCAAGACCGGCCTCGGCCACATCGGCGACGGCATCCACCGTGAAGCGACTGATGCCGTTGAGCACGCGAACCGACTCGAATACACCGCTGGAAATCGCGGTTTGGACGCCGGTGACCACCTTCGCCGTGCTCTTGGCGGGCTCGACGGACGCAAACCGCCGCACGGATCGCTCCACAACCGCGTCGTGGGTGCGTTCGACCAAATTGGTCGTTTCCTCGACCAAGTCGAACACCAAATCTACGAAACCTCGTACCCGTCGCATGCTTCGGGGCTCACCATGGACGCTCCGGCAGCTGGTGTCGAGGACTTGAGGGGCGGCCGCCAAGGTGCTCCACTACGACCATGCTGAGTCCATCGATTCATGTCTTCGCCATGTCCCTGGCCCTAATCTTAGCCTCGGGCTGTCAAAACAAAGGTCCCGCCCCGAAAGAAGGAAGCGGCGCGGCCGCCAACGTCGGGACGACCGAAACCGGTGGCGCGCACCCGGGCGCTGCCCAAGACCCGCATGCCGGGATGGCGCCATCCGGGGATCCGCATGCAGGAATGGATCCGAGGCAGGTTCCGGGTGGCGGCGGTTCGACATCCGGTCAGCCTGATGCGTCGGGCATGATCGACGTTGGCACAGTTGCATTCAAGGTGCCTGCCAAGTGGAGCGCCCAAGCACCGAAGTCCGCCATGCGCCGCGCGCAGTTGAGGGCACCGGGGTCGGCAGGCGCCGCCGAGCTGATCGTCTACTTTTTTGGACCGCAAGGCGCGGGGACGTCACAGGAGAACCTCAACCGCTGGATCGGGCAGTTCAGCAATCCGGACGGCTCTGCCGTGTCCGATGCAAAGCAAACGAGCAGCAAGGTGTCGGGAATGGACATCACGAGGCTCGAGGTCGCGGGCCAGTACGCTGGCGGCATGAGCCCCACCGGCCAGCAAGAGCCTGGGCAAGCGAACCAACGCCTGATCGCGGCGATCGTGAACAGCCAGGGTGGCCCCTACTACTTCAAGTTTCTGGGACCGAGCGCGACTGTAACGGAAAACGCCGCGGCCTTTGACGGGCTGATCTCGTCGATCGTCACCTCGCCCTGAGCGAAGCGCGCGTAGCTCCGCAGGGGGCTTTCATCCGACGCGTTTCACAGATAAGTTGGCCCTGAAAGATGAGCGAAGCGCGCGAACAACGGAGCATGGTGCGGCCCACCGACCTACGCCGCCGCTCTCGGTTCGTGCAGGCGCTGGCCTTTTCACATTCGGCCTCCGTCTCGCCCACTCGTCGGCGACTCATGACGGTGTCTACGTGTGTCCTGCTCTGGGTCTTGCTCACGGCGCTCGCACCGCTTTGGATCCCCGGCTCCTTCGTGATTGGGATCCTTCGCCGCAGCTCGTTTGCAGTGTTGCGTCTGCTGATGTTCTTTTGGTTCTACCTCAGCATCGAGTTGATGGGGTTGACGGCGGCGGCAGCGATCTACGTGATCACGCCTGGCAGACGCGAGCGCCGGGAAGATCTCTTTTTCCGCCTCGAGTGCTGGTGGGGTAGCTCGCTGTTCGCCTGGCTCGCTCGCTTTCTCTCGCTCTCCGTGTCGATCGAAGGCGAGGACCAGATTCTTCCCGGCCATGTCCTGGTGTTCATTCGCCACGCGAGCATCATCGACACCGCGATTCCGGTCACGTTCATCTCGAACGCGACGGGGCTTCGACTTCGCTACGTGTTCAAGAGGGAGCTTCTGGTCGACCCGTGCATCGACGTCGCCGGTCATGCCTCGCCCAACTACTTCATCGACCGCGGCGGCATCGTTCGTGAAGAGCTCGAAGGGGTTCGGAGGCTGGCGGAGAACCTCGGCGACCAGGGGGTCTTGCTCTATCCGGAAGGCACGCGCTTCACCAAGCGCAAGCAAGATATCGCCCTCAAGAGGCTCGCCAAGACGCACCCCGAGCTCGCGGAGATCGCCGCGACCTTCAGGCACTGCCTTCCGCCCAAGCCCGGCGGCGCGCTAGGCCTGCTCGACACCGCCCCCGATGCCGACGTGCTCATCGTCGCGCATCGGGGGCTAGAAGGCCTCGCGAACGCAACCGACTTGCTGAACGGCACCGTAGTCGGTGCGCAGATTCAGGTTCGAATCTGGCGTGTCAGTGCCGACGAGATCCCACGCGGGGAAGCGCGGAGGCGTTGGCTCTTTGATTGGTGGAAGCGCGTGGACGACTTCGTCGGCGGGGTGGGTTGACGCGCTGCGGCTCCGCTGGCTCGCGCGGCGGCAAATCGACCTCGATCTCCGAAGGCGAAAAGCGAATGAGCCGCTCCACGGCTCGCAGTCTGCTGCGTTCCGATGGATCGACCAGTGACCAGGCAGCGCCTGTCGCGCCCGCGCGGCCCGTTCGACCAATCCGGTGCACGTAGCTCTCCGGTTCGTGTGGCAGCTCGTAGTTGATCACATGGGAGACCGCGTCGATGTCGATGCCGCGCGCGGCGATATCCGTCGCGACGAGTACCCAGGAGTCGCCGTTTTTGAAGTTTTGCAGAGCGCGCTGCCGCGCACCCTGTGACTTGTTGCCATGGATGGCTTCGGCGCCAATGCCGGCGCGTCCGAGCTTCTTGGCGACCTTGTTGGCTCCGTGCTTGGTCCGTGTGAACACGATGGCTCGGGAGACCTCGTCGTCTCGGAGCAGATGCTCGAGCATCCGTTGCTTGTCGCTGGTTCCAACCATGACGAATCCCTGGTCGATCTCCTTGACGGTCACCTGTTTCGGCGAGACGTCGACACGAACGGGATCGTCGAGGATCTCTCGGGCGAGCGCCGCGACGGCATTGGGCATCGTAGCGGAAAAGAGAAGCGACT
>JAOTXX010000007.1 GCA_029862185.1 Myxococcales bacterium
GCCGTGAACGAGCTCTGCGCCAAAGCGCTCGTTCACGCCAACCGCGTACACGTCGCGCAGCGCGCCCTGGGCGAGGAAAATGCTCCCGCCGAGCGCCAGAAACACCGACAAGCCAATCGCGAATAGAATCTTTCGCTCGAACCGGCTCATTCGGGCACCTTCAAAAGCGCGCCTCGGAACGCAATGCTGCGTTCGGCTTTGCAGATCCGGCGCCTGACGATGTTGACGCTAATGGGACCGACCGGATCCCCGCCAGAGGCAGGACGGATGAGCTCGGTACACTGCTTCTTCGAGATTGGGTTGAACTCCGCCTTCACGGCGAAGTAAATGTCTCTTCCTTTTTGTAGCTCGTAGCTCTTCGGATCCCCGACGAACAGGCCTTGGACGACCAGGCATCGGTCGAGCACCTGTTCCAGCGTTTTGAGCCGCTCGCTTTGATCGCCGATGCGAACGAGATAGCCGTCCTCCCAGAGGTCGCGGGTCACGTCGCAGCCAAATTGCCGGATGCCCATCCTCCAGTCCGAGCCGTTCAGATGTGCGCTGACGGTCACTTCCATGCGCTTTCGAAGCCCGCTCGATAGCTCCCGACGCACGCGCTCGTCAGCGAGATCTTTTGCCGAGAACGAGACCGAGGCGGCACCGCGTGACCAGGTCACGCCGAGGTCACGGATCGAAAGTTGCGACTGCCCGTAGGCAAGCGCTGCGATCAGCAAGACCAGCGCTGCAAGCCCGAATCTCACAGGCGGACGAACCCCAGTATCGTCGAGAAACCGAACTGGAAGACACCGACCCGCGTGTCGAATCGGAAACCAAAGTCGAAGGTCAGGTCGAGCGGAAAGCGCGAAATTCCGCTGTAGCCGACGACCCCGCCGAAGCCGGTCCGCTGGTTCCTCAGGTCTGTCAGAGAAATCAGCCCGATGAGCCCATAGACGTTGACCTCGCGAAGCCCGCGTTCGCGCTCGTTTTGATAGACCGGCACGTCGTATCCGACGTCGAGCCGCCACGCGAGCTCGCCGAGGTAATTGTTTTCAATCGAAGTGCCCAAGAGATTGGGCGGTGGACGCGCGTCGAGCTGCATCTCGAGGAATCTCGACGGGATCAGATCCGAGAGATCCGAGATGTGATAGAGGTAGAAGAACGGCGTGTTCCCGAAGGCCGCGCCGCCGAAAAATCCGATTCGAATGGTGTGCTTCCACGGAAGCCGCCACCAGCGTCTCACCCAGACGTCGATCTTGATGAAGTCGTAGTCGCTGCCGAGCGCGCGTGTTCCAAGCATGACGTCGCCGACGAACAAGACACCCTCCTTCGTGATGCCGGGGTCGTCGCGCTTGTCGAAGGTCAGCCTGAACCGCAGCGAAGAAACGAAGCTCCTGCCGTCTTGAATCGAGAAATCGATCGGCTGGATCTCGTTGCCAACGACCTCGCTGGCAGCCTCGGGGCGGCCAAGCACGCTGACGATGTCGCCGATCCAATCGAGGCTGTAGCGCAGCTTGCTGGTGAATTCCTTGCCGGTGCCGACCATGAAACCGCCCCGCCGATAGCGGACGACCGCATTGGTGACGACCGAGCTGCTAGGACAGGTCGGTGCGCCGCAGGGCACGCTGACCAAGGGATTGTTCCCATAGAACTCCCTGCCATTGAGAAAGAAAGTGCCGAATCGGACGCCGTATTCACTCTTGATCAGCTTGGGGTACCGCAGGTCCAAGCGTCCGCCCTGCTGGAATTCGCTGACCAGCGCGGTCCCGGACAAGCGGATGCCTAGGCCGGCGAGGTTGGTCTCCGTGACCTTGAACCCAAGCCAAGGAAACAGTGTGCGGCCGCTGTCGGTGGTTCGTCGGACGCTTTCCGACAGGCCTGCGACCAGTTTCTCGATGACGAAGGTATTACGCTCCTTCACTTGGACGACGAGCACCACGTAGCCCCGTTCCGCACCACGTTCGAGACGGATGTCGACGCTGTCAAACCAGCCGGTGCCCATCAGTCGCCATTCGGTATCCAGGAGCTCCGGTGATTCCGGATCGAGAAAGTCGCCCTGCTTCAATGGAACGAACTTGCGAACCACGTGCGCTTTGGTTCTCTTGTTGCCAATGACGACGATGCCCTCGAGCACGTAGCGGACTTGCGAGGAAACTTGATCCGAATGGCGACCTTCGCTGGCTACGCCATACGGGTCGCGAAACTCCTCTGCGTCTTCGTCTTCGGATGCACCCTGCTCCTTGGGAGCCGGAACGACGTCGCCGGGACGATATGGCTCGCCCCTAGGATCCAGATCCTGCGCACCGGCGATCGAGGGAGAGGTCACGCCCGCCGCCAGAAGCGAGACTAGATGAAGGAAGGCGATCCGGCTGGGCAGCCAGCGTCCCGGTCGCAAGCGCGGGCTCACGAAGGCCAGACTACTCCAGTGGCGGGAGCGAGGCGAGAAGCCAGAGACACGCGGCCACCACGAGGAAAACCCCGCCAACCCATGCGAGCGTGCGTAAGGAACCAATCCGCCTGCCGTCGTCCTTCGACTTCATCGGGCTAGTTGTAGCAGATTCCGTTGTGAAGGAGGGAGAATAGTCGAGGGCGTGCCAGCTCGGCCGCAGCTCGGGCAGATCATTCTCTCCGGGCCGGCGAATGATCCGGATCGTCGCGTCCTCGTCGAGCGCTTCCATGCGCGGGCCGAGTCCGGAGACCGGAGTCGCGTCGACACGACCAAGGTCGGCAAGACCTTCTTCGAAGGCGTCGAGCAAGGGAAGGACGGTTGGGTCTTTCGGAGGCGCGGTGGAGGCCTTGTCCCGAAGCGCAGGGGGCAATGTTTCGCGCGGCGGCGGGACGGCATCGACGCGAAAGGTCCCTTCGGTCCATTCGAGGGCCAGTACGTAATCTGCGGCAGTCCCACCGTCGATGCTGACGTCCTGCAGCTCGCCCTTTTCGTAATATGCGATCGCGAGCCGTCCCCGATGCTCGAGCAGGAGCCGACCGGTGAGACCCGCGCCCTCGCAATAGCGCATCAAATCGGCGGGCGGGTGTACGGCGATCGAGCCGCGCCGTGTGGTGTCGGTGCCGCGTGAAACCGGAAGGTGCGGAAGCTTCGGATACACCGCAAACTCGCCTTCGCGGAGGGAGAGTAAAACCTGGAGCGCACGTTCTTCATCGGTGGATGTTTCGGCATCTGCAACCTGGCCTTGCACGAGCCGAACGGTGCCCGAGCCCGACTCGCTCTGAAAGGTCAGCACACCAGTGGTGCGGATCTCTTCGAGGCCGCCAAGCAAGTCCCCGACGCCTTCCTCCGGGATCGTTCCTTCAAAGACCGCTTGGGCAATCATGACTGATGGAAGTGCTTCCGAAGGCAACAATTGTCAAGGCGCCTGGGGCCGCGTCGGCTCCCGGTTGGAGGTCCAGAAATTCCATATAATTCACGGAAAGATGCCGCGCTCTGCGTAGGACGTCGCGAGGCTTTCGAGCGCCAGTGAATATGCCGCAATTCGGGGATCGATCTTCTTTTCAGTCGCGTAGAACATCGTGCGCTGATACGCGCGGCGGATCATGTGAAGCAACCGCCGCTGTACTTCTTCAGAGTCCCAGTGCTCGCTGTTCCGATTCTGCACCCATTCGTAATAGCTGACGGTCACGCCGCCCGCGTTGGCCAGGATGTCGGGGATGACGGGAACGCCACGATCGGCCAGCACCGCGGCTCCATCAGGGTTGATTGGGCCGTTTGCGCCTTCGGCAATCAAGCGCACCTTGAGATTGTTTGCTTCCTCTGCGCCGACTTGATTTTCGAGCGCGGCTGGAATGAACAGGTCTGCCTTGGTTTCGAAAAACTCTTTCCGCGTGATCTTGTCGCCGCGCGGGTAACCTGCGATCGAGCCGTTGGCCTGCACGTAGTCTTGAAGCTTGTGCGCGTTGAAGCCTTCTTCGTTTCGCAAATAGCCGGAGTGATCGCCGGTCGCGATCGTCGAAACCCCGAGCTTCGCTAGTAGAACGGAGGCGTTTGAGCCCACGTTGCCAAAGCCCTGAACGATGGCGGTCGCGCCTTCGAGATCAAAGCGATTCTCGCGCGCCCATTCTTTGATGCAATGCACAACGCCCTGGCCGGTCGCAGCTTCGCGGCCCTCCGAGCCGCCCGAATTGATGGTCTTTCCGGTCACTACAGCTCGCTGGTCGTTCTTTTCATAAGTGGGCCCGGTGTTGATGTACGTGTCCATCATCCAAACCATGGTCTGGGAATTGGTCCCCATGTCGGGTGCCGGAATGTCGTGTGACGGGCCGATATTGCTGCCCAACGCGTGGGTGAATCGCCGCGTGATGCGCCGCAGCTCATCGATGGAGTGCTCTCGCGGCTTGAACTTGATTCCGCCTTTGCCCCCCCCAAATGGAATGCCGAGCAGCGCGCATTTCCAGGTCATTTGTGTCGCAAGCGCCTTGAGCTCGTTGAGCGTGACCTGCTCGTGGTACCGCATTCCTCCCTTGTAGGGGCCCATCACGTTGTTGTGCTGAACGCGATAGCCTTTGAACACGCGCATTTCGCCGCTGTCCATCCGCACCGGGAAATGAATGATGAGCTCGTTCTTCGGTTCCGCGAGGATCGCCTTCACGTGAGACGGAAGGCCGGTGAGCGCGGCAGCCTGTTCGATGTAGCCCTGAACGACTTCGAAGAACCGATACTCTTCCGGATTGGCGGACATCCGGGCGATGCTACCGCGTGCCCTTCTCGCTCGGCAAATATCGGCGCAAATATTTCGCGTGATCACCGCAAAACGCAAGATGCGCGCGACCTCTAGAAAACGGTTCTCAAGAGCGTTGCAAGCCTTGTTTTCGGGGGCCTCGCGACGGTAGAGTCCCCTCACTGGGCGGCTGATAAGATTAGTGCCGCGTCCTTTGCTCTGCAACAGCGAGGAGGATCCAATGGATGAACCGGGAAGTGACTTCCGGCGGGAGTTAGAGGCGCGCGGCGTGTCACGTCGCGAGTTCATGGGCTTCTGTTCTGCGATGGCGGTGATGTTTGGTTTGCCGAAAGGCGCGACGGCCATGATTGCCGACGCGATAGAGAACAAACCAAAGCCAACCCTGGTCTGGCTCAACTTCCAGGACTGTGCGGGGAACACCGAATCATTCCTTCGTGCGAGTAAGCCGACGGCAGCCGAGGTGATCCTCGATCTGATCTCGATCGACTACCACGAGGTGATCATGGCAGCGGCCGGTCACCAAGCGGAGGAGAACCTTCACAACGTCGTCAAAAACCAGAAGGGTGCATACCTCGCCGTCGTCGAAGGCTCGATCCCAACCGGCGCGAACGGCGCGTACTGCACCGTTGGCGGGAAGGCGGCGATCGACATTGCCAACGAGGTATGCGGCAACGCGCTGGCGACGATTGCAGTCGGAACCTGCGCATCGTTTGGCGGTATCCCGGCGGCATCGCCAAATCCGACCGGCGCGCTCGGCGTGTCCGATGCGGTGCCCGGTGTGAAGAATCTGATCAACCTCTCGGCCTGTCCGGTGAACGCCCAGAACCTCACCGCAACGCTGGTGTATTTCCTGACCTACGAAAGGTTCCCTGCCCTCGACAGGCTGAATCGCCCGCTTTTTGCGTACGGGAAGTCGATTCACGACAACTGCGAGAGGCGTGCGCACTACGACACCGGACAGTACGTCGAGCAATGGGGCGACGAAGCCCATCGCGACGGCCATTGCCTCTACAAGATGGGCTGCAAGGGCCCCGTTTCGTTCCAGAACTGTCCGAACGTCGGTTGGAACGACAACACGAGCTGGCCGATCGCGTGCGGCCACGGTTGCATCGGCTGCGCCGAACCGGACTTCTGGGACAAGATGACGCCGTTCTACGCGCACCTTCCAGGCTTCCCCGGATTCGGCAAAGGATCAAACATCGACAAGGTGGGCTTCTGGGCAGCCATCGGTGTCACCACCGCGTTCGCCGGGCACACCTTGGTACATCTCGGAAAGAAGCTCGTTGGAACGGGCGCGGATCATGCACCCGAGGGCCCGCCGGAGCGAACCGATGAAGGAGGCGCAGAATGACTCATATCGTTGTCGACCCGGTGACCCGCATCGAAGGCCATTTGCGCATCGAAGCGGAGATCGAGGGCGGTCAGGTCTCCAACGCTTGGTCGTCTTCGACCATGTTCCGAGGGATTGAGATCATTTTACAGGGCCGCGACCCGCGCGATGCCTGGGCCTTTACTCAGCGCATCTGTGGTGTCTGCACGACCGTGCACGCGATCGCTTCGATCCGTGCGGTCGAAGACGCGATCGGCGCCAAGCCGCCACCCAATGCGCGGATCCTCCGAAACCTGATCATCGCGTCCCAGTGCATCCAGGACCACGTGATCCACTTCTACCACCTGCACGCGCTCGACTGGGTCGACATCGTGTCGGCACTCGAGGCGGATCCGGCCGAAACGTCCGCGCTTGCGCAGTCGATTTCGGATTGGGGAAAGTCCAGTGCGACGTACTTCAAGGGCATCCAGGACCGGGTCAAGGGGCTGGTCGAGCGAGGCCAGCTCGGGCCGTTCGCCAACGCGTACTGGGGCCATCCGTCCTACAAGCTTCCGCCGGCAGCAAACCTGATGGCGGTCGCGCACTATCTCGAAGCGCTCGAGTGGCAGCGTGAGTTCATCAAAATGCACGCGATTCTCGGCGGCAAGAACCCGCATCTGCAGAGCTTCCTGGTTGGCGGCATGGCGACTCCGGTCGACCCGGACAAGCAGGCTTCGCTGAACATCCACACGATCGCGGAGTTCAAGAAGTTGATTGCCGGCGCGCAGGAGTTCGTGAGCAAGGTGTACATCCCGGACCTGCTTGCGGTCGCTTCGTTCTACAAGGACTGGGCCGGCTACGGCGCAGGCGTCGGCAACTACATGGTGTATGGAGAGTATCCGCTCGACGACGAAGCCAATCCGGAGCTCTACATTCCATCGGGCATCATTCGCGCGCGCGACATCTCGAAGGTCGAAGAGTTCGATCCTTCGAAGATCACCGAGCAGATCACGCACTCCTGGTACGACTACGCGGGCGGTGAGGACCAGGCACTGCACCCGTCGGAAGGTGAAACCAAGCCGAACTACACCGGTCCGAAGCCACCATTCGAACGCCTGGACACCTCGAAGAAATACTCGTGGCTGAAGTCGCCCCGCTACGGCGGAGTGCCGATGGAGGTCGGGCCTTTGTCCCGAATGCTGGTCTCGTACGTTCGCGGCCACGAGAAGGTGCAAGGCCTGGTCAACCACGTTCTCAAGACGCTCGGTGTTGGACCGGAAGCCTTGTTCTCGACGCTTGGCCGTGTCGCAGCGCGAGGTATCGAAACTCAGGTGCTGGTCGACAAGATCGGAGACTGGGTCGACGAGCTGGCCGACAACATGGGCAAGGGTGAGCTTCGCATCCACGACAACAGCAAGTGGGATCCGGAGAGCTGGCCCGCCGACTCCATGGGAGCTGGTTTCCACGAGGCGCCGCGCGGCTCGCTAGGACACTGGGTCCACGTGAAAGATGCAAAGATCGAGCGCTACCAGTGCGTCGTTCCGAGCACCTGGAACGCCGGCCCACGGGACTCCGGCGATGCGCCAGGCCCTTACGAGGCAGCCTTGGTCGGGACCCCGGTCGCCGACCCGGAGCAGCCGATCGAGATCCTGAGGACGGTTCATTCGTTCGACCCGTGCATGGCGTGCGGTGTGCACGTCGTCGAACCCGGAGGGCGCGAGATCACTCGCGTGAAGGTGCGATGACACCCCCGCCGACGGCCGCGGTCAAAGGAGGTGCTCGCCCCCAGGTGAGCCCCCGTCGGCATGACGTTGAAGGCATCGAACGAGTCTATGTCTGGGACTTGCTGGTTCGAACGACTCACTGGCTCATCATGGTTTCGGTGTTCATCCTTGCAATTACCGGTGTGTTCATCGGCAAGCCATACCTGATCCCCTCGGGGCCGCCCGGCGAGCACTTCGTGATGGCGACGGTGAAGGTCGTGCACTTCTATACGGCCATCATCTTTGCGCTCGCGGTTGCATCGCGCATCGCATGGATGTTCGTGGGTTCGTACTACGCGCGCTGGCATCAGTTTGTACCGGTCGGCAAGCGACGACGCGGCGATGTGTTGAAGATGTTGAAGTTCTATTCGCTGGTCGACAAAGAGCCGCCGCTCAACGTCGGTCACAACCCCTTGGCGGGCTTGACCTATCTCCTGGTGTTTGGCCTGTATCTCACGTTGATCCTCACCGGCTTTGCTCTCTATTCGGTGAGCGCAACGGGCTACATGGAGTTCTGGGAGTTCCTGCTTCCAATCTTCGGCGGCGCACAGACGGCGCGCTGGATCCATCACCTGGCGATGTGGTTCCTTCTGGGCTTCGTCGCCCACCACATCTGGAGCGCAATGCTGGTGTCTCGCATCGAAGGGATGGGCCTCATCGACTCACTGTTCAGCGGCTACAAGTTCTTACCAAAGAGCTGGCGCAATCGGGATGACTGACCGCACGCCGGTCCTAGTTCTGGGGCTCGGCAATGTTGTCTGCATGGACGACGGCGCTGGTATCGCCGCCGTTCACAAACTCATTCGTGAGTACCAGTTCCCGGAGGGTGTCGTCGTGCTAGACGGCGGCACGCTCGGGCTCTCGCTTCTGCCTCTGGTCGACAGCGCCGATCAGGTGATCCTCGTCGACGCGATCGGAGCCGACGGGCCGCCCGGAACGCAGGTCCGGATCGAAGGCGAAGAGGTGGCTCCGGCGGTCTACGAGCGCCTTTCCCCCCATCAAATTGGGGTTGCGGACCTGCTTGCAGGGGCGAGCCTGCTCGATCGGTATCCAGACCGCGTGGTGATTCTCGGAGTTGTTCCGGAGTCGATCGAGCTCGGGCTCGAACGAACGCCTGCCGTCCAGGCAAGCATCCCCGAGCTCGTCGAGCGCGTGGTCGAAGAGCTCAGATCACTAGGGTATCCACCGGTCCCATCTACGGAGAGTCGCGATGAAGGCCATGGGAGCACTGCTCATGTCGCTCGCACTCTTGGGGTGTAGCGCCGAAGTCAGCCCGTTCTCCGTGGACTACGACAAAGTCGAGGTCCCCATTGCCCAACTTTCGTCTGACGAAGCGCGCGCACGCGGCAGGACACTGTTCAAAGAGAAGTGCGCGCTGTGTCACGGCGATCGGGCAGACGGAAACGGGGTGCGGAGCCAGGGGTTGTCTCGGAAGCCAGTCGATTTCGGCAGCCCCGGCTGGAGATCGAACGCGACCGCGATCACGGTGTTTGAGGTCTTGAGCGAAGGCAAGCGCGGTACTTCGATGCCGGCCTGGCCGACCCTGAGCGACGGGCAGAAGTGGGACCTCGTCGCTTATGTATTGAGCGTCGCCGAGGATGGACCGTGATGGCTGGGCATCGCATCGAAATCCGAGGAACCGTGCAAGGGGTCGGTTTTAGGCCCTGGGTCTACCGACTGGCGCGTAGGGTAGGTGTCGTCGGAAGAGTGCGAAACGACCCTCGGGGCGTGACGATTGAGGCGTTCGCAACCAAATCCATCCTCGACCGATTTGTGGCGGAATTACAGAGAGATACCTTGCCCGCGGCGCAGATCGCAGAGCTCCGCGAGACGAGGATTCCGGACGAGAACCTCGATGCCTTCGTGATCGAGTCGAGCGATGCCATCGGCCAGAAGGCGCTGTCGATTCCCCCCGACCTCGCAACCTGTGAGGACTGCAGAAACGAAATTTTGGATCGTCACGAGCGGCGCTTCGGATACGCCTTCACCAACTGCACGGCGTGCGGGCCTCGCTTCACGATTGCGACGGGGATACCGTACGATCGCGCAGCCACGACGATGTCGGGGTTCCTGATGTGCGCGGCATGCAAGGCCGAATACGACGACGTCCAAGACCGACGCTTTCATGCACAGCCCAATGCCTGTCCGGAATGCGGGCCGGCGCTCAGCTTGGATCGACTTGATGGTCGAGCGGCGACTGCGATCAACGCGCTCGCAGACGCGGCGGAGCTCTTGTCACGTGGCGGAGTGGTTGCGGTCAAAGGCTTGGGGGGGTTTCATCTCGCATGCGATGCAACCGACGGCGCCGCAGTTCGTCGGCTCCGGGAACGCAAGCATCGTGACGAGAAGCCATTCGCCGTCATGGTAGGGAGCCTCGCTGCAGCACAGGCACTTGCGGAGATCCGTGCCGATGAAGAGGCCCTTCTCACGGCGGCCGAACGGCCCGTGGTCCTTCTGCGCCGGCGCGAAGACGCGGGTCTCGCAGTCGAAGTCAGCCCGGATACCTCCCTCGTTGGCCTATTTTTGCCCTATACGCCGCTCCACCACCTGCTTCTCGAGGCGGTTCGGCGACCTCTCGTCATGACCTCGGCCAACGTGTCCGACGAACCAATTTGCTACGAGAACGACGAAGCTAGGGAGCGTCTAGAGGGGATTGCGGATGCGATCTTGCTCCACAATCGTGAGATCGCGATGCGCTGCGACGACTCGGTCAGCCGAGTGATCGCCGGGGTGCCTACCCTCATGCGCCGGTCGCGCGGCTTCGTGCCGAGGCCGTTCTATTTGTCTCGCCCGGTGACGCGTCCGGTCCTCGCCTGCGGCGCGCATCTAAAGAACACGTTTTGCATTGCGATGGGCGACACCGCTTACTTCGGACCGCACATCGGCGACCTCGAAACCGTGGCTGCGCTAGATTTTTTCGAAGAAGCGATCGAACGGATGCAAACGATCCTCGAGGTTCGTCCAGATATCGTTGCACATGATTTGCACCCTGGATACCTGTCGACGCGGTACGCGAAGGCGCGCGACGATGTGACCCTGGTCGGCGTTCAGCATCACCACGCACACGTGGTGAGCCTGATGGCGGAGCACGGGATGCAGGGCACGGTGCTCGGCGTGGCGTACGATGGCACGGGTTTTGGCGAAGACGGAACGTCTTGGGGTGGCGAGCTTCTTCTTTGTTCTGCAGAGCGATACGAACGCTTGGCGACGTTTCGGCCCATCCGCTTGGCGGGCGGGGATCTCGCCATGCGCGAGGTATGGAGAATCGGCTTCGCGCTCCTACACGACGCTTACGACGGCGCACCACCAAGCGATTCGATTTCGCTTTTGGGTGATGTGAGCTCGAAGTCCATTGAGCTGGTGAAGCAGATGATCGAGCGCGAGCTCAACGCGCCGCAAGCGCGGGGTGTCGGACGTTACTTCGACGGCCTTGGCGCGCTGGCATTGGGGCGCGCTCGCTCGACGTACGAAGGTCAGGTGGCGATTGCATGGGACCAGGTCGCAAACGAATCGGTCTCTGACGCATACCCCTTCGAGATCGACCGGTCGCACACGCCCTGGGAAGTGGACCTCCGGCCGGCGGTGCGCGCCGCCGTCGACGACCTGCGGGCCGCAACACCGGCCGGCGACGTTTCGGCGCGCTTCCACAATGCACTGGTCGCGGTCACGGCAGAGCTTGTGAAGGCGCTTTGGGCAGACCGCGGCGAGCTGCCCGTGGCGTTGACCGGCGGTGTTTTTCAGAACGCTTGGCTTGCCGGCGGGATTGAGAAGGAAATATCCAATAAAAACAGAGTTTTACGGCACAGTGAAGTTCCGCCCGGAGATGGCGGAATCGCCCTCGGTCAGGCCTTGATCGCGGACGCCATTCTGGGAGACAAAGGTTGATGCCCCAAGGAGCTTTTCCATGTGCTTAGGTGTTCCCGGCAAGGTGGTCGAAGTCGATCGCGAGAACCAGATCGCGACCGTCGATTTTTGGGGCGTGAAGAAACAGGTGCGCCTCGAGGTTTGTGATGCGCCGGTCGATCCGGGCGACTTCATCTTGAATCACGTGGGCTTTGCGATTCGGCGGATTCCACCGGAGGAGGCCGCCGAGACCTTGGCCCTGTACGACGAGCTTCTACGGCTTGCCGACGAGCACGATTTGATGACGGCCGATGTGCGCGCCGAGATCGCCGCAGCGCCCGATGCCACGGATCGCTCCAAGAGAACATCCAATGAATCTCAATGACCCGCTGGCTCAGTTGAAGTTTCGCGACCCGGAGCGCGCGCGAGGCCTTCGCGAGGCGCTCGATCGCCTAGTGCATCAAGCCGACCACGCCCCGGTGTCGGTGATGCACGTGTGCGGAAGCCACGAGCAGGCGATCGCAAAGTTTGGGCTGCGAGCGGCTTTTCCCTTGGATTTGCAGGTGATTATGGGCCCTGGGTGCCCGGTGTGTGTGACGGACGTCCCCGAGGTGGACGAAGCCGTCGCGCTCGCAAGACAGGGTGTTCGGATCGCTTCGTATGGCGACATGCTGCGGGTGCCTGGTACCTCGCAGTCGCTTGCGGACGCGAAAGCCGAGGGCGCGAACGTCGACGTGGTGTACAGCGTGACACAGGCCGTCGAGCTCGCGAGGGAACACGACGAGGAGATCGTTTTTTTCGCGTCCGGGTTTGAAACGACGGCGGTCGCCACGGCGGCTGTCTTGGTCGACGATCCGCCCGACAACTTTTCGGTGCTCTCTGCGCACAAATACATACCCCCGGTGATGGAGATCGTCGCCGAGATGCCGGAGACCAAAATCGAAGGGTTCCTCGCAGCAGGCCACGCCGCCACGATTACCGGCTCGGCCGTGTTCGAAAAGTTCGTCGAGCGGCATCGCCTGCCCGTGGTGATCGCAGGCTTCGAACCACTCGACGTCATGGCAGGCCTGGTCAAGCTCATGGAGGTCATCAACAGCGGCGAACCAAGAGTCGAGAACGCCTTTCCGCGCTGTGTCACACGCGAAGGGAACGTTCACGCACAGAAGCTCTTGTGGAGGGTGTTCCGGGCGACCGGAGGCCGCTGGCGTGGCATCGCCCATGTCCCGAACGGGAACCTTCGTCTGCGCGATGAGTTCGCGAAGTACGACACCAGGAGGCGCTTCACCATCGACGCGTCGGCGCTTTGGAGTTACGCACCGCCAAAGCTGGTTCAGCAGTGCCAGTGTGGTGACATCATGGCGGGGATCGCATCACCGGCCGACTGTCAGCTATTCGGGAAGGAATGTACGCCCGATACGCCGGTCGGCGCTTGCATGGTGAGCGCGGAAGGCACCTGCAAGATCTGGCATCAGTACGGGGGTCGACCCGATCTTCGTTCGATCAAGCGAGGGGCTGCATGACGCGCAACGCCCGCTTCGTCGATGAACGCATCACGCTCAAGTACGGAACGGGCGGTGGTGCGATGCGCGCGCTGATCGAGCAGGTGTTCGCAAAGGGCCTCGGCGACGTTGAAGACGGCATCGGCCTCGGGGCAATGGACGACGGCGCGGCCATCCGCATCGGCGACCAGTACCTCGTCATCGCGACCGACTCGCACGTCGTGCAGCCCATCGAGTTTCCTGGCGGCGACATCGGACGCTTGGCGATTTCTGGAACCGTCAATGATCTCGCCATGATGGGAGCAACGGAGCCCTTGGCGTTGACCTGCGCGGCAATCATCGAAGACGGCTTCCCGAGAGATGATCTGGTGCGGATCTGGGCGTCGATCCGCGCAACCTGTGAAGAGGCCGGAACCACGATCGTCACCGGCGACACGAAGGTGATGGGCCACGGTGAGCTCGATGGCCTGGTGCTGAACACGACTGGCGTAGCGCTGACGTCGCGCTTGGTTTCCGATTCTGGCTTGCGCCCGGGTGACAGGATTTTGGTCACCGGAACGATGGGTGATCACGGGCTTGCAATCATGGCGACGCGCAACGAGCTTGCATTGGAGACGACTCTAGAGTCCGACGTCGCGCCGATACACACGCTGGTCCGACGAGCCTTGGACGTCGGCGGGGAGGGCGTGGTTGCTCTCAAGGACCCCACCCGCGGCGGGCTGTCGAGCGCGCTCCACGAGATGGCGGAGAAGAGCAGCGTCGGAATCATCGTAGACGAGACCGCCGTACCACTGCGCGACGAAGTTCGCGCCGTGGGCGAGCTGCTTGGAATCGACCCCCTCGTTTCCGCGAATGAAGGGAAGGCGGTCTTTGGTCTTCGACCCGAGGTCGCAGCGGGGGTGCTCGATGCGATCCGCTCGCACCCTCTCGGACGGAACGCCGCAATTGTTGGTGAATGTGTCGCCGATCGGCCGGGATTCGTGATTCTCGACACCGGGTTTGGAAGCCGTTTGCTGGCCGAAGCCGAGGGCGAGCTGCTCCCGAGGATTTGCTGAGCCATGAGCGAAATGAAGCATATACGGGTCGAGCGGGAAGGGGCGGTTGGCTTTCTGACGATTGCGCGCCGTGAGCGTTTGAACTCCCTCGATGTGGAGACCGCTCAGGATTTCCGAAGGGCGGGTCTGCAGCTCGCGCGCGATCGCGACGTCCGCGCGGTCGTGGTTCGAGGCGAGGGCGGCGTGTTCTGCAGCGGCGCCGACTTGAAGTACATCCGCGACGGCGGCGATCGCGATGACCTTGGTTACCTGCAACCGGAGACCCGCAAACCAGACGAAGGCTACGGGGAGATTTTCAAACAGATCCTCGAGTACATCCACAGCACGATCTCGGAGATACGGCGCGCCCCGAAACCGTTCATCGCCGCGGTCGATGGCCCTGCCGCTGCCGGGGGTTTCGGAATCGCGATGAGCTGCGACCTGGTGATCGCCTCCGAGCGCGCCTGGTTCGAATGGGCCTACCTCAAGACGGGGCTCACCGGCGCGGAGAGCTCGACCTTCTTCTTGCCTCGCTTGGTCGGGCTTCGGAAGGCGCTTGAGCTCGTGCTCCTGAACCCGCGTTTGAGCGCGCGCGAAGCGCTCGACTGGGGCCTAATTAACCGAGTAGTTTCAAATGGTTCGCTTGATTCGGAAGCGGCCCGGATCGCCGCCCAGCTAGCGGAGTCACCCACGGCGGCGGTGGGCGTGGCGAAGGGCCTCCTCAATCAGGCTGCCGGCATGGATCGTCTCGACGTTCACCTCGATTCGGAGCTTACCGAGCTCGCACGGATCGCCGACGGCCCCAACTTCGCAGAAGGTCTCGCGGCTTTCTTCGACAAACGCTCACCGGAGTTTGAAAGCGAGTAGCGCGTGCACGAGTATTCCATCGTCGCTTCTCTGATCGATCGCGTGCAGCACGAAGCTGCGCTGCACGGCGGCTCTCGCGTGCATCGCCTGCATGTGAAGATCGGCGAGCTGTCCGGCGTGGAAGTCGACTTGCTGAAGACCGCGTTCGACACGTTTCGCGAGAGAACAATTTGTGCTGGCGCGGAGCTTGCGATCGACACGGTTGCCCCGGCTTGGGCCTGTCCATCCTGCGACCGGAGCCTCGCACTTGGTGCGATCTTGCGGTGCGACGATTGCGGAAGGCCGGCTCGGATGGTGCAAGGCGACGAGATCATCTTGGAACGGATCGAAATGGAGGCCCCCGATGTGTGAAACCTGCGGTTGCGGTGACCCGGAAATCGTACCGATCGAGGTGCAGGAGCGAATCCTCTCGGACAACGACGCCCAGGCAGGGCATAATCGTAGTCATTTCAAAGGCTTAGGTGTCTTGGCGATCAACCTGATGGGTTCGCCCGGAGCCGGGAAAACCGCCGTTCTAGAGGCGACTTCCAAGGCCGCAGCGGGGCGCCTCAAGCTTGGCGCGGTCAGCGGTGACCTTGCAACCGAGCGTGACGCCGATCGACTCAATGCCGCGGGCATCGTTTCGTCGACCATCACCACGGGGTCCGCCTGCCATCTCGATGCGCGGCTCGTGCACCACGCCCTGCACCACTTCCCGTCGGGCGACCGCGATATCTTTTTCATCGAGAACGTTGGCAACTTGGTGTGCCCGGCGATCTACGATCTCGGGCAAGCCGCCAACGTGGTGACGCTTTCGGTGACCGAAGGTGAAGACAAGCCGCTCAAGTACCCGGTCATGTTTCAAAAGGCGGATCTGGTGTTACTGACCAAGGTCGATTTGATTCCGCATTTGGATTTCGATGTCGCCGCGGTCGAAGACGCGCTCGCCCGAGTGATGCCAGGAGCCAAGATGCTGAAGGTGTCGGCAAGAACTGGCGAGGGAATCGACGTTTGGCTGCACTGGCTCGAGGAGCGCCGTCCTGCAGCCGTGGACCGGCCGCCTGAGGCCCATCACGAGCACTCACACGAGCACCAGCATGAGCACCACTAGCCTTTTCGCATCACTTGCGATTGCGGCGGTCACCGTAGGGTCGTTGCATTCTTTGGCGCCCGACCACTGGGTGCCCATCGCGGCGGTCGCGCGGGCGCGTGGCTGGTCCAGGGGGCGCGCGGCGCGGGTCGCGTTTCTTTGCGGGCTTGGCCATGTGACGGTTTCAGTCCTGCTCGGACTGCTCGCGCTGCTGTTCGGCGCGCAGCTTTTTGAATCAATCGGCGAGCGAATGGTGTCGATCGCGGGTTTGCTCTTGATCGGCTTCGGCGTCGCGTATGCGATCTGGGGTCTGCGTGGCGCGTTCGCTCACCGGCTGCACGGTCACCATCATCACCACTACGATCACGTGCACGACGCGTCGCGGGCCTCGACCTGGTCACTGTTCTTGATCTACTGCGCGGACCCTTGCGTCGCCGTGATTCCGATCCTTTTCGCGGCCGCACCGCTGTCGGCCGTCGAGACGCTGTCGATCGTCGTCGCCTACGAGGTTGCCACGGTCGGCGCGATGGTCGCGCTGGTCGCCGTGGCGCACTCAGGCGCCCAACTGTTCAAAGGCAAGTGGATCGAGCGCTATGGCGACAGCATGGCCGGCGCGCTGATCGTGGCAACGGGCGTCATGGTTGCGTTCTTGGATTGGTGACGAAGCCGGGGCGACATCTGGCACCGGAGCGCTATAGAGAAAGAAATGCATATGAAAATCGTTGAAAAATTGCTCAAACCCATCCTCGCAGTGCTCCTTTTGGTCGGGCTCACGGGCTGCACCCAGGTGGACGCCGGCAACCTGGGCGTCATCATGAAATGGGGCGAGATTCAGGATGTCGCGCTTCAGGAGGGCATCCATTTCCGAACGCCGGTGAAGACGCAGATCATCAACATCTCGACGCGCGTCCACAAGATGGAAGCGAGCGCGACCGCATCTTCGAAGGACCTCCAGGTCGTGTCGACGAAGATCGCGTTGAACTACCGAATCGACGCAGCTCAGATCGTCGAAGTGTTCCGCAACATCGGGACACGGATGGCCGTCGAGAACACGATCATCGATCCCGCACTTCAAGAGTCGCTCAAGCAGGCGACAGCGCAGTACACCGCCGAAGAGCTGATCACCAAGCGTCAGGAGGTGAAGGCGACACTGGGTGACAGCATCAAGGTCACGCTCGCCAAGAGCGACATCCTGGTGACCGAGCTGTCGATCACGGACTTCCAGTTCGCCCCCGAGTACCAGCAGGCGGTCGAAGCCAAACAGGTGGCGGAGCAGCGCGCGCTTACCGCGAGGAACGACCTGGCGCGCATCAGGGTCGAGGCCGAGCAGGCCGAGGCCAAGGCACGGGGTGTGGCGAATGCGATGCTCGCCAGAGCGGAGGCCGAGGCGAAGGCTCAGGAGCTTCTTCGCAAGACAATTAGCGCTGAAATCGTCTACTTGCGGGCGGTCGAGAAGTGGGATGGAAAGCAGCCGACGATCGTCGGCGAGGGCGGTGCCATCCTCGATCTCGGTGCGATCAAGAAGGCCGCGGGACGCTGAAGATCAGTCGCCGTTGACCAGGCTCGCGAGCTTCGGGAGGAGCGAGCTGTGGAGCCGATCGTGCTTGGGGTCGTTGCTGCTCATCGCGCGCAAGATGCCGTTTTGGTCGATCAGGTGGAAGCCTGGGATCAACTTCCTCGATGCCGCACTGATGAATCGTTGGTCTCCGATCAGCACCACTTGGTTCTTGCGGCGGTCCATCCCGAAGTGACTTGCCCAGGCGCGCGCGTCTTCTTCGGTGGGTGGGCTGCGGCCGTCCATTCCGTAGAGGACGAGTTGGACGAAGACGACATCGGGATGTTCGAGTGAGAGCTTCGCGTAGCCGGTTGCGTAGCGCTCGATGGAATCGAGACCCGGCTGCGGTTGGATTCCGCGGAAGCGGCTCTTTCCGGGCTCGTTCCCACCGGCAAATGCATGGCATGCTTTGCAGGTCAGCCCGACGACCTCGAGGAGAATCACCTTGCCCTGGAAGTCGCTGATCGCGCTGACCTGCCCCGTTTGGTCCTTCAAGATCAGGTTCGGGTAGAACTGGCCGACGACTGGCGGCCAGCCTCGAAGCGGCTGTTCGGGCTGATAGCTCGCTGGCTTTTGGGCGCGAATCTCGGTGATTTCCGGCTGCGAGCCAGCGGGGGGCGCAGGCCGGCTACGGCCCGGCTGCAGCGCCGCCGGGTCCATCTGTTTCAACGCGGCGATCGGGTCTTTCTCGATCTCGCGCATCCAGTCTTTCTGCTCCGGTGGCGGTGGTGCTTGAAACTTGGACGCCACCCAGTCGGCGTCGATCACCGGAGGAGCCGCGTCATCCTCGTTGGCTGGGCTCGCGCTTTGCGTGTCCGCCGACCGGGCTGCTTCAGATCTGCTTCGGTCGCATGCAGGCGAGACGACGACAAGTCCGAGAACGAGCGCCACGACGAAGTCAGACGCGAGCGAAAAAGGACTCGACTTGGGCTCAGGCTCGTACACGGCGAGACAATATCAGAAGCCAGCGATGAAGTGTCCGTAGGCCCAGGTCGCCGGCGCGGTAAAGGCAAGCGCGTCGGCCCGATCCAGAATCCCCCCGTGCCCAGGCAGGATGCCCCCGCTGTCCTTGACCCCGCTGCTGCGTTTGAGCACCGAGATCAAGAGGTCGCCGGCCTGACCGGCAGCGCCCGCGAGAATGCCGAGCGCGATTGCATCGATGGGCCCGAGCCCCGGCAAGAAGAAGCTCATGATGACAGCGCCTACGACCGAAGCTGCCAGGCCGCCGGCCGAGCCTTCGAGGGTTTTTTTAGGCGAGATTCGGGGTGCGAGCTTGGTCTTTCCGAACTTGCGCCCGACGAAATAGGCGGACGTATCGCTTCCCCAGGCAAGCACCATCGTGAGCAAAACCCAGGCTCCGGTCGGATCGAAATCGCGGACGAGGGCGACCGCGGCCAAGGTGCCGCCGACATAGACCGGTGTCCCCAACAACCATCCGACTCGCACGCTCGCATTGTGTAGCGGATCGTCTTGCAAGAGGCTCCAGGCCATCGCACCGAGAATGATGATCAGCACGGCACCGTACACGGCGCTCGCGGTCGTCGTGAACATGAGCGTGTATGCGAACAAGACGGCGGTCATCGAGCCCCAGCTTCGAAGCCCGCGCGAAGATGGAACCTTCATCGCCATGAGCTCGTAACCACCGATCGCGATCGCCGCCAAGATGAACGTCTGCCAGACCCAACGCGGACCAACGAACATCATCCAGATGATAATTGGAATCAGCGGGACGACCGTCGCGACCCGGAGCGCGGTTCCGGACAAACCCTTCTTCATGGGTGGTTGTTCGATCGCGTCGTTCATATTGCGCGTTCCAATTTGTGGGGTCCTTTGCGAACGGTTGCGTCTTCGTCGACACCCGGAACCAGGCCGAATCGGCGCTCCCTGCCCTGGTAGTCCCGAACCGCAGAATACAGCGAAATTGCATCGAAATCGGGCCAAAGCTCGTCCGTGAAATAGAGCTCAGCGTAGGCGGATCCCCACAGGAGAAAGTTGCTGATCCGCTGCTCGCCACCGGTGCGAATCAGCAGGTCCACCGGCCCCAAATCCATCGACGGCAAGAAGCGATCGATCGCCGCTTCGTCGATCTCGTCGGGTTCGATCTCGCCGTCACGTGCTGCGCTCGCAAGCGCGCGAGCCGCATCGATCAGCTCTTCGCGCCCACCGTACGAGAGCGCCAGCGTCAGCGTCATCCCTTCGCAAGCTTCGGTCTCCGCGCTGAGTGCTCGCAAGCGTGACTGCGCATGTTTCGGGAGCTTGTGCAAACGGCCAATTGCTGACAGGCGAATCTCGTTGTCGAGAAGCTCGTTGCGTTCCGTTACCAAGCACTCGCAAAGCAGATCGACCAGCGCGTTGATCTCCGCTTCGGGCCGATCCCAGTTCTGTTCGCTGAACGCGTACAAGGTCAGCGCCGGAATGCCGAGCCGTCGAGCCGCACGCATCGTCGCGCGCACCGCATCGGCACCGCGCTCGTGACCGGCGGTGCGTGGCTTGGATCTCGCCTGCGCCCATCGCCCGTTGCCGTCCATGATGATCGCGACATGCTTCGGAATGCGGCTAACATCGACCAAGGCCATGGCGAGCGAGTATCATGTGACCCGAACGGCAGCAAGAACGGCTATGAGCGACGGGCCGAGGACAGAGTTGACACTTTTAGATTTTAATTATGCCATACTTGTCGTAATTGGTTTGGTTTTGACCCGCATGCGCTCGATTTCGAACCGGGCCAGCGTTGAAAGAAGGCTTCGAGTGATTATGTTGGTCCACCATGGCTGACCGCGATTTCTACGGTGTTTTGGGGGTGTCGCGGGATGCAAGCCCAGCGGAGATCAAGAAGGCGTATCGCCAACTTGCCAAGGAGCTGCACCCGGACCGCAACCCAGACAACAAGGAGGCCGAGGAGCGCTTCAAGGACGTCTCGGCGGCGTACGCGGTTCTCTCGGACGTAGAGAAGCGGAAGCTGTACGACGAGTTTGGGGAGATGGGCCTTCGCGAAGGCTTCGACCCAGAGGCTTATCATGCCGCAACGCAGGGGGCCGGGGGCTTTGGTGGCTTCGACTTCGGGGACATCTTCGGGGCAGCGGCTCGGGGGCAGCGAGCCGGTGGTCAGGGCGGCCACTTCGATTTCAACTTGGAAGATCTCTTGGGTGGCGCCGGCGCCGGCCGTGGTGGTTATGTACGAGTTCCCCGAAAAGGCGCTGACCTCCGTTCGGAGGTTACGGTGGATTTCCGGGACGCGGTTCTGGGCTGCACCAAGGAGCTGAGCCTTCGAACGGATAAAGGGGATCGTACCCTCAAGGTACGGATCCCGGCGGGGGTTCGGAACCAGGGCAAGATTCGGCTTCGGGGCCAGGGCGGCCAAGGCTTCCAAGGTGGCCCCCGGGGCGATCTGGTTCTAGAGGTGAAGGTTCGAAAGCACCCCTACTTCTCCATGCGGGGCAAACAGCTGCACGTGAAGGTGCCGGTGACGCCACTCGAAGCGTACGCCGGGACGAAGGTGAACCTGCCGACGCCCGAAGGCATCGTGCAGCTCTCGATCCCTGCCGGCTCCAAGAACGGCTCCAAGCTCCGACTGCGCGGCAAAGGGATCCAGCCGAAGGACAAGCCCCGAGGGGATCTGATCGCGCGCCTCGAGATCGTCCTGCCAGAAGGACGCGACGAGGAGGTCGAAGAGGCCTTGAAGACTGTCCAGGATGCCTTCGACAACGACCCGCGTGCGAGGCTCCAGCTCTGAGTGTTTCACGTGCAACATCCCGAGAATGAGGCGGCGGCCCAAGATGTTTCACGTGCAACGTCCCCGGCGAGGCGGGTTTGACCGTCGCGTGCCGCTGGGCTTAGATCCCACCCATGGGCTTTGAGCGCCAAATCGAGGAAGCGCTCTCCGAGCTCAAAGCCTCCGGCCTCCTGCGAAAGCCGCTCCGAATCTCAGGCCCCCAGGGCCCCGAAGTCGTGATCGACGGCAAGCCGGTGCTCTGCCTCTGTTCCAACAACTATCTGGGCCTCGCCAACCATCCGGCCATTGCAGCAGCCGCTGAGGCCTCCCTCCGTCTAGATGGGGTCGGCGCCGCCGCGTCGCGTCTGATCACCGGCACGATGGATGCGCACCGGGAGGCCGAGGGTGCCTTTGCCGACTTCCTCGGGGCTTCTGCAGCCGCGTTGTTCTCGAGCGGCTACGCTGCCAACGTCGGCACCATCCAAGCGCTCGTCGGTCCAGGCGACGTCGTCTTCAGCGATGCGCTCAACCACGCGAGCCTCATCGACGGCTGTCGACTTTCGCGAGCGGAGATCCATGTCTACGCACACCGAAGCCCCGGCGATCTCGAGTCGCTGCTCGCGCAGCATCGAGCGAAAGGCGGGCGCGCGCTCGTGGTCACCGATTCGCTCTTTTCGATGGACGGCGTGACCGCGCCACTGGTTGAGATCGCGAGGCTGGCCCATGCCTTCGACGCCGGCCTGCTCGTCGACGAAGCGCATGCCCTCGGTGTGCTCGGGCCAAACGGTCGAGGCGTTGCCGCCGCCGCTGGCGTCAAGCCAGACCTCGTCATCGGCACCCTAGGGAAGTCCTTCGGTCTCGCAGGCGCGTTCGTCGCGGCGAGCGAGCCCACGGTCGCCTTGATTCGCAATAGAGCCCGAAGCTTCGTCTACTCGACCGCACCACCTCCGATGCTCGCCCGTGCCGCGATTGCGGCGCTCGGCGTGGTTCGTGACGCGGAGGATCCACGCCGCTCATTGCTCACCCACGCCGCCACGCTCCGTGCGGGGCTCCGGGACCTGGGCTTTGATGTGCCCGACGGCGAGAGTCAGATTCTACCTGTCTTGATCGGTGAGAACGATCGTACCATGCGGCTCTCGGCGGAGCTCCTCGACCAAGGTGTCTTCGTCCAAGGGATTCGGCCACCGACCGTGGCACAAGGAACCGCGAGGCTTCGGTTGACACCCATGGCGACACATCGACCAGAACAGATCGACAGGGTGATCAACGCATTCGCATCGCTCCGCAACCCAAGATAGGAGGCCTACCATGAAGGGCGCGTTCATCACGGCGACGGGCACAGGAGTTGGGAAGACATGGCTTGCGACCGCACTTGCAAGTGCCTGCGTGCAACGGGGCAAACACGTCGCCGCGATCAAGCCGATCGAAACCGGCGTCGATCCGGATCCAGTCGATGCGCTTGCGCTCGCGCACGCGTGCGGTGACGAATCCCTGGCGAACGCCGCCGGTCTGTATCGCGCAAAGGAACCGCTGGCACCGTACGCGATTCAAAAGCGAGGAGGCCCGAGTGTCGGTTCCTTACGCGCACTGGCCAAACGCGTGCGCGAGCTTTCAAGCGAGGCAGACTACGCGATCGTCGAAGGCGTTGGCGGGGTGCTCGTTCCACTCGATCGCGAACACACCATCGCGGACTTCGCTGCGTTGCTCGATCTGCAAACCGTTCTCGTTGCACGCAACGCACTCGGCGTTCTGTCGTACACGCTCACTGCAGTGGAAGCGCTCCGCAAGAGGAAGATTTCGGTGCGTGCCATCGTGCTCAACCACGTGGATCGAAGCTACAAGGACGACCTCAGTCGCAGCTCGAATGCCGACGTGCTCGCCGATTACATCCCGCGCATTCCAATTCTGCGTGCGCCACGGGTACAGAGCGCTGCCGACCTGGTCGATACGGCTTCACTCCTCCTCAACGCTTTGAAAATATAGGGTTTCTGCTATTCGCAATGGGTATCTATTTCGATACCTACTTCAGAACTTTCCTGATACCATCAGCCCGGTCGGCGAGAAGAAAACCTGCGTCGTTCGCTTCTCTTTCGCGCGCCTGGCGCCGATCGCAAACCAGGCCGCGCTGCCTGCCAGAGCTGCGATGCCAAGGCCGCCGTAGACGAAGGTCCATGCCGTCGCGGAGCTCTCCACCGTGCACTGCCCAGCGACTTCACGGCTGCACGATCCATCTTGCGCGAGACCGACGCTCATCGCCGTAACACCGGCAACGCCGACGGCAGCCAAGACCGTCCCACCGATGATCGCCGAGCTTGGCAGGCGTCGACCGTCCCTCATGTTTTGCTCTTCCGCGGCCGCCTGATAACGAATCGCTGCCTCCTCGAGCGCACGCTCCGTCGATTGCCGTTCGTCGATGGATTGTTGAAGGGCTTCGATCCTTCCGCGCACTTCCGCTTCCCGTGTCGGGCTCTCGGTTTCGTCGAGATAGTGCTGAAACGCTTCGAGGGCTTCTTGTTCACGCTGGAGTCGATCGGCAGCAACGCCGATGTTGTATTGGAGTGCGGGTCTGCCGCTCAGCCGATACGCATGACGAAAGAAAACCAACGCGCCTTCGTAGTTGGCCTGCTCGAACGCTTCGCGCCCTCGCTCGAAGTACTCGCGTGCGGCGGCATCGTCGGCGGTCTCTTGCGCGACGGCAGGCACCGCAGACAGCATGCCGAGCAGTAGCGCGGCGGCGCACGTCCAACGGCTCGCAATCCCCCAGGTCTCTTTCACCGTTTCAAGATACACGGGCCAAGCCCTCGTCGGCAAACCCGGCAAGGGACCGAATTTTCAGCTCATGGAGGCTCTCGCGGGGGGCCTTCGAGTTGCATGCGGAAACGCCGCAGCTATACGAACGCCCGACCTCGGGGTTGTAGCTCAGTTGGGAGAGCGCCGCGTTCGCAATGCGGAGGTCAGGGGTTCGATTCCCCTCAGCTCCACCATTTTTCGAGGCTCGAGGAGTCCGGCCGAGACGAGTTGCACCATCAGTAACCGCGGCTACGCTCCGCCGCCTATGACTCGCGCAATCAACTTCAGTGCGGGGCCAGCGACCCTTCCGCTGCCAGTCCTCGAGTATGCCCACAACGAGTTCCTCGATCATGAAGGCACGGGGATGTCGCTCATCGAGCACAGCCATCGCGGTGCTGCGTACGCGAAGGTTCATGAAGAAGCCAAGTCGCTCATCCGCGAGCTGATGAACGTCCCGGACACGCACGAGATCCTCTTCATGCAGGGTGGAGCCTCGGCTCAGTTCGCGCTGGCCCCAATGAATCTCCGTGGCGACGGTCAATCGGCCGACTACATCAACACCGGCGCATGGAGCGACAAGGCCATGGCCGAAGCCCTGATTACCGGCGCGGCGCGTGAAGCAGGCACCGGCAAGGTTGACGGAAAATACACGCGCGTTCCCAAGCAGGCCGAGCTCGAGCTCGACCCGAGCGCGGCGTACACGCACTTCACGAGCAACAACACGATCATGGGAACGCAGTTCCACCAGTTCCCAGACAGCGGCGACGTTCCGCTCGTGGCCGACATGTCGAGCGACATCCTTTGGCGCCCAATTGACGTGTCGAAGTTTGGGCTGATCTATGCCGGCGCCCAGAAGAACCTCGGGCCTGCGGGCGTCACGGTTTTGATCTTTCGCAAAGACCTGGCGGACCGGAGCCCAAGCACCATCCCCAAGATCTTCCGCTACAAGACGATTCTCGACGGGAACTCGCTGCAGAACACCATTCCGACCTTCGCGGTGTACATGGTTCGTAATGTCCTCCGCTGGGTCCGCGATCAGGGCGGCGCCCCCGCGATGGAGAAGCGCAATCGGGACAAGGCAGGCTCCATCTACGGAATGATCGACGACAACCCAGGCTTCTTCCACTGCCCGGTCGAGGTCGAATCACGCTCGATGATGAACCCGGTCTTCCGTCTCCCGACCGAAGACCTCGAAAAGAAGCTGATCGCCGAAGCCGCGGAAGCCGGCATGTTGGGTATCAAGGGCCACCGCTCGGTCGGCGGCATCCGCACCTCGATCTACAACGCCATGGAGCCGTCGGACGTTCAGAAGTTCGTCGACTTCGCCAAAGCCTTCGCCAAGAAAAACGGCTAGGTCGTCGCCCGCCCAACGGCGTATGTAGCGTACAAATAGCGGCTGATTTCGGCAGATTCGAACATCTGTGCGCCGGTGTTCGGGTCGCACAGATAGGGCACCTGCATCTTGCCGGAGATCGAGACGTAATCGCCACGATCGGGACTCCTTCGGGGCACGTTGTGCAATCGGTAGGGCAGCTCCAGCTCGCACAGGGACTCGCGAGCGATTCGGCAAAACGGCGACCCCTCGTAGGAGTAGAGCTCGAGCAGCTTCTCGGGCTGTCGCGAGCGGACCACGTGGCGGCCGCGGTTTGGACGAAACGCCGACGCGATCATCGACGTGGTCACCGCGAAAGCGCGTTGCCGGAGAAACCAGGGGGCGACGCCGTCACCGTACTCGCGGAAGAGGTACTCGACGATGTCCGCCGACTCGTACATCGCAACTCCGGTGTTTGGGTCTACCAGATACGGAAACTGGTAATGACCGCCCTCCCGTTTGACCTTCTCCCGGAACAACTTGCCGCCTTTCGGACAGGGATAGACGATCGGATCGAGGCTGAGCGCTGACAGGGCTTCACGCGCGATCCGGCAGTACGGACAGACCTCGAACTCGTAGAGCTCGAGCGGCTGGGCGGGGGACTTTCGTCGCTCGTAATGGACGTTGCCAAAATTGGGGCGCGCCGCACTTGCGGCCGTCGCGGTGGTGACATCGAGGAAGCGCGTGAGATCCACGATCTCTCTCATTAAGGAGCCTGCCCCAGTTTTCAAGGGGTGATAGCCTTCGGCGATGGCGCGGGAGCTCGAGTTAGTCACCCATTTGCGTCCCAAAGGGGACCAGCCGGCGGCCATTTCCGCGCTTTTAGAGGGGCTTTCACGGGGCGAGCGGCACCAGGTGCTGCTTGGCATTACCGGAAGCGGAAAGACCTTTTCGATCGCCAACGTGATCGACACGACCAAGCGCCCGACCCTCATCATCGCCCCGAACAAGACCCTGGCCGCGCAGCTCTACAGCGAGATGCGCGAGCTCTTTCCGAACAACGCCGTCGAGTATTTCGTCAGCTACTACGACTACTACCAACCCGAAGCGTACATCCCGTCGAGCGACACCTATATCGAGAAAGACGCGATCGTCAACGACAAGGTCGATCGCATGCGGCACAGCGCCACGCGCTCATTGCTCGCACGGCGCGACGTGATCATCGTCGCAAGTGTCTCCTGCATTTACGGCATTGGATCATCGGAGTGGTACCAGGAGATGTTGATCAATCTCGAAGTGGGACAAGAGTTTCGACGTGACGTTCTGTTGCGGCGGCTGGTCGACATTCAATATCAGCGCAACGACATCGACTTTCATCGAGGCACGTTTCGAGTTCGCGGGGACGTGGTCGAGATTTTTCCCGCACACTCCGAGAATCTCGCGGTACGCATCGAGTATTGGGGCGACGAGATCGAACGCATCGTCGAGATCGACCCCATGCGTGGCAAAGTGCTCGAAGAGATGGACCAGTACGGTGTCTACCCTGGCAGCCACTACGTTACCCCGGACGAGCATCGAAAGCGGGCGATTGATTCGATTCGCGAGGAGCTCCTCGAATGGCTCCCGAAGCTGGAAAAAGATGGCAAATTGCTTGAAAAACAGCGCCTTCAGCAGCGAACGATGTACGACTTGGAGATGCTCGAGCAGATGGGTTTCTGCCACGGAATCGAGAACTACAGCCGGCATCTGTCGGGCCGCAAAGAAGGCGAGCCTCCGCCGACCTTACTCGACTACTTCCCCGATGACTTCCTGGTGATCCTCGACGAATCCCACATCACCGTTCCGCAAATCGGAGCGATGTACCGTGGCGATCGATCGCGCAAAGAAACCTTGGTCGCGCACGGGTTTCGACTGCCTAGCGCGCTGGACAATCGACCGCTGCAATTCTCGGAATGGGAAGAGCGTGTCGGTGAGGTCATTCACGTGAGCGCGACACCCGGAGATTGGGAAGTCGAGCAGGCGAGCGGGGTTGTCGTCGAGCAAGTGATCCGGCCAACCGGGTTGCTCGATCCAGAGGTACATGTTCGTCCGACGAAACATCAGGTCGACGATCTACTGGCCGAGATCCGCGATCGCGTCGCGCGCAATGAGCGCGTCCTGGTCACGACGCTGACCAAGCGCATGGCCGAGGACCTCACCGAGTACTACGGCGAGCTCGGCGTTCGCGTGCGCTATCTTCACAGCGACGTAAATACGCTGGATCGCGTTGATATTCTTAGGGATTTACGCCGCGGCGAGTTCGATGTCCTGGTCGGCATCAACCTTTTGCGCGAGGGCCTCGACCTGCCTGAAGTGTCGCTGGTGGGCATCCTCGACTCGGACAAGGAAGGCTTCCTTCGCTCCGCGCGGTCTTTGATTCAGACGATCGGACGCGCCGCGCGAAACTCGGGCGGTGAAGTGATCATGTACGCCGATCGAATCACCAAAGCGATGCGCTACGCACTCGAGGAAACCCAACGAAGGCGAGCCCGCCAAACCGAGTACAACGAAGAGCACGGCATCACGCCACGAACCATCACGAAGGCAGTCCTCGAGATGGACCCGTCCACCGGCGCTGGGGACTACGTGGTGATTCCGATCTTGCGAAAGGGCGAGATTCCTGAAGACCCTGCCGACATCCCGGCTCGCATCGAAGAGCTACGAAGCGAAATGCTGCTCGCGGCCGAGGAGCTCGAGTTCGAAAAGGCCGCAGAGCTCCGCGATCAAATCGAGCAGCTATCAAAGGGACACTCTCCACCCCCCTAACCACCTGAAATCAGAGCGTTCCCCAGGCAAGGATCGCAGCGCCATGTCTTGTTTGCCCAGGGCCCTCAGTCTTTTGACGCTGCGATCTTTGAAGCAGAAGTAGTGTAATTCCAGCTACTTGTGGTGGTGGAGAGTGTCCCCACTCGGAGGGAGCTGGCGTGGAGGTGGTGGTGGTCGAGGGGGGGGGCGCCGTAGAGGGAGTCGCCTAGGAGGGGGTGGCCTATCGACGCCAGGTGGACTCGGATTTGGTGGCGTCGGGCGTTGTTGGCGCGAATCTCCACCAGGGAGCCCTGTTCTGCTGGCGTGCTGCTCAGCACTTCTGTTCTCGCGGCTTGGGCGCCGAGCCGTTTGAGCTCGCGCGGGTCGGTGCATACTTGGACTTTGCGGCGGTCCCGTGGATCGGCCGCAATGGGCGTGTCGATGACGATCGGAGCCGGGACGACTCCGACGCAGCGCGCGAGATATTTCTTTTCGATTTCGCCGGCCTGCAACATTCGTCGTAGCTGGTCGAACGTTTGCTGATCGCGCGCGGCAAGCATTAGCCCGGAGGTGCCAGTGTCGAGCCTGTGTAGGATCCCGGGCTCCCGCTTTCGGTAGCCGACGCCTCGCATTTCCGGATATCGGGCGACTAGCGCGCCGGCCAGAGTGCCAAGCTCGCCTTCCCGCAGCGGGTGGCTCGGTACGCCGGCAGGCTTGTCGACCACCACGTACGAATCGGTTTCGAGAAGGACCTCGAGCGCCAGGCCCGGATCAGGGGCAGCGTGGAAGTCCGCCGGGCTGGGCAGGTTGTCGAGGGTCACCCTGTCGCCAACCACCAGGGAATAGCTCTTTTTGACCCGACGCCCGTCGACTCGAACCTCGCCAGTTTCTATGAGAACCTTGGCTCGCGCGCGGCTGAGCTCGGGAATGCGACGGGCGAGAAACACATCGAGCCTCTCGCCGGCCACCTCTCCTTCGATTTCGAGCTCGACCGCCGACATCTGGCTCCTCTCCCACACTATTGCCCGCTCTTCCACGCCGTTTGCACGCTCATGCGGCACGTCTAAACTCCGAAACTCAGTGTCCAAGCGTGATTACTACGTGATTCTCGAAGTCAGCCGCGCCGCGTCGGCCGACGAGATCAAGCAAGCTTATCGCGCACTCGCGATGAAGTACCACCCCGATCGCAACCCGGACGACCCTGCGGCCGAGGATTCGTTCAAAGAGGCGAGCGAAGCGTACGCCGTCCTTTGCGATGCGGACAAGCGGCAGCAGTATGACCGCTACGGACACAGCGCATTCGAGAACGGCGGTCCGGGCTTTGAACCCGGTGACTTCGGCGCCGTCAGCGACATCCTCGAAGGGCTGTTTGGCGAGGTGTTCAGCAGCGGACGCCGCAAGCGTCGGAGTGCACGCGACCTCAACTACGACCTGGAGATCTCGTTCATCGACGCCGCGCTCGGCGTCGAGAAAAAGATCGACGTCAACCGCCCCGCCCCCTGCGCAACCTGCGAAGGCGGCGGCGCAAAACCCGGCACGCCGGTCCACAGGTGCAATGTCTGCCAAGGACGCGCGCAGGTGAAGTATCAACGCGGCCTCTTTGCCGCCGCGCGACCCTGTCACGCCTGCCGCGGCACCGGGAAGAAGATTCCGATTCCATGCGAGGACTGCAAGGGCTCCGGCACGAGGATGCGCGCCGAATCGATGAGCGTGAAGATCCCCGCGGGTGTCAAAGATGGCGCGGTTCGCACGGTCCGAGGGGCGGGCGAGGCCAGCGCGGACGGGAACGGCGACCTTCACATCAACATCAAAGTGACCGATCACATGCTGTTCGAGCGCGACGGCGCCGACATCCTGATTTCGGTCCCTATCTCGTTCCCCCAAGCTGTTCTTGGCGCGAGCATCGATGTGCCGACACTCGACGGAAATGTTTTGATGAAGGTTCCTCCGGGGACCCAATCGGGAAAGGTCTTCCGGCTGCGCGGCAAAGGAATCCCGGTCTACGGGGGCTACGGCAAAGGCGATCAGCTCGTGACGGTCCTGGTCGAGGTGCCTCAGGAGATCAGCCGGCGTCAGCGCAAGCTGATCAACGAGCTCGCTCAGGAGATCGGCGATGAATCCCACCCGCAGCAAGCCAGCTTCATCAAGAAGCTTCGAGGCTTGTTCGACTCCTAGCCGAACGCGGGCTTGCGCTGTGACGAAGGCTTGCCAAGGTACGCCCATGCGAACCGCAGTTTTATTCATGTTGGCCGGGGCACTCCTCGTCGGGTGCCCCAAAGAAGAAGACGCCGAGCCCAAGAGCCAGGGGGAAGAAACCCCAGCGCCCAGCGAACCAAAGGCGAACGAGGTGACCCAAGACAAAAGTGGAGTCCCAAACCAATACACGGTCGAGCTCGACACGACGAAGGGCGCGATCGTGATCGAGGTGCGCCGCGACTGGGCGCCGAACGGAGCCGACCGCTTCTACGAATTGGTGCAGAACGGCTACTTCACCGACGTTGCGTTCTTTCGGGTGGTTGGCGGCTTCATGGCGCAGGCTGGCATCAGCGGCGACCCAGCGGCCAACGCCGTCTGGCGCGAAAAACGAATCCCCGACGACCCGGTCAAGGCCAGCAACATGCGTGGCACCGTCACTTTTGCGACCTCCGGACCCGATTCGCGCACCACGCAGTTCTTCATCAACTTCACTGACAACTCGCGTCTCGACGGGATGGGCTTTGCACCCATCGGCAAGGTCAAAGACATGGCGCCAGTCGATGCCCTCTACGACGGCTACGGAGAAGGGGCTCCTGGTGGCCGCGGGCCTTCGCAAGGGCAGATGCAAACGCAGGGAAACAGCTACCTCAAGGCGAGCTTCCCGAAGCTCGACTACATCAAGAGCGCCCGAATCATCGAGTGACGCGACCGCCGTCTACGTGGAAATCGACCCGGTCGTTCTCCAGGAGGATGAACTCCGGATGGGTCGTCGTCAGAAAGACCTGGCCGCCGGCGTGACTCAAGACCTCGAAGAATCGACGATTTCGGCTCCGGTCGAGCTCGCTCGAAACGTCGTCCAGCAGGAGAATCGGCACGCGCCCGGTGCGCTCGCTGAGCAGATCGAGCTCCGCCGTCTTGAGTGCAAGGACGATCGTGCGGTGCTGCCCCTGTGAGCCGTGATGACGCGCCCCGACCTCGTCTAGCTGGAGCTCGAGATCGTCCCCATGAGGACCGTCCGCCGTGAACCCACGCGCAACGTCCTTGCTGAAGGCACGCTCGAGCGCCGCGGCAATCGCGTCCTCCGTCGGCTCGACCCGAGGCAAGTAGCGAACCGCCAGCGGCGTATCACCAGCGAACACTTCTGAGAAGGCGCGCACCACCCGCGGCGCGAGATCATCGATGAGGCGGCGACGGGCCTGCCCTACGACGGCCCCTGCCTTGCTGAGAATCGCGTCGTAGGCGCGAACCGAGCGTCGATCGCTACGGTCTTCCTTGAGCAAGCGATTGCGGCTGCGAAGGGCCTTCTCGTAGCTTGCGAGGCTCGAGCCGTAAATCGGGTCCATCTGCTCGAGCATTCGATCGAGAAACGCGCGCCGCTTGTCCGCCGAACCCGACGCGAGAACCAGATCTCCGGGGTGGAAGAGCACCATCCGAACCGCCTGGTGCCAGACGCTGGTCGTGCGCGGACGTTTCCCGTCGAGCTCCAGGCGTCTTCGCTGCGAACGGCCGAGCTCGATCCGCAGCTTGTGGGGCGCCGGCCCTCCTTCGAGCCTCGCTTCGAGCACGGCCGCGTCTGCGCCGAGCGCGATCAGGTCGTCGGTTTTTCCGCCGCGAAAGCTCCTGAGGCCGCCCAGGTAATGAATCGCCTCGAGAAGGTTCGACTTTCCGGCTCCATTGTCTCCGTGGATGACGTTGAAGTGCGAACCCGGCTCGAACGCCGGCAATTGCAGATTGCGAAAACCTTGGGCGCGCATGGCGGTTACCCGGCTCGGGGTCTCAGCGTTGCGCGAGTCGAAGGTCAACGCCCTGCCCTGTTCTACTAGATGCGCATGGGCATGATCACGCCAATGAAGTCGGAGTTGTCTCCAACCGGCTTCAGCACGCCCGGGTCACGCTCTCCGCTGAGCTCGATCGCGATTTCGTCGTGTGTTAGCGCACTCAGTGCATCCAGGAGGTATCGCGCGTTGAAACCGATTCGGAGCTCGTCACCGGCGTAGTCGACGTCCACCTCTTCGCTGCCCTCTCCCACTTCGGGGTTCTGGCTCTGTAACCGCAGCACACCCGGCTCGATGGTCAGCTGCACGCCGCCGCTCTTGTCGTTGGCCACCAAGCTGATGCGCCTCAGCGCTTCGACGAGTGGTCCACGCGCAGCAATGACCGTCCGGCTCTGCGTGCTTGGAATGACCTTGTCGTAGGGCGGAAAGTTCTCGTCTGCCAGCTTCACGTTCAGACAAAGGTCGTCTCGAAGAAAGAACGCATTGCCGCCCGCCGTGGCCACTCCAATGGTGGAAGGCTCGTCGCCTTTGCCCTTGCCTCCTTTTACGTCGTCGAGAAGCCGCTTGAGCTCGCTGATGCCCTTGTGCGGCACGAGCATGCTGAAGTTCATCATCGAGCCTTTTCCAGTGATTTTGTGCTCGGCTTTCGAGAGACGATGGCCATCGGTGGTCACCATGCGGACCATCTTCCCATCGCCTTCGAACAATGTCCCTGCGAGGTGCGGTCGCGTATCATCGTGAGACATCGAGTACTGGGTCAGCGAGATCAGCTCTGCGAGAAATCCGGCATCGAGATGGGCGAAATCTGCATCCCCCGGATTGGGCAACGGCGGGAAGTCTTCGCCGGGCATCGCGGGGATGCGATACCGAACCTTGCCGCACCTGAGCTCGACTGCATGGCTGTCGCTGAGCTTCCAGCTCACCTCACCATCGGGAAGGTTCTTGACGATGTCGAACAAGGTTCGTGCTGCAACGGCAATCGTTCCACCCTTCTTGATGTTTGCTGGAACGAGCGCGGTGACTCCAAGATACAAATCGGTCGCAGACAAACGAAGACGGTCGGGCCCTTCAGCCGTAAGCAACACATTCGATAAGATGTGCATCGAGCTTTTGCGGTCAGCGACACCGTGGGTACGCGCAAGGCCACGGAGGAACTGCTGCTTGTCGATCGTGAGCTCCATGTTTCGGTTCACTTCCTAGAAGACTGTGTCTGTGTATCCACCGCGTTAGATCTAGTAATTTAAAAATTCGTCGTCGTCTTAACAGCTGTGAATTGTGGATGAAGCAAGGTAAGCGTTTGAGAGAACAGGGCTTTGACTGGTTTTCGAAATGGGGATTGATCCTGAGTGGATCGGGGAGAAACGAACTCTCGGGCAATCCACAGGGGCCGTCCCCAGCTTGATCTCAGCTTCGCCACAGGCGCTGGTATACACCAAAATCCCGCTGAAAGCTCAGGCCAGCGAGGCCCTCTCGAGAAGCCCCGCCAACCGCCAAAACAGGTCTAAATAGCCGGTTGGGCCTGCGCATCAGATGCCGAGCTTGCGCTCGATTGCGCCCACGGCGCCAAGGACCCGTTCGTCCTGGTCCTCCATCAGGCCGCCGATCTTACGAACGGCGCTGAGGACCGTGGTGTGATCCTTGCCGCCAAAGCGTTCGCCGAGCTCGGGGTAGCTCGTCCCGAGGCGTTGCCGGCAAACGTACATCGCGACCATTCGGGGAAAGCTCACCGCACGGTGCCGCCGTCTGGACTTGATGTCGGCAAGACGGATTCCGAAGTAAGCGCATACGATGCGCTGAATGTCTTCGACCGTCATTGCCGTGTCCTGATTGGGCAACACCGCCCGCATCGTTTCTTTGGCCAGCTCGAGGTCCATGGGGAGGCCCAGAAGCTCGGCCTTTACCGCAACACGAAGAAGGGTACCTTCGAGCTCGCGAACGTTGCTGCGGACGGTTTGAGCCAAGAAGAGCGCAACCTCGCTCGGAAGCTCGATTCCCTCGCTCTCCGCCTTCTGCTGCAAGATGGCGATTCGGGTATCGAGCTCGGGCGCCTGGACGTCGGCGACCATGCCGGACTGAAAGCGGCTGACCAAACGTTCCTGCATTTCGGAAATCTGGTGCGGATACACATCGGAAGTCACGACGATCTGCTTGTCCGAGTGATAGAGAGCGTTGAACGTGTGGAAGAACTCCTCTTGGGTCTGCTCACGGCCGGCCAGAAACTGGATGTCGTCCATGAGTAGAACGTCACACTGCGTGCGGTACCGCTTCCGGAAAGAGTTGATTTCGTGGTTTTGCAACGACCAGATGAACTCGTTGGTGAAGCGTTCCGCCGACACGTAGAGGGTTCGCGCGCGCGGATTTCGCTGCACGATCGCGTGGCCGATTGCATTCACCAGATGCGTCTTGCCGAGGCCGACGCCTCCGTAGATGAAGAGCGGGTTGTAGCGACGTCCGGGGTCGGAGCCACAGGCCACGCTTGCGGCATGCGCGAGTTGATTGGCAGGGCCGACGACGAAATTCTTGAAGCGGTACTTCGGGTTGAGGTCCGCGGAATCCGGAGGCTTCGGGGTTGCCCGGGGCGGGCGCGGGGCGGGCGGCGGGCTCGTCTCGCGTCCAGCCTGCGCCTTTTCACGCAGCGTCTCGTCGAGCTCCCAGCGAACCTTTTTCGGCATGCGCGTTTCGCCGGCCTCCGCTTGCAAGGTGTCGAGAATCAGGTCGAGGTAATGCGCCGCAATCCATTCTGCGAAGAACTGATTCGGAATCCTGAGGACGAGCGAGTCGCTCTCGATGCCGCCGAACTGAACGGGCTGCAGCCATGTTTCGAAGTTCTCGGCCGAGAGGTGCGCCTTGAGAATGCCCAGCGCTTGTTCCCACAGTTGTTCCATCGAGCCCTAGCCCCCTAAAAACACGCAGTTGTGCATTCACGTCCACAAGCCATCCACAGCTTGGAAGCGTCGAGTAATCGTACCCATCCAATCGATTTTCGCCCACCTTGGCGACCGCCCAACCGTCTCATCCGACTGAAGGGCGCCGAAACTAGCAGCGAGTTTCCGAGGCGTCTACGGGGATCGACAAACTAATTTCTAACCACTCGTGATCGCGAAAGATTCACCAGCAGTTTTTTTGACAGAGGGCAGCGTTGCTTTACGTGTCGTTTCACAGCTGTTGACAAGCTGTTGCAATCATTCCGAATTACGTCTTGTTATCGTTTGCGCAACATGCGACGCGCCTCGAAGCTCATTTCATCCACAACGCTGCGCATCTTTCAACAACCGAGATCACTTGCGAACCACGCGACTCGTCGCTCTCTTCCACAAGATATCCACTGCCTACTCACGATGTTTCCGATGGGTTTCGTACGAACGCGTTCACCTTTTCCCACTGAGCGTAGAGCCAGCGCAGCCGTTCATCGGGCTCTTTTGGAATGTCGTTTGCGTTTACACGCCACAAGTGCACGTGCACTGTCGATCCCACGACTTCGCCGCTCAAGAGGTCTTTGATTTTCGCAAACGCTTCGAGTCCGGTGTGAGCGAGGAAGACGCAGTCGACTGAAGGGAGCTCTTCGAAAACGGTCAGCACACCGGCCGGCTTCGGTGGAAGCACATGAGTGAGCCTCCGTGCCGCAGCCAAGAGCGGTGAAGCCTCCGCTTCGAGCTCGCGAAGTGCTTTTTCACGCTTTTTGGGGGAAAAACGCGTTCCTTCGGGGAAGATCAGCACGCCGTCCGTTCCGAGATTTTGGACCAGCGCCCGAATCCCTTCGAGCTCGCGTTCGACGTCGCCCGTCCGGTCTACGAAGTAGTTGGGCAAGGCGTGGCCGACGATGTCGATGCACGGATCGAACAAGAGCTCCTGCTTGAGGACATAGCGAAGCCGGTAGTCATGGGGCCGCTGAACGTAGACGCTCGGCAGGAGCGTATCGAGAATGCTCGCATGGCGAACCAGCAGAATCGTGGGCCCGGGCATCGAGCAGTCGGCACCTTTGACGACAATTCGAAGACGTAGCGCCTTCGCGGCAACGCTCCATGTCAAGTTCGCCCACCAAAGTTGGAGTCGGTAAAGACGACGCAGTCGCGGCTCGCCGCCTGCCCGCATCGAAAAGGTCCACGCGACGAACACTAGCGCTATCAGCTCCAAGCCCAAGTAGAACCAGGCAAAGAGCAAGAGCCTCAAAACGATGAACGAGCGACCGCGGGCGAGACCGACGAGGAGCGCAGCCACGACCCAGAGCGGGCTCAGCAAGGTGAGCAAGAGCCACGACAGCGCGTAGATCGACGTGGTGACCACGCGCCGCCGGATCGGAACGCGCTTTGCCGGTTTCACCATGCCCGCACGCTAGCTGGCTTTTTCGAGGCCGGACAAGGTGCCGGACCAACCGCTAAGCTCGGTCAGCCGCGTCCAAAGCGATTCTCGCTCCGCTGGCGTTTCCTTCGTCCCTCGGAACCGATGTGTCGGTCGTGGCCTTCGATCGTGCCAGAACTGGCCTGTGGACTGCCCGGCTTCGTCAGACGCACACAGCCAAACGATTGTGTCCGCGCCCTGTGCCGGCGTGCGCAGCAGCGGCTTCGTGAGCTTGTAGAATCGCGGCAAGGAGTCGGAAACACCGGGGGTGTCGGCCCAGCCGGGGTGCATCGAGTGAACGACGACCCCGCGCTCTCGCAGGGCGTCCGCCCAAAGCTCCGTCAAGATGACCTGCCCTCGCTTCGCACGCGCGTAGGCCACCGCGCCGTCGTATCGACCTGTCTTCATCTGTAGGTCATCGACGCGAATCCGCTGGGCGTACATGCCACCCGACGACACATTGACGATCCGCGCTGGCGCCTCGAGCTTGTCGATGAGCAGGTTGGTCAAGAGGAAGTGACTCAATAGATTGGTGGCGAAGCTGGTTTCGAAGCCGTCGCAGGTCTCGGACCGCTCCGGCAGGAGCACCCCGGCATTGTTGACGAGGATGTGAACGGGCGCTTCGATCCGGCTGGCGAGTGCACGGACCTGCTCCATTTGGCTCAAATCCGCGATTTCCGAGCGAAGCTTGGAATTGCCGGTTTCGCTGCGAATTCGCGCGACGACGGCCTCGGTCTTCTCGGGGTTCCTGCCAACCAGCACCACACTCGCCCCGAGGCGGGCAAGCTCCGATGCCGTTTGGCGGCCCAGTCCCGACGTGGCGCCAGTGACGACGGCGGACCTTCCCGTCAAATCCTCCTCATTTCGCGGCTGGGGCCGCAAGCGGAACCCGAGCGCCGTGTAACCGACAACGGATTTGTCCAGTATCGTATCGAGCATCCTGTGCACTTAGAGCCACTTCTTTTCGCTCGCAATGCTGCGCGGGAACAATGCCGGCCACGTGCGCGTTGAGCTCTTGGTCGCGCCGGAGTCGACAATTTGGAAGGGTGATCCATCGCTGTTAGCTTCCGCGGGAGTACGACCCATGGGGGGAATACAAGCTTTGTGGGCGACGGTGATCGTTGGTCTCCTGTCCGCCTTGTGTCCGGCGACACCCGCGCTGGCCCAGATCCAGGCACCTTCGGGTGCCGGTGGCCGCGGCGATCCTGTGCTCGTTCCTACCGAGGACACGCTCGAAACCACCTACGGCTTGGCGATGGGTGCGGGCGTACGCGCAGGGGCCACGGCGATCTCCGCGTTGGCGTACAACACGTCGAACATGGCTGCGGTCAGCACCTATCACGTCGAGGCGTTCAGCCAGATCATCCCAGGCAGCAAGAGCAATGGCGGAACGTACTGGACGATCGGCAGCTCGGTCACCGACTCGACCACCAGCAAGAAGATCGCCTTGGGCACGAGCTTCCGAGGCATCTTCAGCGGCGACCGCCGGCGCTATGACGGATGGGATTGGCGGTCCGGCATCGGGATTCAAGCCATTCCCCAGCTCGGCATCGGCCTCGGCTTTCGATGGGGTCGGATGAAGTCGAGCCGCTTCGAAGGGCAGCGGCTCGGGCCTTCGTTCGACGGAATCACACTCGACGCGTCGATGACGATCACGCCCATCCCTTGGCTCAAGCTCGCAGGTCTCGGGTACAACCTCATCAAGACCTACTCCTCGCTCGCGCCGCAGATGGCCGGCGGCAGCGTCGCGCTCACTCCGATCGAGTCCTTCACGATCGGCGGGGACGTCCTCATCGATTTCACGACCTTCGAGAAGAACAAGTTGATCGCAGGAGCAGGCGTGAGCTACATCGCTGGCGAAATGGTGCCGCTTCGGCTTGGCTACCGCCGGGATCAGGGCCGCAACCTCAACCAGATCACCGCCGGTGCGGGCTTCAACAAAGGCAAAGTCGGCGCGGAAATGGCGCTCCGGCAGGACATCGGGGCACGCAAAGAGACCTACCTGCTCTTCATGTTTCGCTTCGTCGTGCAGTAGCGGCTACGGCGACTACTGCTTGGCTCGAGTAAAGCCGAAGTGCAGGACACCGGGCATGTGGCGGCCGGCAAACGCCGCGGCCTTACCATGCACGGTGAAGGTGTACTCACGTTTGCGTTTCGCAATGGCGTCGACCATCACGCGCGCGGCGCGATCCGCGGGCCACATCAGATTCTTTGGGCGTCGGTCTTCGCGGGCCCCGTCGAACCTCCCCTGGTTGTCGACTTGAGCGATCTCGCTTTCGATGTAGCCTGGATGAATCGTCGTGCAGCTGACGCCGCTTCCATGAAGCTCGATGGCGAGCACCTGTCCGATGGCACGCACCGCATACTTCGATGCCGAGTAGGCGCCAACTCCAGGCGTGCTCATCATCGCGGTCACGCTGCCGATCAGCGCAAGGCGACCCTCGCGTTCGCGCAGGTGTGGGATCGCGTAGCGCGCCGTCATCGCTGCGCCGATGACATTGACATCGAGTTGGCGCCTCCAGTCGGCCGCGGAGAGCTTTTCGATCCGACCCGCGACCGAAAAACCGGCGTTGGCAACCGCGACATCGAGGCCTCCCAGACCTCGCACGACCTTTTGAACCGCTTCAGCGACCGAAGCCTCGTCTGCGACGTCACATCGGACGGCCAGCCCTTTGGCTCCCTGTGATTCCAGCTCCTTTACCACTTCTTGAAGCCGCTCTTCGCGCCTGCCGGAGACTGCCACCGCCGCGCCTTCCTTCGCGAACGCCAACGCGAGCGCACGGCCGATCCCGCTGCCTCCGCCGGTGATCCAAACGACTTTGTTTTCGAAACGCTTGGCCATGATCTGCGCCTAGCAGCTCCCCGGGCTGCTTGCCATGGGCCGGCACTGGCTATTCTGCTGTCGTATCGACGGGTTCGTCTGCGGCCGCGGCGCCCGGGTCCGTAGCCCAGCGGGTCAGCGGTGCGAACCGCCGCGAGAGTCGCCGGGCGAGGTCGACGTCGAGCCGGTACAGACAGGGAACCACCAATAGCGTAAGCAGTGTCGAGAAGGTCAGGCCGTAGACGATCACCTGGGCCATGGGCGCCAAGTGAGGAAGGCTCTCGGTCGCCAGCGACAGAGGAAACAACCCTGCAATCGTGGTGATGCTGGTCAGGAAGATCGGCCGAAGGCGCAGCTTTCCTGACTCGACGATCGCCTCGTCGAGCGCCAGGCCGCGACCCCTCCGTTTGTTGATGAAATCGACCAGAACGAGCGAATCGTTGACGACGATTCCCGTGAGCCCAACCAGACCAACCAGTGCGATCAGGCCAATTGCGTTGGGGCTGAGCAAGAAGCCTCCGGCCACGCCGATGAACGACAGTGGAATGGCGGCCATCACGACGAGCGGCTGGGAGAAGCTCTGAAACTGGGTCGCCAGGATCGTGTAGATCAGCAACATCGCGACGATGAACGCTCGGAAGAGCGAGTCCACAGATTCCTGCGTCTCCTCGAACTGGCCGCCGTACTCGAACCGAATGTCGGGGTTGGCTGCTTCGAGCGGTGCCAACTTCTTTTGCAGCCTCGAGTTGACCTCTCCGCTGTTGGTTGCGTCCTCGTCGATTCCGGAAAGAACGCTCACGACCCGCTTCTGCTGGTAGCGGCGAATCACGCCCGGGCCCCGGCCATGTGAGACTTCTGCGATTTCGCGAATGGCCACTTCATCGCCGGTAGGCGCGATCAGCTGCAGGGAGGCGATGCGTGCAGGGTCCTCCTGCACGTCTTCTCGCAGTTGGACGACGATATCGATTTCGTCGTCGCCTTCACGAAGTGTCGATGCGGGAGTCGCTCCGAACGCGCTGCGCAGCCATCCGCTGACCATCTCCGGCGTGAGGCCATGAAGCGCCGCGCGCTGCTCGTCGACTTTGATTTGGAGCTCCTGCTTGCCGAGCTCGTAGTCGTGGCTTGCGTTGCGCGTGCCCGGCGTGAGGCGAACCTCGGCGAGCACCTGCTCGGCCAGCTCAACCAGGCGTTCGTAGTCTTCCCCCCGAATACGGACAGCGACCGGAGCGCCCCTCGGCGGCCCGGCTCTCACCTCGACGATCTCGAGGCGTGCCGGCCCCACGACGTCGTCGTAGAGCGCGCTCACCTGCGCTACCAGATCGCGACCGGCATGGAGGCTGCTGCGCGCGGTGATCGGAACGACGAAGACCGTCACCATACCAAGATGGTCGCCCGAGCTGAAGCCCATGTCGGTGCGAGTCATGCCGCGAACGGCGACGGTGGCTTCGACGTCTGGATTGTCGAGCGCCATGATGCGTGCGTCGAGCTCGGCGAGAAGCGACTCGGTTTCCTCTTTCGATGCGTCGGTCGGCATGTGAATCCGAACGTCGAACATGTTCGGATCGCCTTCGGTCAAGAGGATCACCTCCTTCACGCTGAACGCGATGGCGACCATCAACGCACAGACGGCGTAGGCGCCGAAGATGACGCTCGCCCGATGCTGAAGGGACCAGCGGAGAATTCGTTCGTAGGCGACCAGAACGCGAGCGCCGGCGCGTTGCAAACGGGTCTTCGGGGGCCCGGACTCGGCGTTCTTTCGATGCGAAAGCTTTCCGAAATCGGCCATGTGGCTCGGCAGGATGAACATGGCTTCGATGAGCGATGCTGCGAGCGAGGCGACGACGACCTTTGGGATGATGGAAAACGCATCGCCGAGGACGCCCTCCATCATGAGAAGGGGCAAGAACGCGGCCCAGCTGGTGAGCGTGGATGCGACCACCGGCCAGAAGACTTCTTGGGTGCCGACGACGGCGGCCTTCCGCCTCGGCATCCCCTCTTCCATGTGCCGGTAGATGTTCTCGATGATGATGATCGCGTCGTCGACCACCACGCCGAGGCACAGGATCAAGGCCATCAGCGACATCATGTTGATCGTGATGCCCATCATGTGCATCGCGATGATCGCCCCGGCTAACGCGACCGGAAGCCCAACGCCAGCCATCGTGGCGTTGCGTGCGCCGACGGCCACCCAGAGCAGAAGCAGCACGAGCAAGAGCCCCACCGCGGCGTTCGTGTAAAGCGTGCCGAGGGAGTGCTCCACCTCTGCGGCAGCGTCGCCAAACAAGTCGATCTTGACGCCTGGCGGCAGCGTCGGGCTCATGCGCGCGACTAGTGCACGCACGTCCTCGCTGATCTGAACGCTGTCCGCCTGCTCTTCTTTGCGAACCGTGAGCACGATTGCAGGCTCGCCATTCACACGCCCGCTGTACTTGCCGGCCGCAAAAGTGTCTGAGACTTCCGCGACGTCGCCAACGCGCACCGAGCCACCGGCCTGGTCGGGTCGGATCACCACACGGGAAAGCTCGTTGACATCATCGACGCGCGTCATTCCGCGCACGAGCCGGGCATCGCCCTGACCCTTGGTCGTCCCGGCCGGCACGTTGGCAGCTCTGAAGCGAAGCGCATCGCTCACCGCGGTGAGTGGAAGCTGATACGCGGCGAGTCGGTCCGGATCGACATCGACCCGGAATTCGCGGTCTCGAATGCCGTTGCGCCAGATGCCCGACACCCCGGATAGACGTTCGATTCGTTCCGCCATGTCTTTGCCGACTTGGCGCAGGACGACTTCCGGGACCTCACCTCGAATCGCAACCGCGATCGTCGGGAAGTCGACTTTGAATTCGCGCACGACGGGGCGCTCCGCGTCGATCGGCAAATCATCGAGGCGGTTGATCTCGTTCGAGACCTCCATGATCGCGCTCGTGATGTCCTCGACGTCGTCGTCCAAATGGAAGCTGACATACGAAACGCCTTCCTTGGACACGCCCCAGATCTCTTCGACCTTGTCGACGTCGCCGACCGCGTTTTCGATAGGGATCGTGACCAGCTGTTCGATTTCTTCGGGCGAGGCGCCCACGTAGACGGTCGTGATATTTCCCCAGCCGGTTGGCAGCGTCGGCAGCGACTCGCGGTGCATCACGCTCATCACCATCGCCCCGACCACTACTGCCGAGATCGCCACGAGATTGACGAGCACGGGCTGACGAACTGCAAACGAGGGGATGCTCATGGCTCCTGGGCTCGTTCGGCGGACGAGAGGCTCGACGCGTCGAGCGGCACCACCTGGACTTTGGAGCCGTCCACGACCCGGGTCACGCCCTTGATGACGACGGTCTCGCCGGGCTCGATGCCCCGTACGATTTGGGCGAAACCCGCACCGACCGAGCCGAGCTCGATGGCGCGGCGCCGTGCGATCCCGTCCTCGATGACGTACAGGTGCTGGCTGCCAAAACGCTCGAAAACCCCGTCTAGGGGCACTCGGATCTCGAATTTCGGCTCGCCGGTGACGACCTCGAACTTGGCAACCAGGCCGGGCCGCAGCCGCCCGCCGTGGTCGTCGAGCTCGATTTCGACTGGAAGCCGGCGCGTTCGTGGATCGATGACTTCGCCGACCCGCACCACCTTCCCCGTGAAGACCTCGCCTGGGCGTGCGTAGACGGAGATGGTCGCGTGCGAGCCCACGGTCACGTCGATCGCTTCCCGCGGGTCGAGCAAAACGCGGGCCTTCAACAGGCTCGTGTCGGCCAGGCTGAGCATTGGGCTCCCGGGCGCTAAGTACTCACCGAGCTCGACCATTCGATCGACCACCGTCCCGCCGAACGGAGCGCGGACCACAGCATCGGTGACGCCCCGCCGAGCGAGTCGTGCCTCGGCGCGTGCAGCATCACGCGAGGCGGAAGCGAGACGGACCGCATCCTTGGCGTCGTCGAGGCGCTGCTCGGGCAGGCCTCCGGTTCGAACGAGTTTCTTGGTCCGCTCGAGCTCGCGCGCTGCCTGCGTCAGTCGTGCCTCGCTTTGCTCGACCGCTGCGTTCGCCGCCTGTGCAGCGGAAGCCGGCCGACCGACATCGAGGCGGAGCAGAACCTGACCCTCTTCGACCCGCTCACCGGCTTCGACGAGAACCTCGACGACTCGGCCCGCGGTTTCCGAGCGGATGTTTGAATGCCGGTTTGCAAGAATTTCGGCGGTTGCGACCGAGGTGGGAGTCACCTTCTGGGCCTCGATCGTCGCCGCGTGTACCGGTGGCGGAGGCGCCTCGGTTGCGGCGGGGGCCGTAGCCGTGCAGCCGGCTGCCCAGAGCAGGAGCATCGGCAAGCAGGGTTGAAACGAAATACGCGCCACCAAGGAACCCTGTGTTTGGATTCACCGTTCGGCAAGAAGAAAAACGTCCGTGCTTTTTCAGCGCAGGACTGCGTAGGCGTTGCTCAAACAGAGCTGGGCGGGACGTTCCGCGGTGCTGACGCCCAGCACCACGCGCCCTGCTTCGTCCCAGCTGCGGACGATGAGCGTCTCGCCCGGGAATACCGGGTTGCTGAACTGCCCACGAAACGTCGCGAGCTTGTTTGGATCTCCGGCGCAGGCACCGCGAACAAGAGCGCGGCCGGCGTACCCATAGGTGCAGAGCCCATGCAGAATCGGCTTTTCGAAACCGACGCCGGAGGCGAACTGCGGGTCGGCGTGAAGCGGGTTGTAGTCACCGTTCAAGCGGTAGAGCAGCGCCTGCGTTGGCGCGACTTTCTCGTTGGTTTCGAAGTCCGGCTTTCGATCCGGCAGCGCGACGCGTTCGGTCTTCGGGGGCCGTGCGCCGCCAAAGCCGCCGTCGTTTCGCAGGACCAGCGTCACCTCGCCTCGGATGATCAGCGCATCGTTTTCATCGAACGCTTCGATCGCAAAGACCGACATCGCCAATCGCTTCAGGTCATACAGGCCCGACACGCGGCCGATCACGCGGAGCCGGCCGCTCGGGCGGAGCGGCGCGAAGATTTCCATTTGCTGGCTGTGATGCACCATGCCGCTCCGGTCGCAGCCAAGCCGATCGACCAGGGCATCGAACACCGCAAAGGTCGGAATCGTACCAAACGTGGGGAGCACTTTGGGCCCCCGGCCTTCGTAGAGATAATCCAGCTCATCGTCGGCCGACGCCCCAACGCCGAGCGCGTAGATCACCGTGTCGCGCCAGCCATAATTGAATTCGATGGGTGGGGCTTCGTAGCCCAAGCTCTCGGGGTCGATGGCCATCTCGCTCGGACCGAGTAGAGCGCCTGCCGGCAAGGATGGCAATCCGGCGCGCCAAAGCCTAGAGTTCGGCGTGGCCAAGAGAGTGAATCGAGTTGCGATCGTTTTTTCGGGAGGCCCCGCCCCGGCGGCCAACGCGGTCATCGCTGCTGCCACGACGTCATTCTTGGAGGCCGGCATCGATGTGCTCGGCGTGTTTCACGGGTATACCAATCTCCAGGACTACGACCCGGTCAGCCATCCCATGGTCCCCCTGGAGCACTACCGCCCGCTCGCGCCCGCCGACATTCGTGGCATCCGCAACACCCGGGGCATCATCATCGGCACGGCGCGCGTCAATCCCGGGGCTGCGATCGAAGCTCCCTCGGACCTCTTCGACCCACAAAAGACCCGGCGACTTGCAAGGATTCACCATGCGCTGGCCGACCTTGGCGTCGATGCGCTGATCTCGATCGGCGGCGATGATACGCTCAAAACGGCGAACTATCTCTACGAGTATCAGCGGCATCACGTTGCCGAAGAGAATCGCATTCGCATCGTCCACTTGCCGAAGACCATCGACAACGACTATCGCGGCATCGACTTCACTTTTGGTTTTTTCACGGCGGTGGACGTCATGGCCAAAGAGCTCTTGAATCTCCGCGCCGACTGCGTCGCGACGAGCAGCTACTTCATGGTCGAAACCATGGGCCGCAAAGCCGGCTGGCTATCTTACGGCGTCGCGATCGCCGGTGAAGCCAGCATGGTCGTATCGACCGAAGACGTGCAGGGCGACTTGGCGATCGAAGAGGCCCGCGTTGACCCGGTCACTGGCGAGCAAACGGTGGAGCTTCGGCTTTCGATCACCGCCCTGGTCGACCGCATCATCGATATGATGCTCGAGCGCGAACGCCGCGATCAGTATTACGGAACGGTGGTTCTGGCCGAAGGCCTCGCCGAGCTCCTACCGCAAAACGCCTCGGCCGGATTGCCCCGTGACGAGCATGGTCACATTCGATTGGCCGCCTTCGACTTGGCCAAAGTAGTCTGCGATCGTGTCCAAGTCCGCTACGAGGAACGCACCGGCAGGCGCAAGAAGGTTCGGCATATCCAACTCGGCTACGAGTCGCGATGTGCGCCGCCGCATGCATTCGACGTCATGCTCGCGAGCCAGCTCGGCATCGGCGCCTACCGTGCCTTGGTCGAAGAACGGCTCGATGGCCACATGGTGAGCGTCAGCGGCCAACTGGACCTGCGCTACATCGAGTTCTCGAAGCTGATCAACGCGCAGACCCTGCGGACCGAGGTACGCTTCATCCCGAATGGAAGCGACTTCCACCGCCTCGCGCGGTTCCTCGAGGCCCAAACCGACCGCTTTCATGCGTGGAGCCCGGGTCAACGTTTCGAGCCAGAAAGCGAAAAGCTTACAGAGTAACTCCGAAGGCTTCGTTTCAGAACGGGCGTTCGTTGACTTGACGAACGCGCTTCCGACGGCGGCGCGCAGCCTCTGCGGCCTTCTTCCGTTTCTTAATCGAAGGCTTCATGTAATGACGGCGGCGCTTGAGCTCCCGGAGGATGCCCTCGGTCGCCATCTTGCGCTTGAGGTGCTTGACCGCACGCTCGAGTCCACGTTCACCAACGTGAACTTCGATAGGCTTGCACTGTACGGTTTCGACCATTAACGCTTCTGCTCCTTCTAAGAGCGCCGGAGGCTTACACAGTGTACACGGTGGCGCAAGGCAGCCCGGTTTTTCCAGGGGCAGGCCTCGTAAATGCTCGTAAGCACGCCCTTATTCGGCTCTGAGGCTCGTTTCGGCCCCGCCCGCGGAATTCGCCGTTTCGAAAACGAGCTTTCCATCGCCCGCATCGACCCGAATCGTGTCGCCCGCGCCGAATCGCCCCGCCAGGATGTCCTCGGCCAGGCCATTCTCGAGGTAGCGCTGGATCGCGCGCTTGAGGGGACGGGCGCCGTAGGTCGGATCGTAACCCACGTTCGCCAGGAAGCCCTTGGCATCGTCGGTCACGTCGAGCTGCATGTCACGCGCGGCCAGACGCTTCTCGAAAATCCGGAGCTGCACGTCGACGATGCTTCGCAGCTGTGCGCGGTCGAGCCGGTGGAAGATGATCGTCTCGTCGAGTCGGTTGAGGAACTCGGGTCGAAACGCGTCGCGCAGGTCTTCGGTGACCGCCTCGCGCATCGCCTCCTCGTCGTCGAGAGCCATGATGTGATGTGAGCCGACGTTCGACGTGAGAATAATCACGACGTTTTTGAAGTCGACCGTGCGCCCTTGGCCATCGGTCAAACGACCGTCGTCCAAGACCTGCAAAAGAACATTCCAGACATCGGGATGCGCCTTTTCGACTTCATCGAAGAGGAGTACGGCGTACGGACGTCGTCGCACTGGCTCCGTCAACTGCCCGCCCTCTTCGTAGCCGACGTACCCAGGAGGTGCGCCGATGAGGCGAGCGACCGCGTGCTTCTCCATGTACTCGCTCATGTCGAGCCGGATCATCGCCTTGTCGTCGTCGAACAGGAAGTCCGCAAGCGCACGCGCGAGCTCGGTCTTGCCGACTCCAGTCGGCCCGAGAAACAGAAACGAACCAATGGGCCGGTTCGGCTCGCTCAAGCCAGCGCGGGAGCGCCTGACCGCGTTGGACACAGCAACGACAGCCTCATCTTGACCGATCACGCGCTCGCGGAGACGATCTTCCATTCGAAGAAGCTTGTCCTTCTCACCTTCGAGCATCTTGCTCACGGGGATGCCGGTCCACTTGGAAACGACCTCGGCAATGTCCTCGTCCGTCACCTCTTCCTTCAGGAAAGAGGCGCTCGTCTGCACCTCGGCGAGCTTCTGCTGCGCCTGAGTGACCGCCGATTCGGCAGCGGGGATTTCGCCGTATTGCAGGCGCGCTGCCTCCTCGTAGTCGGTGGTGCGCTCTGCGCGTTCGAGGTCGAGGCGAAGGGTTTCGACCAGCTCCTTTTTCTCGCGGATCTCGGTGATCAACTCTCTTTCGCGGAGCCACTGGGCGCGCATGGTGTCGCGCTGCTCTCGAAGCTCCGAAAGCTCTAGCTCGAGGTCCTCCAGACGCTTCTTGCTCGCGTCGTCCTTCTCTTTTCTGAGTGCTTCTCGCTCGATCTCGAGCTGAGTCAGCTTGCGCTCGACCGTGTCGATCGGCGCAGGCAGGGAGTCGATCTCCATCTTCAGTCTCGAGGCGGCCTCGTCGACGAGATCGATCGCCTTGTCCGGCAGAAAACGATCTGTGATGTACCGCTCACTCAGCGTAGCCGCAGCTACGATCGCCGAATCTTGAATACGGATGCCGTGGTGAATTTCGTAGCGCTCCTTGAGCCCCCGCAGGATCCCGATCGTGTCGGGCACCGAGGGCTCGCCGGCAAACACAGGCTGGAAACGCCGCGCGAGCGCAGCGTCCTTTTCGATGCGCTTTCGATACTCGTCCAGTGTCGTTGCGCCTATGCAGCGCAGCTCTCCGCGTGCCAGGGCCGGCTTGAGCATGTTGCTCGCGTCCATCGAGCCTTCGGCCGCGCCAGCGCCGACGAGGGTGTGCAGCTCGTCGATGAAGAGAATCACCGCTCCTTTGGCGTCCTCGATCTCTTTGAGAACCGCCTTCAGCCGCTCTTCGAACTCGCCGCGGTACTTCGAACCGGCCACCAGCGCGCCCAGGTCGAGCGCTAGGAACTTCTTGTCTTTCAGGCCTTCGGGCACGTCGCCCTGGATGATCCGGTGTGCGATGCCCTCCGCAATCGCGGTCTTCCCGACACCGGGCTCACCGATGAGCACGGGGTTGTTCTTAGTGCGGCGCGAGAGAACCTGCATGACCCGGCGGATTTCTTCGTCACGGCCGATCACCGGGTCGGTCTTCCCCTGGCGCGCCGCTTCGGTCAGGTCGCGCGTGTACTTTTCGAGCGCCTGGAACTTGCCCTCCGGATCGGGGTCGGTCACGCGTTGACTGCCTCGGACCTCTTGCACCGCCTTGAGCAGCGTTGCGCGGTCGACGCCCTGCGCGACGAGTGCCTTCTTCAGCTGTCCGTCGCTGTACGCAGCAAGGAGGACATGCTCCGCCGATGTGTACTCGTCTTTGAGGGCTTCGGTTTCTTTCCAAGCGTTGTTTAGAAGGTCGCGCAGGCGTGACGCAATGCCGGGCTCCGCACCGCCCGCGACCTTCGGCATGCGGTCGAGGACTGCGCCTTGCGCGCGGATCAGACCTTGAAGATCAGCCCCGGCCTTTTCGAGAATGGCAGGCGCCAGGCCGCCGGCCTGGGCTAGAAGCTCGAGCAGCAGATGCTCCGGGTACACTTCTGGATTGCCTCGATCGCCCGCATTCTGCTGTGCGGCAACCAGGGCCTCGCGTGTCTTCGTGGTGAGTCTATCGAGTCGCATTTCGGCCTAAGTTAAGCACTGCAAAGGGCCCGTCAATAGTTCGACAGAGACCGAAAACGAGGCAATATGGGTCGGGTGCGCCCCCTGACTCTCGCCGCCCTCGCCGTCCTGCTAATCGCCTCCTGCAAGAGCGAGCCAACGCCTACCGGTTTCGAGTCACCGAGCGCCACCATCGACTCGCTCTTCCGCGCGTACGGTGTGCAAGACATGCGGCAAGACGAAGCCCGCCGCCGACTTCAAGCGCACGAGCGATTCGAGCTCCTCGATTCGAAGCTCTTTCGAATCTGCTTCTCCGACTGGCAAGGAGAGCACGATCACGCCTTGGGAGGTTTTGTCTTCGGGCAGCTCGTCGCGGGCAAAGACGAGCTCGAGATCGAGCTCGAAGGCAACACCGCGAAGGTCCGAGCCGCCTCGGCATCGGCCGAGCTGACACCGATCGTTCTCGTCAAACAGGATCGAGCCTGGAAGATCGACCTTCGCAAGAGCGTGCCCTCGCAAGTCCGCCAGAGCCTCTACGAGGTCTACCGTCGCGCGCGCCGGGCCGAGCGCAAAGCCCGCTGAGCTGCTCGCTCAGCGAATCGTAAACGGTGTGACGTCGATCCGCTCGCCGGCCGAAGCGTTCTTCAACGCCTCTTGCAGCATCCGCAGCTCCCTCGGGTGGGGATTGAGCGCCAGGCCGGCGCTGACGGTTCGAAGCGCAGCGTTCGTGTCGCCGATGGATGCAAAATAGAGGGAATCGGTGTAATGGCGCCAGATCAGCTGGACCTCGGTGTGCGAGTCGATCGGATGGCCGATCCGTTGGTAGACGTCTCCCCAAAACGCAGCGTGCTCATGCATGGCTCGTGCCTCGTCGGTCTCGGTCGTGTCGGCCGTCAGCACGCGATGGTACAAGTGCTCGGGGACGAGCAGGTCCATCAGCTCTTGGGTCACTCTCACGTCCATCTCTACGTAGACCGGGCGAAGCGCGGCAAGGCTTTGGAGCTCCGGCGCACTTAGCGTGCCGTCGAGAACGTAGCTTCGCAGAAGAGGCGTCAGCTCGGGCTCGTCTCTCACATAGCGGTCCACGAGCTTTGGGTAGCTGAGCAAGGGGAGCGGGATCATCGTGACGTCGGGCCGATTGAGCTCCTCGGCCTCGCCGCCCCAGTAGCGAAAGATCGTCTGCGGGTTGTGGACCAGGACGATCGAACGTGCGGGTAGCGAGCGGCGAAGCCCATCATCGAACACGTCCGTGTCGGCGAAGCTCGCGAGCGTCGAACCATCGAGCGAGCGAAGGAATTGGAACGACGCCGCAAGTGCAAGGAGCGCTCCGAGCGCGGGCGCCAGCTTCGACTTGCCCGGCACCGCTTCGGCGAGCGCAGAGAGCAAAACGCCGATGGCGAAGACCGCGAAGATCGCGAGCGATGCATATGAAACCATGAAGTAGGCAATCGCATCGGGGTTGCCGCGAACGAAGCCCAGCGTCGCGCGCCCAAGCACGTACACCAACCAGAGGGTCAGCCAGAAAAGGCCGAATTTCCGAGACGAGCTGACCCGGAGCATGAAATAGGCGCCGAGCAGCGCCACCGCGAGCGTCACGACATGGAGGTCTCGAGCCGTTGCGATCAGAACGTCCGCAAGGGTCTCTCCAAATGGCGAGACGGCTTCCGGTGAGATGCTCTTTTGAAACGCCTGCGCGCTGATCACCCAAACGAAGCGTCCGGGGCTCGATGGATCTCCGAGATTCAAGAACGGGTCTTGGAGCGCTCGCAGCGGCAGGTAGAGGTAGGTCATCAAGCCAGCGCTCACAAAGCCGGTCGACCATGCGAAAGGCCGCCATCCCCAAGTCTTCCAGATTCCCAGCAAGAGCCAGAGCGATGGCACGATGGCGAGCAGCGCGATGAAATGATGGTTGGCGAGCGCAAGGCCGAGTGCCAGGGCGGCCTGGTAGAGCGGGCGGACGTCGCCCTGCGGTCCTTCTTGTCCCGTAATGGAAACGCGAAGCAGTCGCTCCATTGCGATGCACAGGAGCGACGCTTGCAGGGCGTACACCTCGGGTCGCACCGCTTGAAACCACCAGCCCTGGCTTCCGGCAACCCACCAAGTTGCTGCGAGCGCAAGAGGAAAGCGCAGCGAAGGTCGAATCGCATCGCTCACCGACAGGCTCGTCTCGAATGCAAAGAACAAGGCCACAGCGGCAACCGCAAGCAGAACCGCACAGAGCACGGCGACCCGAAACGAGAGCGCGCCGATGGGAAGTAAATTCGCCGTGCCGAGGACGATGGACGCGAGTGGATGGCCGGGTGGGTGCGAGATGCCGAAGTCCGCGGCCGCCGCGACGAACTCGCCGCTGTCGAGCCAATGCGCAAACCCCGACGCAGTGCCCAGATAAGCCAAGAGCGGCGGAACCCCGGCGAAAAGCCCCTTCATCCAGTTGGAACGCAAAGCCCGGCCATGATCAACCGACGCACCCAACCGCGTCAAATCTCCGAACAAACCACACAACCGGAGAACGGCTTGCGGGCGTACCGTGACGCAGCGGAACGCGACGCGTGGGTTCAACGGACGGGGCGGCTTAAGCGCTACCGCGGGTGTGGTGTGGGGGGTTGGTGGGCTTGAGGCCTGGTCAGGTTTAGTTGCACCCCCCCCCCCCCCCCACCCGTAATCCTCCCTGGCGCGGCGGTCGCTGCGCTTCGCCTTGCCGGCGCGTCCGCGCCGGGCTTCGCCCTTCGGGCTCGCGCTGCCGCCTGCTGTCTGACGGAGGGTCGCTTCGGTGCCGCACTTCTACGCGCTTTTTTCCGCGTCCCGGTACGCCCGCGAGTTGTTCTCCGATCGTGCTTTTTGGAAGTGCAGCTGTGTTCCGAAGTTGGGCATTTGTGACATAGTGCGTTGATGCCGAAGCGTGGCGTGAAGTACTGGCTCATGAAGAGCGAACCCGAGAGCTATTCGATCGACGACCTCGAGCGCGATGGCCGCGAGCCCTGGGATGGCATACGAAACTACCAGGCTCGGAACTTCATGCGCGATATGGCAGCAGGTGACCTCGTCATCTTTTACCACTCGAGCGCAAAGCCCCCTGGCGCGGCGGGGGTCGCCCGCATCTGCTGCGCGGCCTATCCAGACCCGACGCAGTTTGACGAGAAGAACAAGCACTACGACCCCAAGTCCGACGAGGACGATCCCCGCTGGTCCCTGGTGGACGTCGAGTTCGTCGAGAAGTTCGCCGAAGAGATTCCACTTCAAACGCTCAAGGAGGACCCGGGGCTCGAAGGCATGCGGGTCACGCAAAAGGGCTCGCGCCTCTCGGTCCAGCCGGTGGAGAAGAAGCACTTCAAGCGTGTGCTGAAGATGGCTGGGGCGAAGATGAAGTTGCGATAGGGCCCGAACCCGAACCCAAACGGAGCTCGGGCTTTCGCGGCATGGCAGTCAACTATCTGGAATCACAGCTGTTCTGAGGGGCTAGCCTGTCCCCTAGATCCAGCGGTCTTCGGCGGTTGCGGAAATGGGGCTGAGGGTCAGCCTTACATGGTGCCGCTTCTTCTGGCCGTTTTCCTTGCGGTGCCGCGGGACCTCGGCCGCGTTGACGTAGAGGACGCCGTCTTGGGTGATCTGCGCGGGGCGTCGCTTTCCGGACTTGGTTTTGCGGTGCATGTGGCCGGCGACGGTCGCGAGCACGGTTCGGCCGCTGCTCTTGGCGTACTGCACCGCCTCTTCGAGATCCCGGTCGCCCCAGTCTTCTTCTTTCTTCCGAAAGTCACAGCCCCAGATCGAGTCTGCGCGGTCGCCTAAACCCGAAGGCCCGTTGTGCGCGAGGAACAAGATCGGCGCGTCATCGCAGCGGTCGACTAGACGCTTCAACCGTGCGGCCGATGCATCCATCGAGTCTATGCCGTAGCGTTTAGCGAGATAGCGAAGGCAGGCGAGGCGCCTTCCGCCGATCGAATGCGGTCGACACACCACGATGTTCAATGGAACGCCGGCGGGGGCGATGCGGCGCCGGCTGTAACCGAGGAGCTCCACGTCGCCGAGTGTACGCTCGAGGCTTGCACAGCGACCGGCCTGACCTTGGCAAAACGCGCTTCGAAGCCGGTGCGCACGCGGTGCGATTTCCGCGCCGAGTTGAAGGGCGTGGAGGCCGTCGTGGTTGCCGGGAATGCACATCGCCGGCACGCGAAGCTGGCGGAGTAAACGCGCCACGCGGCGCCCTCGCAGCTGCGTATAGCCCGCCAAATCGCCTACGAACAGCACTAGATCGTATTCGCGGCGGTTGAAGTAAGCGACGTCGGCGTCGTCCCAGAAGAGATGAACATCACCGATTACGGCAACCGTTGCCACTTGCACGGCGTCGTCGTCCATGGGACGAAACTTAGCCGACCTAGAGCCGCGCGCGAGCGGGAAGGGACCTTTCGATGACAGCTCCGACCATCCAGAGACGTGAACCTGCGCTGGTGTTGGTTCTGAGCGTCGTCACCTTTGGGCTCTATCTACCGTTCTGGTACCACGGCATCTACGAAGACCTGAAGGCGCTCGATGGACGCACTCCGACCGGTCACGGTTTCTGGCTCGACTTTCTCTTCGTGATTCTTACATTCGCCATCTACGGCATCTGGGTCGACTACCAGATCTCACAGCAGATCGCCGAGTTCGAGGAGCGCAATGGCCTCGGTCCAGCGCAAGACACCTCGATCATTGCGGTGATTCTCGACGTCGCGTCGTACGCGACCGTCTTCGTGACCAACTTCATCACCAGCGCGATTCAACAAGACCAACTCAATCGCGTCGTCGAAAAGCTCGAATCGCGCCTCCCGAGCGACGCTGGGCTTCCGGCCTAGGCCCGTCATGCTGGCGCCTCCGCTCCTCGCTATCTTCGTCGGGGGGAAGTCGCGCCGAATGGGCGAGCCCAAAGGGCTCCTCTCGATTCCAGGCAGCTCGGAACCGATCCTCGAAGCGCTGGTTCGGCGCGGCCGCGAGGCGGGTTTCAAAACTGTGCTCGTCGGTGAGGCAACGCCCTACGCACGGCTCGCGGAGGGCGTGCTCCGGCTCGACGACGACCCCCCGGGCGCTGGCCCTCTCGCCGGCCTGCACGCCGCCCTACGTCACGCGTTGAAGACCCATCGGTCACAGCTCGTCGCGATCGCTTGCGACATGCCTTTCGTCAGTCCCGAAGCCCTCGCAGAGGCTCGCGACCATGTCAGCACTGCCATCGTCGTCGCGCCGAGGCGGGCGCCGGATGCGCCCTGGGAGCCCATGCTCGCTCGATACGACGCCGTCCGTCTTGCCGACCCTCTGGCGGAAGCCATTTCGCGGGGTGAGAGGTCCTTTCAAAAGCTCTTCGCGTCGATCGACATTGAGGCGCTGCCCCTGAGCGAGGCGGTCGCCCGGGCGCTCGAGGACTGGGACCGCCCCGAAGACCTGGTCCGATAAGCCTCTGTGCGAGCTGCCTGCTAGGCTCCGGCGCGATGACCGACATCGCCCATGCTCTTGCAGACACCCTGCTCGCGCTGACTCGGATTCCAAGCCCCATCGGAGAGGAAGCGGAGCTCTGCGATCATGTCGAAGCGCGACTGACCGGCAGCTTGGGCGGCGAGGCGATCACGCGTTTCCACGACAGCTTGATCGTTCACGCGGCAGCGCGGAACGACGCTCCACGGATCGCACTCGTGGGTCATCTCGACACGGTGCGCACCCAGCACGACGGGCCGCCGCGCATCGAGGGCAACCGTCTGTACGGGGCCGGCGCGGCCGACATGAAATCCGGCTTGACCATCATGATCGAGCTGGTCGAGCGCCTCGATCTCGATGAGCTGCCCTGCGATCTCACTCTGATCTTCTACGAGCGGGAAGAAGGCCCGTTCGAGGAAAACCGGCTCGGACCGATCCTCGACACGCACCCCGCGCTCCACGACCTCAACCTGGCGATCTGCCTCGAGCCGAGCGATAACCAGATGCAGCTCGGCGCGATGGGCTCGATTCACGCGACGCTGACCTTTCTCGGGCGAACAGCCCACAGCGCGCGGCCCTGGCAAGGCGACAACGCGCTCTACAAAGCCGCGAATTTCATCCGCGAGCTCGAGCAGCGGGAACCACACGACGTCGAGCTCGACGGCTACCTGTTTCGTGAGGTGATGACACCGACCGTGGTTCAGGGCGGCGGGCCGCGGAACGTCGTTCCCGGTCAGGCAGAGCTCAACGTCAACTATCGCTTCGCTCCGGGCCGTACCGCCGAAGAAGCATTCGCGGAGCTACGCGAGCTGGCAGGAAACCAATGCAAGATTCAGGCGACCGACCTTTCGCCCGCGGGTCATCCGCACGCCAGCGATCCCTACATCCAGCACCTGATGCGCTGCGGCGTGAACGGGGTTCGTAGCAAGCAAGCCTGGACGGATGTGGCGCGCTTCGACGCGATTGGCGTGCCTGGCGTCAACCTGGGTCCCGGCACCGCGGCTCAGGCACATCAACCGAATGAATACACCGAGCTCGACCAGGTTGCCGACGGCTACGCGATCTTCGAACGGTTCTTCACCAAGCGAGAAGACAACCCGCTCTACTGAGCGTGGGCTACTCGCGCATTATTTTTTGCACTCGCCGAACGCCTTGAATGCGCGCGCTGGTGAGACCGCGCGGACCAGAACCTCGGCCGTGCCCTGGGGCTCCACGCTCACCGACTGCCGGGGCGAAGGATCGACGTCGGTCCACACTTCGCATTGAAGCGTGATGTCGCAGCGATTGGTCACGATGACGATGTGCTTGTACGCAAGCGCGCCGTAGCGAGCTTCGCCCCGAATGCTGTAGCAATTTTTCATGTCGCCGTCCTCGCCCAGGGCCGGGAGGGCCGTGGTGAGAACGATTAAGGCAGTGAACAAACTCTTGACGACGGCTCTCATGATGTCTCCCATTGTCCGAGATTACAGACGCAGCGCAAGTAATGGCTATTCAAGGGGGTTAAGTAGCTCCGTCCGTGCCCGCATTGGGCGGGGGGTTGTGCTGCTGCGGGTGTTGTGGGGGGTGGTTGGTGGGCTTGGGGCCTGGTTAGGCTTGGTTACACCGCCCGCCCACCCCCACCCGTAGTCCTCCCTGCCGCGGCGGTCGCTGCGCTTCGCCTTGGCGGCGCGTTGCGCCGGGCTTCTCCCTTCGGGCTCGCGCTGCCGCCGAACCCCCGCATCGTGTTCCGCCGCGCCCCTGTATTCATATCCATTCAATGGGAGAACGGCTCGGGATGGGCAGCACAGGGATTGGGTCGAGCCTAGCCGTGGGTCGTCTTAAGGAATAGGGGGCGAGTGGGTCCCAATCCCGAGCACGCCCGTCGCGAGCCGTTCTTCGATCATATGGTTGGTCCGTCTGCTACTCGAGTGTCTTGATCTTCAGGTCGAGGAGCTGCTCGGGGTCGACACGCGAGGGCGCCGAGGTCATCAGGTCGTTGGCTCGCTGCGTCTTCGGGAACGCGATCACGTCGCGAATCGACTCGGTCTCTGCGGCTAGCATGGCGACCCTATCCATACCGAACGCAATGCCGCCGTGGGGCGGGGCGCCGTAGGTGAGGGCGTCGAGGAGGAAGCCGAATTTCTCGCGGGCCTCCTCGTCGCTCAGGCCGATCACTTGAAAAACCTTCTTTTGGACCTCGGGGTCGTGCAAGCGAATCGAGCCGCCTGCGATCTCGAAGCCGTTGAGCACGAGGTCGTAGCGATAACACAGGACTTTGCCCGGGTCGCTCTCAAGCAAGTCGATGCATTCGTCGTGCGGGCGAGTGAAGACGTGGTGCGCGGCTTCCCAGCGCTTCTTTTCCTCGTTGCGGTCGAACAACGGCGGATCGACGACCCAAAGAAAGTTCCAAGTCCCCGCGCTGCCGGTCTCGGGAACCATGCCTAGCTTCCGCGCGACATGCAGACGAAGGTTGGCCATCACGGTGTGAACCTTCGCCGTCGGCCCAAATTGGAAGAAGATGAGATCCCCGTCCTTTGCTCCGACCCTCTCGTTGACGGCCTTCCGGAACTCTGGCGTGACCATCTTGGCGAGCGGGCTCTGCAACCAGTTGCCCTCGCCGTCGACCTTGGCGCGCGCCAAACCCTTGGCGCCCATCTGGCGCACGAATTTTTCGAGCGCGTCGAGATCCTTCCGCGAGAAGCCGTGGCCAGAGGGAACGACCATCCCCTTCACGATCTCGGTAGGAAGGTCTCGTCGGTACGCGCCGTCGCTGAACTTCTTTGCGATCGGCTCGAGCATGCCGATTCCACCGCCGTCATGCTCGACGGTCAGGTCGGTCAGGTCGACGTGCTCCATTCCAAAGCGCATGTCCGGCTTGTCATTGCCGTAGCGCTCCATCGATTCTGCGTAGGGAATCCGAGGGAATTCGCCGCTCGGGTAGCGCTCGAGCAGGTCGATTCCGAGGACTTCCTTCCAGAGCCGGAACACCAATCCTTCGAGGACTTTAAACAGGTCGTCCTGATTGATGAACGACATCTCGACGTCGATCTGGGTAAACTCCGGCTGCCGGTCGATGCGCAGGTCCTCGTCGCGAAAGCAGCGAACGATTTGGTAGTACTTGTCGTAGCCCGCGCACATGAGCAGCTGCTTGTAGAGTTGGGGGCTTTCTGCGAGCGCATAGAAGTGGCCGCCGTAAAGACGGGACGGAACTAAGAAGTTTCGTGCGCCGCCCGGCGTGTATTTCACCATGAACGGCGTTTCGACCTCGATGAAACCGTTGTCGTTGAAATAGTTGCGGGCCTGATGATTGAGCTTGCTCCGCATCATCAGGTTCTTCTGAAGCGTCGGGCGTCGCAGATCGAGGTAGCGGTACTCGAGGCGCTTGTCCTCGCCCGTCGTGATCTGATCTTCGATCTCAAACGGAGGAGTCTCAGCCTTGTTGAAGATCGTCGCTTCGAGCGCAATGACTTCGATGGCCCCAGTCGCGAGCCGCGGATTGCGAAGGCTCGTGCCATCATTCTTGGCACCCCGATCGCGAACCCTGCCGCGTATTCCGAGCACCCACTCCGAGCGCGCTTTGTCCGCGGTTTCGAACGACGCTTTGTCGCTCGTCTCTGGGTCGAAGACGACCTGGGTCAGCCCATCGCGATCGCGTAGGTCGATGAAGATGCAGCCGCCGTGGTCACGTCGGTTATGCACCCAGCCGAAGAGTACGATCTCCTGATCGATGTTCTCTTCTCTCAGTTCACCACAACTATGCGTACGCTTGAGCTCGTCGATGAAACGGGCCACTTCAGGTCTCCTTCAGCCCGGTTTTTCGGGCGGGGCGGGAAGGTAGCCGCCTCGCACCCCGCGTCAAGTACGCTCCGATTTGTTCGCACGTACAGGCAGTTGCGCTTCTGCGGTCCGCCGTAGACAATGCGCCGGGGGACACGCGACCAGTCGAGTGAGGGAGATATGGCTGCCGAAGAGATCGAATGCCACGTATGTGGCGCGAGCAATCCCAAAGTTTCAGAGCGCTGTCGCTCGTGTGGAGCCCGCCTGTCGGAGCTCGCCTCGGAGCTCAGTGAAGAGGAGGTGTACGCCCGTCGGCATCAGCCTGACGAGTTCGAGCTTCGCTGGGTATTCATCTCTTTTGGGCTTTTCCTGGTCATGGCGGCGCTTGCTGTGGCGCTCTTGCCTCTCATCATCTCGGCGTACGATCCGCAGGGCTTCCCTGGAATCGTCATCGTCATCGTCCTTTGGTTCATTGGGGCCGGGACCATCAACTACCTCTCGCCCGGGAAGAACTTCCTCGAACCGCCGGTCGGAGGGTTCCTCGCCGCGATTCTCACCATGGTCTACCTCTCGAGCATTGCGGACGTCTACCAACTCTCGACGGGCGCCTATGTGCTCGGCGTCTTGATGGCCACGATGATGGCGCTGATGGGTGCCTTCGTCGGTAACCTACTCCGCAGCGATGACGAAAAGCCCGCGCCGAAAAACAAGCGCCCGAGGCCACGGCGATCGCGCCGCGTCAAGGCCGCCGGAGGGGCAACGGGACGAGCAAAGTCGAGCTAGAGGCGCAGGCGTACCCCGAAGCCGGGGATCAACACGAAGCCGCCCCGGTTGAGCGAGCCCCCCGCGTGGTCGATGAACCAGTATTCGTACGCGGCGGTCAGCTCCACCAGCGCGTGAATTCGCCGCACGCCGAGCGCCATGCCGATCACGGGCCCCAGTCGGACCCCCGCTCCGCTGGCCCTTTGCTCGGAGCCTGTGACCTGGAAGTCACCAAAGACGTACTCCCCGCTGCCGCGCGCGCCCAACCACAGCTCGTAGATGCCTCCGAAGTCGACTCCGTAGACGAACGGAACCTCGAACCCGACGCGCCCGCCGCTGCCGGATCGATCGCGATCGGGAATCCAGCCCCCGTACGGCGCGAGGCCCACGATCAAGCTCGATCGGGTGGTCCCCTCCTGCAGCACCCGCTCGTAGCGCGCCTCGGCTTTGACGGTGGAGCCGGAGACCATCAAGCCCAGGTCCCAGTTCCTGGCGATTCCGTAGCGCCCGTACGCCATTGGAACCACACCGCCCGCGTCCGCTGCGTAGCGGTACTGCGATTCGCCCGGGTCGAGGACGGCCGGGTCTCTCAGATCACCGAGCGGCACCCGGGCAGCGCCGCCCAACGCGAGGTCGGTGCGGTGCTTCGGCGTGGTCGAACCGCCGCTCATCGCGGGCACCGCGGTCGCACAGCCCCCTAGAGCTACGAGTAGCGCTACGAGCGACGCGAGCAACAGAGCGAGCCCAGTCCACTTCACGGTAGCGTTCGTAGCTTAACTTTGGGTGGCCTGGGATCTTTTGCGTCGGGTGGTGCGTCGCGCCCGCCTCGAGCGTCGATGAAGTCGCCCATGAGGTCGTAGTCCGCGGCGTCGGTCACGAGAACTCGCCGGATCTCGCCAGCCCGCGCCGTACCATTGGCCAAGTACACGCTTCCGTCGACCTCGGGCGCCTGGCCCCACCAGCGTCCCTGGAGCAGCAGGTCAGTTTCGTCGCTCACTCCTTCGACCAGAACGTCGAGCTCGGTACCCACACGCAGTTCCAAGCGCTCACGGCTGATCGGACGCTGCAGGTCCATGAGCGCCTCGCGCCGCGCTTCGGCAACGTCGGAATCCACCGCGTCGGCCATGTCGCCGCTCGGGGTGCCGTCTTCGGGCGAATACAGGAACACGCCGACATGATCGAACTCGGCCCATTCGACGAAGCTCCGAAGCTCCTCGAAGTCGGTCTCTGTTTCGCCCGGGTGTCCGACGATGAACGTGGTTCGAAATACGAGATCGGGAATCGCCCGACGCAAACGCTCGACCACCTTGTACATGCGATCTCCGCCATGTCCGCGCCGCATGACGCGCAGCACCGAATCCGACGCGTGCTGAAGCGGCATGTCGACATAGGGGAGAACCTTCTCGTGCTGGGCGATCGTCTCGATGAGGGAGTCGCTCAGCTTCTCCGGGTAGAGGTAGTGAGCGCGAATCCAGCGAATACCATCGACCTCCGCGAGCGCCGCGAGGAGCTCGTCAAGCGACTCTCGTTTGGCGAGGTCGCGTCCGTACGCAATCGTGTCTTGGCTGATCAGATTCAGCTCGACCACCCCTGCAGCGGCCAAGATGCCAGCCTCGCGCACCAGATCTTCGATCGTGCGCGAACGTTGCTTGCCGCGGAATGACGGGATTGCGCAGAAGCTGCACTCTCGGTTACAGCCCTCGGCGATCTTCACGTAGGCGCGATGGGTCTGGCCGGAGAGGACCCTCGGGTCGTTGGCGCGCATGGTGTACTGGGCCGGGTTGCCCACCAGCATTCGTTCCTTGGCCCCGCCGAGCACGCTCTTCAATTTCAGCATGTCGCTCGAGCCTAGGAAGTGGTCGACCTCCGGAAGCTCGCGGGACAGCTCGTCGGGGTAGCGCTGGGACAGGCAGCCCGCCACGACGAGCTTCTCACAGCTGCCGCTTGCCTTGTGGGCGCTCATCTCGAGGATTGCGTCGACCGACTCCTCTTTGGCGGGCCCGATGAAACCGCAGGTGTTGATGACGATCACCTCGGCCTCGGCGGGGTCCTCGACGATCTCGAAGCCGGACTGGTCGCTCACGCCGAGCATGACCTCGGTATCGACGCGGTTCTTCGCGCATCCCAGCGACACGAAATGTATGGTCCTCGGCTCCCCCATCACGCCTGGTTACCGGGAAATTCGACGCTAAGCTAGCCGGCCGCCCCGGCCCGCGACGCGGGTTTCCGGGTCGATTTGCCTCCCCAGCAGATTGCCGTATAAGGGCCGCCTCGCGCGGGCAGGGCAAAAGCCCAGGGATTTCGCGCCAGGAGCCTCATAGATGTCTCGATACACAGGACCCAGGGTAAAGCGCATGCGCGCGCTCGGCATCGACCTTCCCGGTCTGTCGCGCAAGACCATGTGGGATCGCCCCTATCCCCCGGGCGTCCACGGGCCGAAGTCGGCCCGCCGCCGAAAGATCAGCGACTTCAAGAAGCAGCTTCTCGAAAAGCAGAAGCTGCGTTTCAACTACGGGCTCAACGAGGGGCAGTTCCGGCGGCTCTACCACGAAGCGGTGCACAGCAAGGAACCGTCCGGTGACAAGCTGGTCGAGTTTCTCGAGCGTCGCCTCGACAACTTCGTGTTCCGCTCCGGCTTTGCGCCGACGATTCCCGCTGCGCGTCAACTCGTCTGCCACGGCCACTTCCTGGTCAACGGCCGGCGTCTCGACATTCCGTCGTATCGCGTCCGTGAAGGCGATGTTGTGAGCCTCCGCGAGCGCAGCCAGGAGCTGCCGACCGTCGCTGCATCGCTCGACGACGTCCGCCTCGCGCGCCCCGATTGGATCGAGTTTGATGAGGGAAAGAAGACCGCTACGGTCAAGGGCGCCCCGAAAGTCGACTCCGTGCCCTTCGCGCTCGAGATCGACCTCGTCATCGAGTACTACTCGAAGCAGCTGTAGGCGCTCGCGTGGGAGCGTGGCGGGTCCACGCACTGCGATAACGAAGCCGCTTGTTCGACGTAGTTTCACTGCATGCAAAGCGTCGACGTCATCATTCCGGTTCTCAACGAGGAGGCCGCGCTCCCCTGGGTGCTGCGCGACATTCCTCGCCCACCGGTTCGGCGAGTCGTCGTTGCCAATAATGGCTCGACCGATCGCACGGCGGCGCGGGCGCTCGAAAACGGGGCTCAGCTGGTGCATGAGCCCGAGCGTGGGTACGGAGCGGCCTGTTTGAAGGCGCTTGCGCACCTCGCGGACGACCCGCCGGAGATCGTCGTCTTTTTGGACGGCGACTACAGCGACCACCCTGACGAAATCGATGCCCTCGTCGCGCCGATCCTCGCGGGCGATGTAGACCTGGTGATCGGCTCGCGTGCGCGCGGCTCCCGGGAGCGGGGCGCGCTCAGCCCACAGCAGCGTGTCGGGAACGCGATCGCCTGCCGCGCGCTCCGGCTCTTTTACGGGGTGCGCTACAGCGACCTCGGTCCGTTTCGCGCGATCCGCTGGCAGACCTTGCAGGCCCTGGGGATGGTGGACCGCAACTACGGCTGGACGGTCGAGATGCAGATCAAGGCTGCAAAGCGCGGCGTCCGGTATTGCGAAGTGCCCGTCTCCTATCGGCGGCGAATCGGCGTCTCGAAAGTCAGTGGCACCGTGCGCGGCTCCTTGGGTGCGGGCGCGAAGATCATCTGGCTGCTAGGCCGCTACGCATGGGGCTAGCGCAGCTCGCGGTCTTCGTTCGGCCGCCGAAGTCAGGAACGGTGAAGACTCGGCTCGCGGCGCGCTTGGGAGACGCGGGCGCCGCGCGGTTGTACCAGGCCTTTGCCGAGGACACCATCGCGCTCTGTTCTCGCGTTCGGGCCGCGGGACGCGTGCACCTGGCACTTTGGTCTGCCGGCTCCGACGACACCGTCTCCGATTGGGCGAAGCGCCTTGGTACCTCGCCGCGAATTCAGCCCGCAGGTGACCTGGGCGTGAGGCTCGCTGCGGCCTTCGACGAGGGCCTCCGGGACTACCAACGCGTCGTCATCATCGGTAGCGACATGCCCACGCTACCGATTGAGCTCATCGGCGCCGCCTTTGATTCCCTCGAGCGCAGTGCGTTCATGCTCGGCCCAGCCCACGACGGAGGCTACTACGCGATCGGGGCTACCCGGCGCGTTCGCCCGAGCTTCGAAGGGGTCCGCTGGTCTACGGGAAACGCCCTTGCTGACACGGTCAAAGCGAACGCTCCGCAGCAGCCCGCGATGCTCCCGCCCTGGTACGACATCGACGAGCCCGAAGACCTGGCCGTGCTGCGCGCGCACCTCTCCATCGATCCCGCCGCCGCTCCGGCAACGGCGCGCTGCATGGCCGAGCTCGCTCGCACTCAAAGGTAAGGCGTCCACAGCCGTGCGGTTCCGTCCCGGAGCCTTCGAAAGAGAGATCGGCCGTCGAGCTCCTGGATTGTCAGCAGCCGCGCGTCGATCAAACGGTTCCGAACGTGATCTTCGAGGTTTTGCCCGAGCCCCTCGTCGTAGCATTCCAAATTGAACTCGAAATTCAGACGCAGGCTGCGCGGATCCCAATTTGCCGAGCCGATCGACGACCAGTAACCGTCGACGACGAACAACTTCGAATGATCGAAAGGTGGCGGCGTGAGCCAGAGCCGAATCCCTTGGTACAGCACCCGTCGGTAGTTACCCCACATTGCCCAGCGTACGACGGGAAGGTTCCCGACCTCGGGCACGATGATGTCGACCTCGACGCCGCGCTGTGCCGCGAGATGAAGCGACTTCATCAGAATTGAGTCCGGCAAGAAGTAAGGCGTCATGATTCGAATCGAGCGTCGTGCAGCCCCGACCGCTGCGAGGAACACCCAATGAAGCTTGTCGATGTCCCGGTCAGGGCCGTCGTTGATGCCCCGCGCCAGCGTCTCCCCCGCCGGCGCAAGCTCGGGAAACCATCGTCGCCCTGCCAGACGCTCGCCCGTCGTGAAAACCCAGTCGCGTGCAAACGCTTCCTGAAGCTGCGCCACCACGGGGCCGTGGACTCGAAAGTGTACGTCCTTCGTCGGATAGCCTGGCTCGGACGACAAGACCGAGTCCTGCCGAATGTTCATCCCGCCGGTGAACCCCACTCGGCCGTCGACGACGACGATCTTGCAGTGATTGCGCAGGTTGAAGTGAGTGATGGACCCGGGGAGCAAGGCGGGTAGGAAGTTCGCAACCGGAACGCCTCGCTGCTTCAGCACGCGATGGATGCGCGGCCTGGCGTAACGCACCCCGACGTCGTCGACCAAGACACGGACCTCGACACCGCGGGCGCATGCGTCAGCGAGCGCGTCGACGAGCTCCGCTCCCACGCCTTCGGCTTCGAAGATATAGCTCATCAGCGAAATCGATTCCTTCGCCTCGCCAATCGCGGCGATCATCGCCGGATAGGCTTCATCGCCATCGACCAGGAGATCTAGGTCATTGCCCACCAACAAGGGCCTCTCGGTCACTTTCGTCACGACGCGCGCAAGCTCGATCAAGCGGGCCCGGTCGCTTCCGAGCTCCCGGTCCAAATCCGCCGGAGAGCGCGGCGCCTCGTCCAAGGGAACGCTGTAGTCGGTGGCGCCCGACTTGAGCACCTTCGCACGCCGCTGGATCCGGTTGATGCCGAGGAAGAAGTAGAGGATCGATCCTAGGAATGGCAGGAGCCAAATCAGCGCAACCCAGGCTGTCGCCGCACGGGTGTCACTCTTGTTCAGTATGACGTGTGACGCCGCGGCCAGCGCGAGAAGGATGTCCAGCGCCACGCTCAACTCTGGCCCGAATTCCTGCACTTGCTGCCAGTCGAGCGTCATCAATCCCCCGCCGCGAGATTACGGCCTATCAATCTGGCGGTCGACTTCGCAGCGGGGTACATTGAATCTCGGGGGAAGCATGGCGGATCAGTCTCTGACTGATAAATTCGGCGTTCGTCTTTCCGGGGGCACGACGGTCTTTCGTCAGGGCGACCCGGGCGGGTCGATGTACGTCATTCGTGCCGGAAAGGTTCGCGTCCTCAAAGAGGCGCACGGCAGGCAACGGGTCGTGACGACACTCGGCCCCGGGGACTTCTTCGGAGAAATGGCCGTGGTCATGGGGCGCCCCCGTACGGCAACGGCGGAGGTGCTCGAAGAGGCTGAGCTCTTGAAGGTTCCTGCCGCCAAGCTCGAAGAAATGGTCGCCCAAAATGGCGAGGTAGCCATTCGCTTGATTCGGCATCTCGCAGAACGCATCGAGAACGCGAACCGCTTCATCGATCTTCTTCTCGAAGACGACATGACCGCGCGCGTGATCCTCGAGCTTCAGCGAATCCTCGAACAGGCCAACGGCTCTGCCGCGCCCGACGTCACGGACGCTGATCTGGCCCTCGCGATTGGCGTCGACGGGAGCGATGTGCGTACCGCGCTACGGCGACTCACCCGGGTCGGCGTCGTCGAGGTCGCGGGAGGCTTCGTCCTGATCAAAGACCTCCAGCGGCTCAACGAGTTTCTCGATTTCATTCGGAATTCGGGGGCCTCCTGATGCAGCTTCGCGTACTCGGCTGTCATGGCGGCGAAACACCCAAGCACCGTACTTCGAGCTTCATGGTGGGCGACAGCGTCGCGATCGACGCGGGCGCCATCACGAGCTCTCTTTCGCTCCGCGAGCAGGAGCTGATTCGCTCGGTCCTGGTGAGTCATCCCCACATGGACCACGTTCGCGACCTCGCAACGCTTGCGGACAACCGATGCCAGCAGGGCGGTTCGACGCTCGAGATTGTCGGGATCCCCGAGACCATCGAAGCGCTCCGGACGCACTTCTTCAATGACATCATTTGGCCGGACTTCACGCAGATCGACGCCAAGGGCGGGCCGACCGTACGCTACGTCGAGGTGCAGGCCAACCAAGCATCCGACGTCGACGGCTACGAGGTGACCCCTGTCCTGGTGAACCACACCGTCGACACCTCCGCGTTCATCATCCGTCAGAATGGAAAGAGCATCGTCTACGGCGGAGACACGGGACCGACCGAAGAGCTTTGGACACAGATCAACGCGCTCGATGATCTTCAAGCCTTGATGATGGAAGTCTCGTTTCCAAACGACGAAACCGACCTCGCATGGGCGTCTCGGCATCTCACCCCCGAGATGCTTTCGTCCGAGCTCGATAAGCTGACCCAAAGCGATGCGCTTCCGATCTTGCTCTATCACATCAAGCCTACGTTCGAGGCCAGGGTGCTTCGAGAGCTTGCGCAGGTTCGCGGCCGAAATCTTCAGATACTGCAGCTAGGAGACGAATTCCTCCTCTAAGTCGGTTCTTGGCTTGGCGCGATCGGGTGTAGCGACTATCTTAAGGATGTGAGTGGCGTTGCCCGAAAAAGGGTTCTCCTTTTTGCGATGCCACTCATCGCAGGCGGCGGTTGGGTAGATTGCCCCGCACTGGTGCGAACTCCGAAAGGAGACTCGCGGCCGTGAATTGGCCCTCGATATCCGTGGGTCCAACCACCAAGGAACGCTCCGCGTGGTCTGGGCATGGTGCTCAGAGACCCAAGAGCGCCGGCATCGCCGGGGGAGGAATGCGCATATGGACAGCAATTCTAGAATCGGACTCGCACCGGAGGTGCGGGCGAGTTAGCCCTTAGGCGAACTCCCCCCCTTGGTGGGAGTCCGGATCAACGAGGGCCGGCGCCTAGGATGGCGCTGGCCCCATCTAATTGTGCACTCTGATCCGGTGCCCAAGGGCGCCGGGGCCTCAGAGGGTGCCCGCCTCATCGTACTCGAGCACTCTCTTGCTGAAGAAGCGCACGAGCACATAGAACAGCAGCCCGATGGGCCCGACCACCAAGGTCGCGATGAGGCAGGGGATGACGAGCAGATGAGGGACCCCGCGCCGCTGGGCGTCGCGAGTCTCCCAAGCGCCCACGAATAAATCGAAGATGAGATAGTGGATCCAACCGGCGACCACGATCTGCGGCGCCGAAAAGCCGACCATGACCCCGTAGAGCGACCCAAGCTCCATGCCTTCCGGCGCCGCTCCGTAACCGAACAGCATGTAGGCGTAGATCGGCGTGAGCAGCAGCAGCACGACCGGGCCGTGTGCCAATCGGCGCGTCCAGGACCAGCCTGGCGCGAAAATCAGCAGCAACCAGAATGGAATGACCGAGTAGTTGGCGACTTTGAACAGGGTTTCGAGCGGCATGGCGGCTTCCTCCTGGGAAGCACAACGCTTGCGCCAATCGCCTCTCTCCGTCAATTGACCAGGAGTCTGTTGACCTTTTGTATTCCAGCCCCAAACCCACCCGGACGATGAAACGAATGCCGAAACCCAGCTCCGCCCTGCTTGCCCTGACCGCCATCGGTTCTCTATTCCTCGCCGCGTGCGGTTCTGAATCAAACAGCGGCACCGCGCTCAAGGACTGCAACTACGCAAATACCTACGACGCGATTCAAGCGACCATCTTCGAGGCCAAGGGCTGCACGGCCAGCACCTGTCACGGCGACGCGATGCTCGGTGGGCTCGACCTCCGTCCGGGAGCATCGTTCGATGCCTCGGTCCGCCAGCCGAGCACGATCGACCCATCGATCGAACGGGTTTTCCCTGGCGACCAGGGGCTCAGCCTGCTCTACCTCAAGCTCGAGGCCGGCACCGAAGGCACCGACCTTGGCAGTCTCGGCCAGGCGATGCCCATCGATGAAGAGCCGCTCAGTGCCGACCAGCTCGCGGCGATGCGACTTTGGATGAGGGCGGGCGCCCCGTCGGATTCGATCGTCGGCGGAACGCTCGAGCTCCTCGGTTGTGACGGCACCTTCGAGCCGGACCCCAACAAAATCAATCCGCTCCCAGCTCCCCCGCCAGAGGAAGGCGTGCAGTTCTACGCAGGCGGCTGGGACCTCGAAGGCGAGGCCGAAGACGAGGTTTGCTTCGCGTCGTATTACGACTTCACCGATTCGGTGCCGCCCGAGTACCAAGTCGACTGCGAGCAGTTCGGCGAAGGTCGGAAGTGCTTTGCCTTCCGCCGCAATGAGCTCGCTCAGGACGGCCAGTCACACCACAGCATCATCAGCGTCTATACGCCGGAGTCCGACCCAAACGGTGGCGAATGGGGCCCGTGGACATGCCTAGGCGGCGACAAGGCCGGTGAAACCTGCGACCCGACGGCGGCCGATGCTTGCGGCGCCCGCAGCCAGTGCACGACCCCGGCGGTCACCTCGGTCGCTTGCGTCGGATACCGGTACGCTCCGCAGGACTTCGGTTTGGGCGGCGGCCTCGGCGGCCCGGGCCAAGACAACGTGATTCAGCTCGGAGGAGCCCAAGAGTCGACTTCGATCGATGTGCCTCCGTCCGGGGTCTACTCCGTCTTGCCGCTCAAGGGCTTCGTCTCCTGGAACAGTCACGGGTTCAACCTCACCAAGAAGGCCTCTTCGATCGAACAGTGGGTGAACCTGACCTTCGCGCCGGAGTCCGAGCGCGTGTTCATCCGGGAGCAGATCTTCGAGGCCGATAACATCTTTGCGATGAGCGCGGTGACGCCGTTTGAGAAGCGGGAGATCTGCATGACCTGGACGCTTCCCCGTTACGCGAAGCTCATGTCGCTGAGCTCACACATGCACAAGCGCGGCGAGCTGTTCCGGATTTGGTTGCCACCCAACGAGCCCTGCGTGGGCACCGATGGTTGCCTCCCCCCAGTGACCTCCGCGGACTACGAGAGTAGGCTTTACGATGACCCGCTCTACACGTACTACGACCCGCCGAACGACTACTCCTCTGCAGCCGAGGCAGACCGCACGCTCAAGGCATGCGCGGTCTACGACAACGGCGCCGACAATCCGCTCGACGTCAAGCGGGAGTCGACCAAGCCGAACACACCGACCTGCTCTTTCTTTCTCGCAAACTGCGGTTGTACGGCGCCGGAGCGCGTCTGCCTCGGCGGCGACAACCAGGGCGCCGCCTGCAACGGCGACGACTCGATTTGCGGTGAGGGCGGCCTCTGCGACGCCTGCCCGCTCTACGGCGGTGTGACCACCGACGACGAGATGTTCATCCCACTCGGCTCCTATTTCGTCGCTGAACCATCACCCTAAAGGCGCAATTATTACGCTCAGCACGCTTCATGCTGAGCACAGCTCATCTTTTTTGCTTGCACCGATAGGCTCATCACGAAGAATCCGGCCCTGCCTTGGGCTTAATCCCGTTTGGAGTGACTAATGAAACCCGTTCAATACGCATTCGCAGCGATCATGCTCGCGACCCTCTCCGCATGTGGGACCGATAGCTCGAGCGCCACGTTGGCGAAGTGCGACGCCGAGAGCACGTTCGCGCAGGTACAGCAGCAGATCTTCGACGCGCAGGGCTGCACCGCCTCGGCGTGCCACGGTGAGGCGGCCAATGCGGGCCTCGACCTTCGACCCGAGAACGCTTACGCCAACCTGATCAACGTCGAAGCGACGTCGGGCAACTACATGCGCGTGTTTCCCGGCGAGCAGGATCTCAGCCTCCTTTATCAGAAGGTCGCTGCCAAGACCGAGGGCTTCCAGCTGAGCGCGCTCCCGAACCCGATCTCCGGAGGTGCGATGCCGACCGGCAACGGCGTATTGAGTGAGAATGACTTGGCTCTCTTGCGCGCTTGGATTCGCGGCGGCGCCCCGGAGACCGGCATCGTGGCCGGCTCGGGGCAGTATGCGTCCTGCGAGCTGGAAGGCGACCTCGCCCCGAACAAGATTCAACCGCTTCCGGCCCCGGCAACCGATGAAGGCGTGCAGTTCTACTCGGGCGGCTGGACCGTTCCGGCCGAGGGTGAAGGAGAGGTCTGCTTCATCACGCACTACGACTACACCGATCAGATTCCTGCCGAGTTCAAGGTCCCTTGCGGCGAGGCGCAGGGCGGCCCGGAGCAGGACTGCTTCGTCTACGACGAAGTGCTCCTCGCACAGGACCCGCAGTCTCACCACAGCATCATCGAGTTCTACGTCCCGCCGCGCGTCTGTGTGGGCGGGGAAAACGATGGCGACGGTTGCGATCGAGACGAGTCGATTTGTGGAGACGGCGCGGCCTGCGAGCTCAATCCGGATCACCTCGACCCGATGAGCGGGGCTTGGAAGGATTGGCAGTGCCTCGGCGGGGACTTCGCCGGCACGTCCTGCACGCCGGGAAGCGACGAGTGCGGGCCCCGCGGCCAATGCGCGACCGAGCCGCTGACCACGATCGCATGCATCAACTACCGCAATGCGCCGCAGGAGTTGGGTACGATTGCCGGCTTCTTCGGCCAGGCGTCGGTTCGGCAGAACTTGGCGACGGCTCAGGAGTCGAGCTTCCGGGAGGCCTTTCCACCGAACGTATTTTCGATGGTTCCCGTCAAAGGGTTCGTCGTCTGGGACAGCCATGCGTTCAACCTCACCAAATCCGACACTACGGTCGAGCAGTGGATGAACCTGACCTTCGCACCGTCCGGTGAACGGCTCTATCCGCGCACTCAGATCTTCGACGCTGACGACATCTTTGGAATGGGGCGAATCGAAGCGTACTCATCCAAAGAAGCCTGCGCGAGCTTCGAGATGCCACAGTACGGCCGTCTCATGACCTTGAGCACCCACACTCATCGGTTCGGCAAGGATTTTCGAGTTTGGTACCCGCCGAACGAAGTTTGCGACGCGAGCAGCGATCCGACCGCGCCGAACGATGACCCCTGCATACGTCCCGATCGCGAGGCGGATTACGTCAGTTTCGATTACGCCGACCCGCTCTACCAGCGCTTCACTGGCGACGACATCCTTCGCTTCGACAGTCCGAACGCAGAGGACCGCACGTTCGTCTACTGCTCGATCTGGGACAACGGCGAAAGCAACCCTTCGGAGGTGCGCAGAGAGTCGATCAAGCCGGATGCAGAGACCTGCGACTTCGTCGACCAGTTTGCGCCACTCGCCAACCAGGCCGGCCTCGGTCTGTTTACCTGCGGCTGCGAGCCCGAGGATCGCTCTTGCTTTGGTGGACCCAACCAGGGAATGTCTTGTGACGGCGACGACGCGGTCTGCGGCGACGGTGGTGTCTGTGATGCCTGTCCCGCCGGCGGCGGAGTGACCACCGAGGAAGAGATGTTCATCCTCCTCGGCTCGTACTACGTCGAGACGCCCTGACTGTAATAGTACTGTAAACAAACTGGCCCTTTCGTCGGCCGTAAGCTACATCGCGGTCGATGGCTCGGTACGACGCCTACAACTCCGAATGTCTGGTTTTCTCCTTCAAAGACGGGCTCCTTTCCCGGCTTGCGCACGACTTGAAGATGCAGGTCGAGCGCTTTTCGATCGAGCTCGACGAGACGACCCGGCAGATCAAGGCGACCTTCGACCCCAGCAGCATTCAAGTTGTCTGCGCGATGGTCGATGGGCGCGACGACCCATCGACCCTGAGCAAGGGCGACAAGAAGAAGATCTACGACAACATCACCAAGGACGTGCTGCGGACGCGCAAGTACCCGGAGATTCGATTCGATTCGACCAACGTGGTGGAACGGGGCGAAGGGTTCGCCGTCGAAGGCACCCTGGAGATGTACGGCAAGTCGCGGAGCATCCAGACGAGCGTTCGCGCCCAGGGCGATCGCTGGCTCGCCGAGGTCGCGATTCATCAGCCGGACTTTGGGATCAAGCCCTACACGGCGGCGCTTGGAGCCCTCAAGGTCAAGCCCGACGTCCAGGTTCGGCTCAGCGTCCCGCGGGAAGGCTAGTCCGGAGCACGCCGGGCGCGCATGGTCGGGGGCGAGATGCTTAGCCGATCGGTCGCAGCCCTCGGTCTTTCACTGGCGCTATCGAGCTGCTCCAGCACTAGCGACGGCGCTGGCAGCAATCCGGGCCCCCTCGTCGACAATACGCAGTGGGTGGACTCTGCCCGGGGCGAGGAGTTTTTCGGCCCCCCGCCGGAGGGTTCGCAGTGTGAGCTCGAGCCCATCGATTGTCCCGAGTTTCCTTGGCCCGCCGATGACTGCGTCGACTTCGAGCCGACAACCACCTGCATTGCAGCGTACGTCCCGGAATGCCTCGACACCTTCACGGTGCTCGCGGTCTACACCAGGATGCCAGACGATCGGGTGCCGCTCTGTAACTGGATCACGCTCGAACAGCCGTCGCTCCGCGCCATCCGAGCCGGCGATCGAGTCGAGGTCCGGGCACGCCACTCGCGGTTGACCGCTCCGGTTCCGGGCGAGGCGCACATCGCCTTCGTCATCGGCGATGCGCAGGTGCTCGATTACAGCGTCACGATTCCTACGGACTTCGAGTTTACGGACGCGATTTGGACCGCGCCCAAAGACTACCCGGCGGGGACGCCACTGCTCTTCCACGTCGATAACCATGGGCAGAACGAATACATGCTGATCGAGGTGAACGTTCTGTAGCCGCTCGGAATCCGATGGCTTTCCTGGTCCGCCTGCTCCTCTTGGAACGAAAAGACCGTCCCCTTGCCCAAATACCCCCGATGAGGAACCTTAAGCCCATGCGCCCGATAGCTCTATCAACGATTCTCACTTTCTTACTTCTTGGCTGTGGCGACAGCGGCACGCCTGGTTTGTCCGGAACCGCCGGCGCTGGCGGAACCGCTGGCAGTGGAGGCGGAGGAGGCGGCTCGCTCATCACGACCCTGAGCCACCGCTACGATCCGCAGATGCTCGAGCGCGGTGAGGAGACCTCGGACGTCTGTCAGAGCTGGGTGCTCGGAAATGACGAGCCGCTCTACGTGACGAAAGTCCGGCAGACGAACGAAGGGGGCTGGCATCACTCAAACTGGTTCTTCGTCCCCGAAGCCGCGTACCCTCCGAACGAAGCCGAAGAAGGACCCGACGCTCAGCTCGAGGGCAGCTGGCGTTGCAGAGACCGGGGTTTTCGCGAGTACTTGGCGGCTGCGGCAGGCGGGGTCTTCTTCGCTCAGTCGACCCAGGCTTTGGACGAGCTTCAGGCGTTCCCAAAAGGCTCCGCGCTCGAGATTCCTCCGCGTAGCGTGATTGTAGGCAGCACCCATCTTCTGAACATCACCGCCGGTCCTCTCGAGACCGCGATGACGATGGAGGTCGAGGCCGTGCCTGCCGACGAGGTCCAGGTTCGCCTCACGCCGTTCAGCTTTGCCATTGGAGACCTCGCGATTCCGCCGGCCGTCGATGGGGTCCCGACCCGGTCACGGACCTCCATGATGTGCGACCTCACCGAGTCGTTTCAACAGCACCTAGGCGAGGACACGGTCGACTACAACGTCTACTACGTGCTGGGCCACTACCACCAGTGGGGCAGCGCCTTCAATCTGAGCTTCGTCCAAGAGGACGGGAGCATGGAGACCATCTTCGACATCAAGAACAAGATCGGCGAGCCGATCGGTTCGATCATCGATCCTCCGATGAACAACCGCGGCGCGCCTCGCTTGCGGTCGGAGTGCGGCTTCATCAACAACACCGACGAGACCCTGCGACGCGGGCTCCAATACGGTGAAATGTGCGACTTCCTCGCGTACACCGATGCGAATCTGAAGATCGGCGCCAGCGGCATCAACAACCAGGCGATGGGCGTGGACGAGGACGGCGTGGCGGTGTTCGAGACCGACTGCGGCCCAATCACCGGGTTCAGGGCCTATCGCGACGAGCTCTAAACGTTGAAGCGGAAGTGCATGATGTCGCCATCCTGCACCACGTAATCTTTACCTTCGATGCCGAGCCTGCCGGCGGCTTTCACGGCCTGCTCAGAGCCGAGCTCGAATAGATCTTTGCACTTCATGACCTCGGCGCGGATGAAACCGCGCTCGAAGTCGCTGTGGATCTTCCCGGCGGCCTGAGGTGCTTTGGTGCCCCGGTCGATGGTCCAAGCGTGGACCTCGGGCTCGCCCGCGGTGAAATAGGTGATCAGGTCCAGCGTCGTGTAGCCGGTTCGAATCACCTTGTGCAGACCCGGCTCGTCGAGGCCGAGCGACTCGATGAACTCCGCGCGTTCGTTTTCGGCCAGCTGCATGATCTCCGATTCGATTTCCGCGCTGATCACCACCACCGGGACCCTGCGCTCTTTGCCTAGCCTTTGGACTTGAGCGACGAGCCGGTCCTCGCTGATGTTAGCGAGCTGCTCGTCTTTCACGTTCGCGACGAAAAACGATGGCTTGTTCGTGAGCAGAAACATGTCGCGGATCACCAGGGCTTCGTCCTCGTCGCGGGGCTCGGTTGCAGTCGCGGGCTTGCCCTCGTTGAGAGATGCCGTGAGGCGCTTGCAGACCTCGAGCGCCTTCATTTCGAACGCGTCCTGTCCTTTCGCGGCACGTTCGGCCTTCTCGAGTCGCTTTTGGACGGTCTCCAGGTCCTTGAGGATCAGCTCGGTTTCGATGGTCTCGATGTCGGCCAGCGGGTCGACGCGGTTGTCGACATGCAGAATGTTCTCGTCCTCGAAACAACGAACCACATGCGCCACCGCATCGGCATCCCGAATGTTGCTCAAAAAGGCGTTGCCCTTTCCTTCGCCCTTGGAGGCCCCCTTGACCAGGCCCGCGATGTCCACGAATTCGACGCTCGCCGGGACCACCTTCTTTGGTCGGTAGAGCGCGACCAGTTGGTCGAAGCGTGGGTCGGGCACCGGGACGATCCCGACATTCGGGTCGATGGTGCAAAACGCGTAGTTCGCTGCTTCCGCCTGCTTCTCGGAAAGGGCGTTGAAAAGCGTCGACTTGCCGACATTGGGCAGGCCGACGATGCCGACTGACAGAGCCATGGGCCCGGCTTAGCGCGTGCGCCCGAGGGCGGCCACTAGTTCAGCCAGAGCCTGCCGATCACGAATAGACCGGCTGCCAAAAGGGCGGTGAACGGCACGGTGATGAACCAGCTCGCCACGATCCCGGTCACGACTTTCATGTTGATGGCTCCAATGCCGCGCGCGAAGCCAACGCCGATGACGGCGCCCACCAGGGTGTGGGTCGTGCTCACCGGCAGCCCTAGCTTGCTCGCCATCACGATTGTGGTCGCTGCCCCGAACTCGGCAGCGAAACCCCGTGATGGCGTGAGCTCCGTGATTTTCTTTCCGATCGTCGCCATGATCTTGTAGCCGTAGGTCGCGAGGCCGATGACGATACCCACTGCACCGATCAGGAGCACTCGATGAGGCACCGCAACCTTGGCCGCGAGGTCGCCGGAGGTGGCCCCGTACACGGCCGCCATCGGGCCAACGGCATTCGCGACGTCGTTGCTGCCGTGCGCGAAGGCGACGAAGCAGGCGGTCAGTACTTGAAGCACCAAGAAGACCCGCTCGGCGCGATGCGTGCGATCGGCCCGGTCCTGTGACGCCAGCTTTGTAGCCCGGCGTAGCAGCGGCACAGACGCGAAGCTAGCAAGCAGGCCCACCGCTGCGGCAATCCCGAGCGAGGGCCCAAGCGCCAAGTCGAGCTTGAGCGGCTTGAGCCCCTTGAACAGCACGCTGAGCGCCAGGATCGAAAAAATGGGAAAGATCATGATAGGCCCCCAGCCGCGAAGGGCTAACAGAGGCCGGTCTACATTCAAGATGCGTCGCTTGATGAACACGAAGCCGAGATATCCGAGCAGCCCACCCAACAGCGGGGAGACCACCCAGCTCGCGGCGATCTTGCCCATCACAGCCCAGTTCACCGCGTTGAAGCCACCGCCAACCAAGCCGAAACCAACCACTGCACCGACGATGCTGTGCGTCGTGGACACCGGCCAGCCCGCGTAGGTCGCGATGTTGAGCCAAAGCGCAGCGGCGAGCAGGCAACAAGTCATTCCAACCGCGATCACCATGGGATCCCCGCCGAGCGCGTCGAGATCGACGATGCCTTTGCGGATGGTCTGAGTGACAGTCCCACCCACCAGCATGGCGCCCCCAAACTCGAAGATTGCCGCGACGATGATCGCGCGCCGGATCGTCAGCGCACCCGAGCCGACCGACGTGCCCATGGCGTTTGCCACGTCGTTGGCTCCGATGTTCCAGGCCATGTACAGACCCGCGACGGCCGCAAGGGCCAGGACGATCGTGGTTGGCTCCATCGAACTTGGCCTAGCCGGCTACGAAAAGCCTGAACTGATCCCCTACGTTCTCCGCGTGATTGGCCATGTCGCCAATCTTGTTGAGGACCTTGGTCCACATGAAGAGCGCCGCCGGGGGCATGGAGTCCTCTTCGTTGAAGAGAACCTTGGCACATTGATCTTGAATCTTGTCGGCTTCGTGCTCGGCGCGGCCAAGAATCGCCGCTTGCTCGAGGACCTGCTCCGCCGGCGGTCCGGAGAACCCGGATTCGACCAGGTCGTCGATCAGGTCGATGAGCTTTGCCGCCTCCCGAACCGTCCCCAAGACGCGATCCACGAACAGCTCGAGAGCGGGCTTCATGTCTTCGGGCACGGTCAGCGGGCGAATCGTCAGCAGCACGCCCACATCCTCGGCGCAGTCCGCAATGGCGTCGATCTGGCTGATGAGCTTGAGCACGTCGCGGCGATCCACCGGCATCAGCAACCGGACCGGCATCTTCGAGCGGGCCGCGTTCTTTGCGTCGTCGGCCTTCCCTTCCATGGTGCTGATCTCTTTCGCAACGCGTTCGACGCCCGCCTGGTCTCCTGCGGACAGCAGCTCGATCAGCTCCCGAACGCGATCGCTGGTCCGGATCACCTCGGTCATCAGATCGCCCACCTTGGGTAAGGGATTGCGTGCAAGTAGGTTGGCAAGTGGTATTCTCATGGCACCTCGCGGCCAACCTTCTCATCCCTTCTCACCCCGCTCAAACGATAAGTCCGATAGGCACAATCCCCCGCAATTTGGGGCTGATCCACGTTGTGGCTTGGCCGACGCGGTGTAGACTCGGGGTTGCTCGCTTGGAACGCGACCGTCACAGGGAGGTCACGAGGGGTGAGCAGGCTTCTGGCAACTGAATATGGGTTCGAGAATCCTAGTCGTAGAGGACGAGACCGACCTGGCCGAATTGGTGGCGATCAACCTTCGAGGCGCGGGGCACGACGTCACGGTTGCCCACGACGGTCAGGCCGCCTTGGCCGAAATCCAACGCAGCCAGCCGGACTTGCTCGTGCTCGACGTGATGTTGCCAGACATCTCGGGTATCGAACTGTGCCGGCGACTGCGACGAAGCGCCCAAACGGTTCGTCTTCCGGTGATCATGCTCACGGCTCGAACCGACGAGGTCGATCGCGTCGTCGGTTTTGAAGTGGGCGCCGACGACTACGTCCCGAAGCCGTTCAGCCCGCGAGAGCTCGTGCTGAGAGTGGAGGCGATTCTTCGTCGAACGATCCCCGCCGCTGAAGTCGTTGGCCCTCAAGTGATCGCGCTCGGCAATCTCGTCATCGATGTTCCGGCCCATAGAGTCGAAGTGGAAGGCGAGGAGATTCTCCTGACCGCGCTCGAGTTCCGCTTGCTTCTCGACTTGGCAAGCCGCGCCGGACGCGTCCAGTCTCGAGACGCACTTTTGGAGCGGGTCTGGGGTTATTCGCCCAACGTCGAGACGCGCACCGTCGACACCCACGTCAAAAGGCTTCGGGAGAAGCTTGGCGCAGGTGCCGCGCACATCGAGACCGTTCGGGGCGTAGGCTACCGGGCACTCAAATCCTAGGTTGGTCAGGGGCCCGAGCCCGCGTATTCTCCCATCGTGATTCGACGTTACACGCTGCTGGGCGGGGCGATCGTGCTAATGATGGCCGTCTTGTACGCGATTTGGCGCAGCGCCGCCCCCGAGCTTCCAGGTTGGCCGATGCTGCTGGCAGGCCTCGCGCTCGCCAGCCTCTTCTCTTGGATTGCAACGCGCGGCGACGCCCGGGATTTGCGGCGCCTGCAGAAGCTGGTCGACGCGCTCTCGGCGCGGGACTACGGCACGCGGGCTCGACTTCAGCGCCCAGGCGCCATCGGAGTGCTGGGGCGCTCACTCGACGCCCTCGCCGACGGGCTGTCGATGAGCGAACAGAAAAAAAGGAGCCGGAAAGATCGCTTGCGAACGATTCTGGACGCCATGGCCGAAGCCCTCATGGTCACCGACGCCGACGGTCACATTACGCTCAGCAACGAAGTGCTGGCCGAACTGATCGGCTTTGACCCCGAAGGCAAGACGGCGGTCGAGGCGATCCGGCATCCGGATTTTCGCCGAGCGGTCGAAGATGCCCAGCAAGGCTTTTCCAGCGTGCTCGAGATCGAGCTCGACGGCTTGCTGGAAGGCGGACATCGCACCCTTCGCGCATCCGTCTCGCCGCTTCGCAATCACCTGGGCGTCGTCGCAGTGTTCTACGACGTCACCGCCGAGCGGGAAGCGGATCGGATTCGAAGAGACTTCGTCGCCAATGCAGGTCACGAGCTCCGCACTCCCCTCACCGCGATTCGTGGATTTGCCGAGACTCTGCGAGACGGGGCCATCCGGGATCCCGAATCGGCCAAGGGCTTCGTCGATGTCATTCTCAGGCACGCGCAGCGCCTTCAGGCGCTGGTCGACGACCTCGCTGACCTGAGCCGCTTCGAAGGGGAGGATCTGGAGCTGGACTTGGAGCCCGTCGGCTCCGGAGCCGTGCTCGGCCAAGTCGTTCGGGGGCTCGAGTCCCAGTCCAAGGCGAAAGGCTTGAAGGTCATCTGCGTGGGCTTGGATGATGCGCCGGCCGTCTTGGCCGAGCCGCGCGCACTCGAGCAGGTGCTGGTCAACCTCGTCGACAATGCGATCAAGTACACGCCCGAAGGGGGCGAGGTCCGGGTCGAGGTTGCCCCCGAAGGGGAAGATGTGTTCATCGAGGTTGCCAACACGGGGCCCGGGATTTCCAGAAAGCACCTTCCCCGTGTCTTCGAGCGCTTTTACCGCGTCGATGCAGGCCGGTCCCGCGAGCTTGGGGGCACGGGCCTCGGGCTCTCGATCGTGAAGCATCTGGTGTCGAAAATCGGTGGTGAGATCAACGTCGATAGCAGTGACGGATGGACCCGATTCCAGCTCAGCATACCCCGTGCAGATAGCCCCAAGAGCGACACACGCGTGTCACCAAGCTGACACATTCGGCGCGTAACACGCCGGCAAATGACACCGACCCGCTTTATTTGCCATGCCTTGTTGGCCCTCCTGGCCCTGAGCGTCGTGAGCCCCGTCTTGGCCGAAGACGCACCCGTTTCCGAGGAGAAACCCGAGGTCTCGACCGAAGAGATGATCGAGGACCTTCCCTCGAAACAGCAGGAAGCCGTAGAGCGGGCGCTCGAGCAAGCCGAGACGCCGGAAGGGACGACCGTCATCGTGGTGCCGCCGCCCGAAGCAGAAATTCGGGAGTACGACCCAAGCTCCGAAACCGACCAGGAAGCGGCCGCCGAAGAACGGGTTCGACGTGACGTCCCAGGCGACGGGCTCCACCCCAAGGGAGAAGACGAGCTGATGGGCGACCACATCGTCGACCGTGGAGACATCAAGTTCAGGCCGGGTAAGGGTGTCGAGATCAACAGTGCGGACGACAAGTTCCAGCTTCGCATTCGAGTCCGGGTGCAGATGCTCTACACCTACGCCCATGATGAGAACCTCGGGACCAATGAAGGAGACGAGCCTGAAGCCAATCTGCAGGATTTTCGGATTCGGCGCGCGCGCTTCGTGTTCCAGGGCTACGCCTTCGGGAAGCACAACCAATACAAGCTCGAGATCGACCCGCTTCGCAAAGACAACGTCGTCCTCGACTACTACCTCGACTTCACCAAGAACCGCGACATCCAAGTCCGTGTCGGGCAGTACAAAATCTCGTCGAACCGAACGCGGGTGATCTCCTCGGGCAACCTTCAAATGGTCGACCGATCTCAGGTCAACTCGGAGTTTTCGCTCGATCGCGACATGAGCATCGACATCCGATCGCGCGACTTCCTCGGAAAGAACAAGATGCGATACGTACTCGCCGTTTCATCCGGCAACGGCCTCAACAACCCGCAGTTCAAGGACTTCTCCATGGTCTACCTAGCTCGTATCGAGTACCTGCCGATGGGGATCTTTCGAGATTACAGCGAGGTGGATTTCGCTCGAACCAAGTCGCGCCTCTCGATCGGCGCCACGTACTCGTTCTTCCAAAACGCGGACCGCAACCGTGGCATGGTGGGTGTACCCTTCGCAGACGGTGGCACGGCGGACTATCATTTCGTCTTCGTGGACGCGATCTTCAAGGCGCGCGGCTTCTCGGCGGTCAGCGAGCTCGCGTTCCGAACGGGCCAGCGGAATGTCG
>JAOTXX010000134.1 GCA_029862185.1 Myxococcales bacterium
GATCGCCTCCACGAACTTCTCTTGCCGGCTTTGAAGTCGCTCGTGCTCGGGCGCATTGAGCTCATCTCGCGTCTCTTGGAGTCGTTCATCGAGCTCGCGCTCGGCGTGGTCGATCTGCTCCCTGCGCAGGGTCGCCAAGATCGGTGCGGCCTCATCGAGGATCCAAGAGACGGCCTTGTCCATGAGGATGTCGACCTGCCGTTCGATCACGAGCATCCTTCTTTCGGTCATGCCCTTGGCAAGTGCCCGATCGACCGTTGCGACCAAGAGGTCGAGCCGTGGTCCCAAGACTTCGGGGGCGCTGGCGATCGTGCGGTCGACTGCGGCGCGGGTGGCCGTCCGCTGCTCGTCATCGAGATCGAATACGGCGGCAATCTTGCCGGTGACCCATCGCGCCCCGAGGTTCTGAAGAACGCCGGTGCAGCCCGATGCCAGGGCGAGGCCGCAGACCAAAAACGCAACGCCGGTCGAGCGTTGGCGCTGCGAGAATCGTCTAGTCCGATCCATACGCCCCTTCGCCCCACATGGCGCCGATCCCAAGCCCGATCAGCGGCCCTTTGATGCCGACGCCGTCCACGGTCACGGGGACGATGACGTGGCCAACACGCGCGTCTAGCCCGATCCAGAACTCTTTGCGAAGCCGCCAGTAGAGAAGGCCCCGAAGATAGCCACTCATCACAAAGTCGTTACGCGTGGCCACTCGTGCCCAACCGAGGTCGAACATCGCGCCGGCACCGAACCAGTGGTCCGGATCTCCGTTGCCCCAGAGCGCGCCGATCGCGCCGCCGGCCGTTCTCATCCTTCGTTCGTCAGCGCCGATCGTCCGGCGGCCGAACCGGGCGAAACCTTCGCCAGCAATATGGAGACATTTGTCCGTCGGCCTCCAGACCGCTCCGGTGGCGAAGCCGATCAGCGCGGCGTCGGCATTCGGGTAGATTCGCGTGCTTCCAAAGAGGTCGACGAAGAGCCCGGGCGCTTCGCGCTGATTGCAAGAGACCTCGGCGGATGCAGGTTGCGCAAACAGCAGAAACCCGAAGGCAAAAAGCCAACAAATCGATCGAAGCGGAAGAAATTGGAATGATTCGTTCATGACTCTTGCTCCAGGCTTGGATTCACGCGGCCGTTGTGTTCGAACGATAGCTTGCTTTGCCATTTTCGAATGAAGAGGAAAGTGGCCGTCAGGATCGCGACCATGCTTGCGAGTATGAGAGGACCAAACCGATCCCAGGGCCAGCTCGAAATCGGCTGCGCTGCGAGCCAGGCGTTGATTTGAATGCCCAGCACGGTCATCAACAGGGTGAAGGGAATGACCCCGAGAATCGTGCCCACCACAAAGGGGCCGAGCCTCACGCGCGACACGCCGAGCGCGAATTGCAGCGTGGGGGCGGTGTAGAAGAAAAGGCGCAAAAGAAGAACCGTCCGCAGCCCGCGTAGCGCCAATCGCTCGTCCAATCGAAGAATGCCGGGCGGCAGGCGTCGCTGAATCCATCCGCGGGCAACGAAACGCGCAAACCCAAACGCGGCGATCGACGCCGCCACGGTGCCCGCCCAGCTCAGCGCAAAGGCGGTCGCGGGGTCCCAAACCATTGGCGCGGTCAGCAGAAAGAACAGGCTCCGCACGCCCAAGGGCTGGAGAACACAATGGACCGAAATGAACAGAACCGCGCCCCAGGCGCCGGCTTGCTGCAACCATGCGCGCATCGCTGCGGGATCGATCGATGCGTAGGTGCCGCTCGCATAGAGCCAGACACCGATGCAGATCGCGACCAGAACCAAGGCCAGTCGAGCGCGCATACGACCCTCAGACCTCCACTTTGGCCTTGCGTAGTTGCTCGAGCAATCGCGCCATGACGTCGAGCGCCGCCTCCGGGCTGTCCTCGGACTCCTTGCGAAGCGAAACGACCATCGACCCGAAGTTCCGACCGAAACGTTCGCAGTTTGGGCAACCGAGAAGGTGAGTTTCGACTTTGCCGACGGCCGAATCTTCGAGCTCTCCATCCACGTACTCGCTCAGAACTGCGAGGACTTCGGAGCAACGCATGCCGCCTACGTTTCGTTCTTTCATCGCTTGCCTCCTCCCTCGTCGGTGAGGTCGATATCCGTGCTGGCGCGAAGCGCTCCGGCGAGCCGCAGTCGCGCGCGATGCAAGCGGCTCTTGAGCGCTCGACCCGTGATGCCGAGAACCTCGGCGGCTTCCCGCCCGTTCAAGCCTTCGACGTCCCGCAGGATCAAAACCTCTCGATCAGTGAAAGAGAGCGTTTGAAGGGCCCAGGTCAAAGTGTCTCTCCGCTCCGCCGCAATCGCGAGCGCCTCCGGATCGTCGCTGCCCCAACCGGCTTCGAGACCGAGCGTCATCAGCGGCTCGTCCATCAGATCCTCGCGGCCTCGTTTCGCTCGGAGCCGGTATGCCGCATTCCGCGCGATGGTGAGAAGCCAAGTTCGCGCGGAGGCCTCGGCACGAAAGCTCGCCGCGTTGCGATAAGCCGATAGAAACGTCTGTTGCAGGACATCTTCAGCACTCGCCGGATCATCGGTGACCACGGTCGCCAAACGAAGAACCGCGGCCGCGTGACGCTGGACGAGACGCTCGAATGCGCGGCCGTCTCCTGAAGCGGTTCGCGCAATTAGATCCCGGTCGGGGGTTGATTCGTCTTTGGGGTGCCGATCGAGCATGTGGAGATCCCGAACATCCTGTAGAGCGGGCAACGACCTGCCAAGCCGGTGACCAAAGGAACGAGACCGACCCAGCCCCAGGCTGTCTGAGGCCCGATCCATACCAGTGACAGAAGACCGAGCCCAAGGACTACGCGGATCACGCGGTCGGCGTTGTGTTCGTTTCGCGGGAAGATCGCACTCATGACAAGACTCCTTTTCCAAGACCCCGGCTCCGGCGTTCATTCGCAGGCCCTCATGGGGGACACCTCTAGAGAGCCCTCGGGCCACAAGAAGGATTCAGGGATCGAGCTGAATTCGACCGAGGTTGGGCAGCGCTGGGGGAATCGGGCGGTGACGGGACCCAAACCCGCAAAATTTGCGCTGAATTTCGACTTGCAGGGAATCTGAGCTGCCCCTATCGTTGAAAACGAAGATGAAAAGCGTTTTCAATAGAGCTGCCTGCCTGCTCCTTCTCGCCCTCGCCGGCTCCAGCCTGGCCGCAAGCGGCCATGCGCAGGTCTATTACAGCGTCCGGGGTCTTCTCTCCGAGCAGTTCCGCCAGTCCGAGCTGGTCGACTTCCAGCGTATCCGGCTTTCTGAAAAGGATCGCGACGTGCTCGGGCGGCGCCTGGGGCAGAAGCTCGAAAAAGGAGAGTACATCTTCTACGTCGCGCACTCGGGTAGCCATGTCGACGGATACGCACTCTTCGATCGTGAGATTGGCCAGCATGAGTACATTGATTTCGCGACCTTCTTCGATGGAGAGGGCCGGGTGACGCGGGTCGAGGTGGTTGCGTACCGCGAACCCTACGGTGAAGGGATTCGGTCCAAGCGGTTCCGCAAACAGTTCGTAGGAAAGGAAGCGGCGAGCGGCTTTCGGCCCGGACACGACATCGACGTGATCTCTGGTGCGACGCTTTCCGCGCACGCGATGGCCAAAGCCGTGAAGCGTGCGACCTTGCTGCTGCATGACGCCGTGCTCACGTCGTCGTAGCTCGAACCATGCAGGACTTCACCCGACCTTCCGGCAGGCTTCACGCCCTACCCCTCGGCGCACGCGCCGTCTACACGGTGTTCCTGGTATTCACCCTCGCCGGCTTGGCGCTGACGATCTTGTTGACGCACGACATGGTGGGGCTCGATCTGAGCGGTGCCGATGGGTACTACGGAGGCGAAGCACCGCCCTTTGATGATCTAGAACTCGGCGGAGGCCCCGCGCTGGTGCTTCCCCCCGACGGCGAGAACCTGGCGGCGTTCGAACCGATGCCTCGCCGAAAGCTTCTGGAGATCACGCACTTCCATCTGTTCTCGATGCCGGTGTACCTGTTGATCCTGAGCCACATATACATGCTCTCTCGGGCCCGGAAGCGGTCGAAGGTCGCATGGGTCGCTATCGGTTCGTTTGGAACGGTGCTCCACATCGCGGCGCCCTGGCTCGTCGCGCATGGCTACGCCGGCGCGGTGGCAGCCTATGCCGTCTCCGGCTTGTTTCTTCTCGTCAGTTACCTGGTGATGAGCGTGGTCCCGATTTGGGAGATGTGGCGCCGCTAGGCACACCCGACGAGCATGCTAAGAACCAGCCGTGGCTGAAGAGGGAAAGTCTGGGAAGCGCGTCGTTGGGGTCTTGCTGGCGCTGGTTTTGGGTGCCGGCCTCATCGCTTGGTTCGGCGCCACCCGTCTGGAGAAGAACACCCGTGCCCACCAAGAGGTCGAAAGCGCCTCGGTCTTGAGCGAGGGCGTTCTCTACGAAGCGCAGGCGGGCGACCCAGGCGTCGTCATTGCCAAAGACGTAGGCTCGGGGAAAGAGCTCTGGAGGGCCGAGCTGGGCAGTGTAACCAGCAAACCCGCCGTCACGGTTACCGAAAACGTCATTGAAGTGCAGATCGCCGGGACGCCTTGGATGACACTCGACCGCAGGACCGGCGAGCCCTTGGAGTGATGCGCGCGCCAGCGCCGGAGGTCCTCGAATGGGCTGTCACTGCAGCGCGTCAGCGCAATCGTCAGTGAAGCGCGATCGACTGCCAACGCCCGCGCTTCCACATCAGGGCAAACGTGAGCGATTGCAGGCCGCGGTAAACCACCTGCACGGCAAACACAACGACGAGCCCGAGGCCCATCACCGGCCCGAAGACGTAGACGAGCGGCAAGAAGATCAGCCACTGAAAGCCGGTGGCGATGAACATCACGCGCTTGACGTCGCCGGCCCCCATCAGGGCGTTCATCAGAACCATTCCGACGGCATCGAAGAAGAGAAATGCTGCCACGAGCCGAAGCGGGTTCTTGGCGAGTGCGAGGGTCGAGGGCTCGTGGATGAAGCCGCTCAGAATCCATTCTGGCACCAGCACGGCTGGAATACTGAGTGCCCCGACGACCAAGATCGCCATCTTGGTGACGTCCCATCCCCACTGCTTGGCATCGTGCGTATCACCACGGCCGAGCGCTTGGCCCGCGAGCGAGGCCGCGGCTAGCCCGAAGCCGATGCCGGGCAAGATGCCGACGAGGATGAGATCGATGATGACCTTGGTTGCCGCGAGCTCTGGCGTCCCAATGCGGGCGACGAGCATGAGGAAGACCGTCATGCCCGCGGCAAAGAAAAACTGCTGCAGTCCTGCGGGGGCCGCCAATCGAATGATGGTTGTCATCGTAGCGCGATCGGGTAGCCCGTGAAGAAACCCGGCGTCGCGCGCATAGCTGCGACCGAGCACGAAGTACGAGGCGGTGCCAAACACGGTCGCGATGGCCGAAGCAACGCCGGCACCCATCGCGCCCAGCTCGGGCGCGCCGAGGTTTCCGAAGATCAGCACCCAGTTGAGAAAGATGTTGACCACGTGCATCGTGATGAGCGTGCGCATGTAGAGAATCGACTTGTCAACAGCGTTCCAATACCCGCGGAATGCGAAGTTCATTCCCATCGCAAACATCGCGAAGAGCCGGGCTCGTAGGTAGGGCACGCCTTGCTCGACGACCGCCGCGTCGCTGGTGAGCACGGGAAAGTAATCCGGGGCGAACGTGATCAGCGTCGCCGACCACGGGACCGCGACGATCAGGGCGAGCAGCAGGCCCCCGTTGAGTGGGATCGCCGTCTCGCGGAGGCGCCCTTCCCCCACGCGGCGCGCGGCCATCGCCTGGACTCCGGCCGAAAGGCCCAAAATGAATGCGGAGAACAGGAAGTTCGCAAAGCCGCCGAGACCAACGCCTGCCAGAGCAGCATCGCCAAGCGTGCCCACCATCGCGGTGTCGACGAGGTTGAGCACATTCTGCGAAAGCATGCCGCCGATGATCGGGAGCGCCAGCCCGAGGATTCTCCGCCGGCGCCTCGGAGGCACGCCCAGGACGTGCACCCCCGGCTGCGCCGCATCACCCACGGCCCGACTCTAGAACTGTCGCGTACAGCGGCAAGTTAGCGCGGCGCCATGCGAATGGAACCGTCGAGGCGGATGACCTCGCCGTTGAGGTAGCTGTTCTCGACGATGTGGCAGGCGAGTGCGCCGAACTCCTCGGGACGGCCGAGTCGACTCGGGTGTGGGATCGTCGCAGCAAGAGCTGCCCGCATGTCATTCGGAAGCGTGGC
>JAOTXX010000008.1 GCA_029862185.1 Myxococcales bacterium
TGCGGTCGTGCTGGCGACGGACATGATTCAATCGTTTCCGATTCGGTTCGAGCATTACTATCGACCCGGCTTGCACCGAAAGCTCGGCCTCACCGAGGCTCGGGACGGGGACCTCGAGCTCGCTCAGGATCTGCTCAGACGGATGGCGGAGAACGCGGCAGACTTCACACTCACCTTTCGCCGTCTCAGCGACCTGGTCGATTCGAGCTCGAGACACGACGAAAGGGTGAGTGGCCTCTTTGAAGACCCAGCCGCTTTCGATGAGTGGGCCGTGCGTTGGCGCCGCCACCTTGGGAGCGAAACGCGATCGCCCGAGGAGATTCAGAGCGACATGCGCGTGGTGAATCCGGCGTTCATACCGCGCAACCATCGGGTCGAAGAGGCGATCAAGGCCGCGGTAGAGCAGGGAGATCTCGAACCGTTCGAGCAGCTCGTCGAATTGCTGGCGTCGCCCTACGAAGACCAGCCGTCGCTGGAACGCTATGCCGAGCCGCCGCGGCCCGACCAGATCGTCCGAGAGACGTTCTGCGGGACCTGATCGCGCAGTAGCGACGATGGTTGGATCTTCAGGTCTGAGCTACGGAAGCACGCGGCTCCGTTCTTCGGCATAGACTCGGAGCGCGAATTGGCCGGCAGGGTGGGTGCGCACTTCATGGACAAGTGCCTGCGCTTCATCGTCGAGCGACGCCCGGTCGGGGAGGACGGCGCCGAAGCCCTCTTCGGGCGTGAGGCACAGACCCGGGGCCAGGAGCGCCGCGAAGGTGAGGTCGGCCGCGGTGAACCGATCGCCGCAAAGATAGTTGCGCTGCTCGAGCCTCGATGCGGCTTCGTCGAGCTCTTGCCGGACGCGCGCCAATGCACGATCGTGACCTGATTCGGTGAGGTTCAAGGCGCGGGCGAGCTGAGACCTGGCCAATGGCACAACTCGCTCGAATATCCACGCTTCGCGACGGCCCACATTGTCGGCAGCGAGTTGCTCGATCATTCCTGGATGACGGCCGAGGTGCCAGTAGGCCAGCAAGCGCGTGTACGGACCCAGCTGGTCGCCGTAGTGATCCACGAGCTCCGAGACTTCGGTGCTTGGAAACAAAGAGTCGTCCCGACCCGCCGCGAAGCGAACGATGTCGGTGGAGTCCGTGAGTACGCGCCCATCGTTCAAGATGAGGACTGGAGTCGAGTATCGGGACGATGTGCGGTCTGCGGCCCCACCGCGACCTCGCGTCGCGACGGCAACCGCCAAGGAGCAGACGAACGGCATATGCGGCTCTTCGCGGTACGGAACCGCATATCGATCGAGCGCCCATCGAGCCTTCTCGTTGTAGTGAGAGAAGGCAAGCGTGATCAATCGATGGGGGACAGGCTCGCCCTCGGACATGACACTCCCACTCATGGTATTCCGAGCATACTGCCAGAAGCTGGAAGAACTGGCTCCTTGTAATAGACAATTCGTCGCTGCGTCGGCCGCTTCGCGAAAGCCCAGTGGGCGGGTCCTCGAGCCAGTGTCGGGCAATGACTTGTCGTCAACATCCGTGTGATTCTTTGCGCTATGCTTGCTGGATGCGATCGCGCTTGTTGGCAGCGGCCCTTTGCCTGATTCTTCCCGCATGCGGTAGTACGAACGACCGACCCCCTCGATCTGTTCGAGGAAGCCGACGAGACAAACAACGCCCATTCCGTCCCGGTCACGATTCCTTCTCGATGACGTCCTGACGGCGTCATTCTAACGCGGCAACTCGAGACCCGGCATTCTGTCCAGCACGAAATTCGTGATGGCGTTGCGCGCCAAGGCACCCGCTTCGTCGTCCGAGGTGTCTTGGAACAGGGCGATCACGCGGGCGGCCTTGTCGCTGCCGCTGAGTGCCTCGTTTTCGGAAATTCGGAGGAGGCGAGCGCGCAGCTTTCGGATTGCAACGAGGGTTTGCTTGGCTCGCCAGCGTTCGAAGAGCTCTTGGCGGAACTCCTCGGTGCCCTCGAGGAACCAGTTCTTTTCTACACGGTACGGGTCTTCGCCACGCCGCCGCATGATGGCGTCGGTGATGTCGAATCGGACGGTGACGCCCTGAGTGTATCCATCATCGAAGGTGACCGAGCCATCCTTCTCGACGATAGCCTTGAACGCGTGACCCTGGTAATGATGGGTGCCATCTTGGTGCCGACGCAACTTCGGGGGGTCACGCACCGAGAGGTACTGCTTTTGACCAACGCCCTCGAAGTAGTTCCTGGGACCCGCGTCGGTGGCGCTAGTACCCTCCCACTCGGCGTCCGACGCTTCGCTTGGCGCGACTTGTTGGGAGACCACGAAGGCGCGCGCCACGGAGTTCGGATCGAGCGCGAGCAGCAGCTCGGATTCGGGGGGCGCGGGCGAGGTGGCTGTGGGCTTCAGGGGGACAGCTTGGCTCGCTTCGACGGTCCGGCGGGGGCGCCGCGAGGCGACTGCCGGCACCTGCACCACGGGCTTCTCTGGGGCTCGAGGCTCTGCCGCTGCCGGCTCGACCGGCGCCACAGGTGGCGATGGGTCTGCCACGGTGAAGTTGATATTCACTGGGTTCGAATCCCACGTGGTGCCCACGCGCGAGTCGACGCTCACAGCCGAGAGCGCGAGAAGGTGCACAGCAAACGAGGCGCCGAGGACCGCAAGCCATCGTCCTGATCGTTCTCGTTCAGCCTCGGACACTACGCGCCTCTCGACACAGGCAGGCCCAAGTGCGGATCATCCGCTCGGCGACGCCTCCATCTCTGTGAAGGAACGAAGGTACCATCGACGGGGGCTTGGGCAAGCGGGACCAAAGATCCCATCGTGGACGGCGCGAACGCGTGCTAGGGCTCCAGCAGGAAAAAGACATGCGATTCGTCAAAGAAAGCCTTATCAACGCGAGCGCTCAACGGGTGTTCGCGTTCCACGAAGCGCCGGATGCGTTCGAACGACTGCAGCCTCCGTGGCAGACGACGAGAATCGTTCAGCCGCCGACTTCACTCGAGGTGGGAACGCAGGTCATCTTGCAGGTCAAGGTTGGGCCGTTGTGGCAGACCATCGTCGCCGAGCACGTGGCGTACGAGCCTGGGAAAATGTTCGCAGACCGCATGGTGAAGGGCCCGTTTTCCAGTTGGTTGCACAAGCACATCGTGACGCCGCGTGGCGACAATCAATGCGTGTTGACCGACGACATCGAATACGACCTGCCGCTGGGCATCCTCGGCCGCACCTTTGGAGCGGGTTTTGCGAAACGAAACCTCGAACGCATGTTCGACTTCCGACATCAGGTGACCAGAGAAACTTGCGAGTAGAGGACCGGTGCCGTTGCCGGGCTAGCGCGCCATGTCGAGAACTGCGCGGAAGCGGATCGTATTTTCCATGACCTTCGCGAAGGCCTCGTTGGCGGCTTCCAGCGGAAAGTGTTCGATCTGTGGTCGCACGCCGGCAAACGCGGCGAAGCTCATCGTGTCCTCGCTGTCGACCGCGGTGCCGCTCGGCCAGCCATGGATCATTTTCCCGGTGAGCATGGCGAAGGCGTTGACCGAGATCGGATCTGGGGCTGCCGCAACGAGCATGAGCTTGCCACGGCCGTGAAGGCCGTTGAGGATGCCCTCGATGGCTTTGCCGTTCGGGGCCGTGGCCAGAATCAGGTTGGCCCCGCCGAGCTTCCGAAGCTCCGCGACCGCGTCCGCCGACTTCGAATCGATGTATTCGTGAGCGCCCAAGTCGCGGGCGAGCTGCTCTTTGTCCTTGCCGCGCGAGACGGCAACGGTGCGAAAGCCCATTCGATTCGAAAACTGAATCGCAAGATGACCGAGCCCACCGACGCCTTGCACAGCAACCAGGTCACCAGGCCGAGCGCCGCTGTTGCGTAGCGCGTTGTAGGTGGTGATGCCCGCACAGAGGAGGGGAGCGGCTTCGGCCGGACTAAGCTCATCGGGCACCCGAGCAGCGGCCTCCCATGGACAGACCATGTACTCCTGGTAGCCGCCGTCGTAGCTGATTCCCGCAATCTTCGCGTTCACGCAATTGATGAAGTCGCCGCGCCGGCAGGGGTTGCACTTGAAGCAGTGCCCGCCGTGCCAGCCCACGCCCACGCGATGACCGACCGCAAAGGCATCCACGCCTTCGCCGAGTGCGTCCACGACGCCTGCCACCTCGTGGCCCGGCGCCCGCGGAAGCTCGAGACCGGGAAACTGTCCGAACTTCACGAATGCGTCGCTGTGGCAGATGCCACATGCTTCGACGCTGATACGAATCTCGCCCGGCCCAGGCTCGGGGATTTCACGCTCATCCAGGATGAACGGGCCGCCTGCTTCTCGTACGATCATTGCTCTCATGGTTCAGTCTCCCGGCGATCGGTATAGCGCTCGAGAAACGCTGCGCAATCGTGGCCGGTCACTCCCGGACGAGCGTGGCGGCCCTATTGTCGTCGGATGAACGAAGACGATCTCGCGCGGGCGCGCGCTCAGTGGAGCCATCGTGGCTCAGGGCGGCCGGACTGGGCCATCCAACCGGGACCGGGCCAGGAATCGGTTTGGGATTACCCGCGTCCGCCTCGACTCGAACCCGATACGCGTCTCGTTCGGGTGGTGCACGGGAACACGGTCATCGCAGAGTCACGCCAAGCGATTCGCGTTCTCGAAACTGCGAGCCCGCCCACCTTCTACATTCCGCCGCAGGACGTCCGGATGGGGCTGCTGTCACGAGCGCGAGGGGCCTCGCTCTGCGAATGGAAAGGCTCGGCGACGTATTGGTCGCTGAACCTCGAGGGACATGAGATCGACCAAGCGGCCTGGAGCTACGAAGAGCCGTTTGCCGACTTCCTTGCGATCCGCGGATGCCTCGGCTTCTACCCCAGCAAGCTCGCGTGCTTTGTCGGGGAGCACCGCGTCTCCGCACAACCTGGAGGTTTCTACGGAGGCTGGGTCACGCCAGACGTCGTCGGTCCCTTCAAGGGAGAGCCGGGCACGGGCGCTTGGTGAGCGCATGCTGCACAGTTCGGTCAACGCCATGAAAACGTACCTCTTCGATCTCGACGGAACGCTGCTGGACTCGATCGACCTCATTTTGAAGTCGTTCCATCACACCGCACGCGTTCACGGACGCCCCGAGCGCTCGGACGCCGACTGGCTTGTGGGCATTGGCACGCCGCTCCGCGTTCAACTCAGCGAGATGGCGAGCTCTGACGAGGAGCTCGGCGCGATGCTCGATACCTACCGTGACTACAATCTCGAGCATCACGATGCGATGGCAAAGCCATACCCGGGCATCATCGAGGTGGTGAAAACCCTGCACCGAAAGGATGCGAAGCTCGCTTTGGTGACGAGCAAGCTCAGCCGGGGTGCGAATCGAGGGCTGCGACTGCTCGGCCTCGAAATGGAGTTTCCCGTTCGGGTCTGTGCAGACGACGTCGTACGAGGGAAACCTCACCCCGAACCGGTCCTCAAGGCCCTGGCGGCGCTCGATGCGTCGCCGTCGGAGGCGGTCTTCATTGGCGACTCCGATCATGACATCGAGGCCGGCCGACGGGCAGGCGTCGAGACCGTCGCGGTGAGCTGGGGCCCCTTCGCACGAGAGGCCTTGGAAGCCGCGGGCCCGAGCCGCTGGGTCGAGAGCCCAGAGGAGCTACTCGCGCTGTGACCCACTCTCCAAACCGAGGGCGGCTCTAGCGAACTTCTGCTGCTAGGCTCGCGTCGACTCATGTTCAACCCCAGTGCCCAGCCATCCTCCACCGTCGTCCCCGCAATGGCGCTCTCGCGCGATGAGCGCATCGAGCAGCTCCGTACGCTCATGGGTAAAGCCGATCCCTCGGTCGCGCAGCTCACTGTTGGGATCCGAGAGGTCACTTCCCGCCACTACGACCAGTTCGTGATGCCGCTGATTCGCCAGCACTGGCCGGCGATGCTCCTCGACCCTTTTGCCGTCAAAATGCGCCTGGCCGCCTGTGATCTGTACGCGTCGGCACCGTACACGGTGCTGTTCTGCGCGCCAAAGAGGCCCCCTTCGGTGGCTCTCATCACTGGGATTGGAAATCGACTGGCTTTGCCCAACTGGGTGCTCGGTTTTGCAGCGCGTGCGGCGCTCAACGTGCTCGGTCGTGTGGCGCTGGCCGACCAGCACCGTCGAATCATCCTCATCGCGGCGTTCATCGCGATGATCGACCATGCCTTCGACCACTGCATGGAGGACCCGCCCGAGGAACGCGGTCGCAAGCTTCACGCGCTCCTCGATGGCGACTGGGAACCGGATACCCCCGAGCTTCGGCTTACCCGCGCCCTGCAAGTCGAGATGGAACGGGGTTTGACGCCTAGGGAGCGCGTGCCGTTTGAGCATGCCGTCGAACGACTCAAGGACTGGGTCGATTCCGAGGTGGCTGGGATGACCGGCGTGAGCGACGCGACTGGGCTTGGGCATCGGCTGGCAGGCATTCAAGGGACGATCGATGGCCTGCTGTTTCCGGTGCACCACTACGTGGGCGAAGGGGCCCGTCCGTGGATGTACGAGGTCTCGCTCTTCGTGCAGATGATCGACGACTACCTCGACATCGAAACCGACCTCGAGGACGGGCGATTGACTCCGGTCATCACGGGCCAATGGAAGTACCCCGACATCTGCCGGACTTGGCACGAAACGGTGCGCGGCATCGAAGCGCTCACGCGCGCCGGCGGGCATACCGCCCCCCACTACGTCGGATTCATTCGCGAAGCCTATGTCTTGATGCTCGGTGAGGTGCTCGAAGGGATGGCGTCGGGCCTTGCCGACTAGCGGCTCACGAATCGGGACACACGTTCCGCTCGCGCCTGCCGTTTTCGTCACCGGAAAGGGTGGTGTGGGCAAGACCACCGTGGCGGCGGGTCTCGCGCTCGCGGCCGCAGAAGCGGAAGGCGAGGCGGTCTACGTCGAGTTTGGGGACGGTGCGGGAGCGCGAAGGGTGCTCCGCGATCGGCCTAGCGGCCTCGAGCACGTCGTACTCGACCCGAGCCGCGCAGTGGCCAAAGCCGCCGCGCCGGTGTTTGGGTCGGCCACGCTCGCGAAGCTCGCGCTCGACAACTTTGCGATGCGGCCTTTGATTCGTGCGGCCCCCGCGGTTCGTGAGCTCGGCGTTTTGGAGCTAGCGCGCCAGGTCGTCGCAGAGCATCCAGGCAAGCGGGTCGTCTTCGACATGCCTGCGACTGGGCACAGCGTGGCGTGGCTCAAAGTCGCCCGGCAGGGCCGCGAGCTTACCGGCCGCGGGCCTGTTCATGACCTCTGCGCGAAGCTCGAAGCAGAGCTGATTTCACCAAGGCGAGCTTCCATCGTCGTCGTGACGCTTCCCGAGCGGCTCGTCCTGTGGGAAACCCTGACGCTGTGCGAGACGGTCGAAAAAGAGGTGGGGCTTTCCGTCGATCGGCTCGTCGTGAATCGCGTGCCGCATGCGCCTCCGGAGAACGCGCTCACCGATGCCGTCGCAATGTCGAAATCCGAAGGCGCCGTGGGCGAGGCGGCGCAGCAACTTGCCGAGCTTCTCTCGATTCGTGACGCGGTGCGGAAGCAAGTCATGCAAGCTTTGGACGAGACGGTACACCGGTATGGCGAAGACAAGGGCGGCGACAGTGGGCTGACCTTGCTTCCGTTCGCATCCACCGACCCGACCGCTCGAACGGTGGCCGAGTGGCTGCGGAGCGCAGGGGCCGCATGAAACATCCGGTCGTCATCGTCTGCGCCGGAGGCGGCGGTGTCGGGAAGACCACCGCCTCTGCGGCTTTCGCGCTGGCCCTCGCCAAGAGCGGCTACCGTGCCCTGATCGTCAGCATCGACCCGGCCCGCCGGCTTGCCGACGCGATGGGCGTCGAGCTCGGGACACAGGCTCGGGAGCTTTCGCTCGATTCCGACGGCGGCCAGCTCTTTGGGCTCATGCCCGACCCCGAGGATGCGTTGCGCACTTTCGTGGAGTTCTTGTTTGCGGAGGAACCCGAGGCGCTCGAGCGGCTGCTCGACAATCGCCTCTACCGCGTGCTCGAAGCCGCGGTGCCCGGAATCCACGAGGTCGCGACGATAAGCCTGACTTGGCGAGCCATCACTGAGCATGAAGTCGACGCGGTGGTGATCGACACGGCGCCGTCTCGCAACGCCGTCGACTTCATCACCTACCCGAAGCGTTTGGCAAAGCTTCTCGGCGGCCGCGCGGTCGGTTGGATGGCCGCGATCGGAAAGCGAACGACCGTTGCACCCCAAGAGGACAAGATGGGCAGGGTCGAGCAACTCCTGTTGCGCGCACTGGGGCCCGTGGCGCGGGACGTCGCAGGCTTGTTTGCCGAGATGGCGCGCGTTCGCAAACGCTTCATCCTGCTCAATGAGCATACGAGCGACTTGCTGCTTCGACCCGAGACGCGGTACTACCCTGTCGCTTCTCCGACCGCTGCCGCCAAAGATGATGTGGACTACCTGATCAAGAAGCTTGGCAAGCTCGACATCGCTCCACGGGCCTTGATCCTCAACTCTGCGTTCGTGCAGGAGCGTGATTGGGTTCAGGTGCTCGAGGCTTCGGCCGAGACGACCCCGGCCATCGACGAGGTTCTTTCCACGCTCAACGACGAACGCTCGACGCGCAACCGCGCCGCTTCCCGCATCACGGACGCGTTCTCGAGACGATATCCGAGCCTGCCCCAACTTCGTTTGCCGTTCATCGAATCTGTCGAGCCGCGAAGCATCGTTCACGCGCTCTCGCAAAGCTTCGACATCGCTACGTTGCTGGAGCGTTAGCTCAAGGACTCGCTACCAGGTTTGGCTCCGGGCCCATGCCTTGAGCCGGACCATGCCCTCTGCGTAGCTGACCGCGGGGTCGTAACCGAGGTCCCGGCGCGCTGCGGAGATGTCGTACCAATGGGCGGTCGAGAGTTGGCTCACCAGAAAACGGGTCACCGGGGGCTCGGACTGCAGCTTGAACGTATTCCATATGGCCTCGGCCACGGCGGCGGCAGAGCGGGCGAGGGGGGCTGGAATGACTCGCGTGACGGGCGGCAGGCCGACTGCGTCGAGCATGTCGTTGATGAACGTCGGGCCTTCGAGGGGCTCGCCTTGCGTGATGAAGTAGGCCTTGCCCGCGACCGGAGAGCCTGGTGCGAGTCTATCGTACGCCGAGAGATGGGCTGCGACCGCGTTGTCGATGTAAGTCGTGTCGATCTGCTGCGGCCGCCCGACCATTCGTAGACGCCCGGCTTTGGCGCGGGCAACTAGCCGTGGCAGCGCCGAGCTGTCCCCAGGGCCCCAGACCAGATGGGGTCGAATCGCGACGGTCGACAGCGCGCCGGCGTTGGCGGCCAAGACCTCTTGCTCGGCAAGCGCCTTGGTCGCCGGGTAGTGCGCTTCGAAGTGGGAAGAATAGGGAGCGGATTCATCGACACCGGACACCGCGTCTCCGGAGTGCACGACGCTGGGCGTGCTCGTGTAGACGAGCTTTGGCACGCGATGCTGCTTGCATCCGGCGATGACGTGGCGCGTGCCCAGCGTGTTCACGTCGAAGAACGTTTCGTAGGGGCCCCATAGGTCGATGTGTGCTGCGTTGTGAAAGACGCCGTCGCAGCCCTCGACGGCCGCGGCCACAACATCTTGGTCACGAATATCGCCCCGCTGAAGGTCCACGCCCCAATTGCGAAGAAGGGGATAGTCGCCGCGACAGAGCACGCGCACGCGCTCACCCCGATCGAGCAACGCCCGCACGATCGAACGGCCGATGAAGCCTCCGCCGCCGGTGACGAGGATCGTCATGATGGGCCTTTGGCCTCGACCCACTTCGCGAGCTTTTCGCGTCCAATTTTTGCGTTGTGCCGGATGTCGACCGGGAAGCTTGGGTGCCGGACGAAGCGCGATATGCGATTCGCCTGCGGATGCGCCCGGGCGATGTGGCGCAGCTGCTGCTCGATCTCCGGCCAGTCGCCTCTGCCGTGTCCCGGCTCGAGCTCTACGCAGAGCGTCGGCAGGCCTCCGGGACCGACCAGCGCGGAGCGATAGACCGCCGGGTGGGCGTCGAAGACCTTTTCGCATGGGACCGTGAACATCGTCGCGCCGTCGACGAGCAGGCGGTGACTCTTGCGCCCGCAGAACCAAAGGCGTCCTTCGCGATCGCGCCAACCGACGTCGCCCATGCGGTGCCAAATGAAGTCGCCGTCTCGGATCTTCGATAGCACCGTATTGTGTTCATCGTCGAAGTACGCCTCGGTCACCATCGGGCCGCGAACTGCGATCTCGCCGATCTCGCCGTCTTCGAGCTCCAGATCGTCCGAGAAGGTTGGGATCGCGTCGTCGCTGATGCGAATCACCTTCACCTCGATGTCGGGCACGGGGACGCCCACGCAGACACCGGCTCCCTTTTCTGTCTCGGCCCAGGTCGTCGCGACGATTTCGCGTCCCGCCAGACAGGCCACCGGAAGCGACTCGGTAGCGCCGTAGGGCGGAAATACATCGCCGTCGCTGGGCAACATTGCATGCCAACGGACGAGCGTTTGCCCGGGCATCGGTGCACCGGCGGCGATCACACGGCGCAAGCTCGGCAGCGTGATGCCATGCTGCTCTCCGTATCGGCCCACCGTGTTCAGCAGCGCAGGTGAGCCGAACATGGTCGTCACGCCGAAACGCTGAATGGGCTCGATGATGTTTCGCGGCTCGACGCTGGCCGGCCGGCTCGGATCCATGTCGGGGATGACTGTCGTCATGCCGAGCGCCGGGTCAAAAAGCGCGAAGAGCGGAAACGTAGGCAGGTCGATTTCGCCGGGTTCGATCGAAAACATCTCTCGAATCGCTTTGACCTGCGCCAGGAAGTGACGGTGCCGGTAGACGACGCCTTTGGGCGGGCCGGTGCTGCCCGAGGTGAACAGGACCGCCGCAACTTCGTCGCCTTGGGTGGGCATCGGCATGTCACCTGCGGCGAGGCGTTTCGCGCCGAGCGTTTCGACCTGGGCGAGCGTGTGTTGTGCCATGCCCCAGCCGCCAACGGTAATCGTTCGTTCGACTGTTGCCCGGGCCCAGCCAAGGGCGATGCGAGCCGCGTGCGCGATTGGAATCCCGACGAATGCTCCGGGCTGCGCGCGCGCCAGGCACTTGCTCAGCCCTTTGATGCCCAGACCCGGGTCGATCATCACCGGAACCACGCCGGCCTTGAACATCCCAAAGGTGAGGGCGAAGAGCTCAGGGCTGGGTCGCACCATGAGCGCGGCGCGATGACCGCGTTCGATGCCAACCGCGTGGAGGCCGGCGGCGATTCGGCTGCTGCGTTCGTCGAGCTCTCGATACGAGACCTTGGTGTAGATGAGGTCGCCCGCCGCGTCGCGTTGCTTGGTCGGAAAAAAGATGGCTGTCGCATCGGGCTGCGTCGCGGCCATCTGCGGCAGTACGTCGGCGACCGTGGAAAGCTCGGTGCTCATTCGGCGACTCCCAAAAAGCTTCGTACGAGTTGCTCGATCTCCGAAGGCGCGTCTTCCAGGACATAGTGACCGCAGTTTGGAAACTGGTGAACCTCCGCATCGGGAAGGGCGCTCTTCCAAACCCTCAGGAAATGTTCGTCGAAGACGAAATCGCGGTCGCCCCAGCAGATCAGCACGGGCCGGTCGTTGAACTGATGGAGGTGCTCGCCCACCTCGCGAACCAACGAAAAGCTCGGGTCGCTTTCTTTCAGTGGGATGTCCTGCACGAAGCGGAGCACCGCGCGGCGGTGATCCCAGCTGTCGTAGGGCGCACAGAGGCCGTCACGCACGTCTTTGGGAAGCCTGACTCGCGTGACGGCAAGCCGCGTTGCACCCCGTGCGAACGCGTTGAACCCGCGCACCAAAAGCGCGCCCGCCTTGGTGTCACGGGCCAACCAAACGGAAGCTGGGAGGCGCTTGGTCGACGGCATCGGAAACGCCGCGGTGTTCAGCACGACCAAGCGCGCGACGAGATCGGGGTGCCGATGGGCCCAGCCCATGCCTATCATTCCCCCCCAGTCGTGGACCGCAAGCGTGATGTCTCGGAGGCCAAGCTGGTCGACCAGCGCTTCGATGTCCTCCACCCGCTGCGCGAGTCGGTACGAGTAGGTGTCATCGCCTGGCTTATCGGACTTTCCGCAGCCGATGTGATCGGGCGCGATGACGCGATGACTGATGCGCAGCGCCGAGATCAATCGTCGCCAGTAGAACGACCAAGTCGGGTTTCCGTGAAGCATCAGGACCACCGGGGCGTCACGAGGCCCCTCATCGACGTAGTGCATCCGATGCCCGGACGGAACCGTTAGCCAGTGAGGCTCAAACGGATAGAGCTCGTCGGAGACCTTCACGGGCGGCTTACCAGATGATTTCGGACATGCTGCAGTTGAGCCCAGAACCGATGCCCATCAGCGCCACCCGGTCACCAGGCTGAATTCGCCCCGCCTCCGCCGCCTTTGAAAGCACCATCGGAACGGCCGCGGGCCCGACGTTGCCAAGCTCTACGTAGGCATGCATGAATTTGTCGGTCGGAAGCTCGAGCGCCTCTGCGAGCTTGTCGGTGTTGGCCCGACTCACCTGATGCAAGATGTACTCGGACACGACGTCGGGGTTCCAGTCAAGCTCGCGCTTTGCCATCGCGTAGGTCTTTCTCGCGAGTGTGACCCCTGCGATGAGGAGCTCTTTGCTCTTGGTCTGCATCTGGTGGACCTGCCCGCGGCAGAGTTGATGGTGCTCGGTCGCCGCCGACGTCACGCCTCCAACGAAGCGGTGACCAGCGGTCACGAGATCGCTCCGCCCGAGGACCATCGCCGCGCCACCCGAGCCAAGCGTGAGCGTGGCAAAGTTCTCGCGAAACGTCGCCTCATCGAGATCGGGGTCGTTCAGTCGCGCGATGGTGCTCTCGACGACGAAGCGGCTGTTCTCGCCATCGACCACGAGCCCGTACTCGATTTGACCGCGCTCGATCATGTTCCCGACGATGTCCATCGCATTGAGGAAGCCGAGGCATGCGTTGCCGAGGTCGAAGTTCACGCAGTCAGGACCGAGACCGAGATTGTTGTGAACGATGCACGACGTCGACGGTTCGATGTAGTCGCGGCATACGGAGGTGTTGATCACGATTCCCAAACGACTGCGGTCGATGCCGGCCTGCTCGATCGCGAGCTCTGCCGCCGCGGTTGCCGCCTGAGAAGGCTGAAACTCTACGCCCCACATCCGGCGCGCCCGGATGCCGGTGACCCCTTCGAGGAAACCAGGCTGGAGACCGAGCCGACCCATGGGTTCAGCAAGCTTGGTTTCGAGCTCCTCGGACGTAACGCGGTCGGCACCATCGACATGGGCGACGCTGGAGATCGAGACATCATCGAAACGCACGTGGCGACCCTAGTGCGGGCTCGGGGGTGCGACAAGCCCCGGCCCCAAGCCGGGTGTGCCCTCAGCGCGGCGTGGAAACCGCCGATCAAAGGATCCACTAACGGGTTTGCTCGTCTTGAGGTATTCATGCGACTGAGACGAAGATGAGAAGAACACTCTTTAGCGTCGCGGCCGTGCTGTTGCTTTCTGTCGCAGCGCTCGGCTATTTCCTCTTTCGGCCGCTCTCCCACGTGCCGGTTCCGGCGGACTTCCAATGTTATGACCTCGGGCAGGGGGCATACGTGCCCCTCGATCCGCCGACCCAGTCCTTCGGCATCGGCCTCTCCTATGCGGGCCACATCGAAGAGACGGCGTCGTCGTTCGATCCAGATGCGGCGCCGCCGGTTTTCGTGAAAAGTCGCAGTAGCCTGGCGCGGTCGGGCGACGAGGTGCCGTTCCCGACCCCAGAGTTTTTGATCGAGAACGCTGATGCGTTCGAGCTCGGGCTGGGGGACGCCCTTCGCCGCGACTTCCCGGACCTCGCTCCGTTGCTCGACTACGAAGTCGAGATGGGGATGGTCTTGCTCGAGGACATCGACCCGTCACGGCTCGACGACCCGAGTTTCGCGCCGCGGCTTGGGTTCTTCATCGCCAACGACCTTTCCGCGCGGTCGATCGGCATTCTGGGTGAGGGACGACCAAATCGACATGCGTACTGGGGTCTGTCCAAGAGCTTTCCCGGATTCATGCCCATCGCAGACAAGGCCTGGGTGCCCGCGAACCCCACGCCCAACGGCATCCCCTGTGTCGAGATTGAAAGCATCGTCAACGGTGAAATCCGTCAGCAACAGTCGACGGCGGATCTGATTTACACGCCAGTCCAGATGCTGCGCTTCATTCACGCCAAGTTCCCCGAAGCGCTGCTCTCGAAGGGAACGATCGTGCTCACGGGCACTCCCGGGGGCGTTGCGATGAGCACGCCTCGCTGGCTGGTGCGCTTGAGCAACCTCGTCGGCTTGAGCCGTTTTCGCAAGCTCGCGACCAAGCTCGACGGCGACACGTCGCGCTTCCTCGGCGTCGGCGATGAGGTGACGGTGCGCGGCCAGGGGCTCGGCAAGGTCAGCGTAACCATCACGGCCGAAAGCGCGGGCGTGCCGTAGTGTGCCCTAAACGCGGTCGCCTTCCGGGATGTCGGCGACCTTGATGACTCGCATCTCCGGGAGGAGGTCTGTTTCAGCGAGCAGCGTCCGGAGGACAATCTGGCCGCGCGGCCGGCCCTCGGTGCTGATCCAATTCTTGACGCCCGGATTCTCGCCGCAGGCGTAGATCCGAAAGGAGCCGTCGTCGTCGTACACGGTCTGGCGATTGTTGAGCGCCACCGGATGGTGCCGGTAGTCGCCCGATCGAAGGTAGTGGTCGAAGACCTGACACGACCAGTACCGGCACGGGATATCTTTGCCTTCGATGACAATCGCTTCGTCCTCGGCGAGCTTGAACGAAACGCCCGAGTAGCCGATTCCCGGGCCGGGCAGATTGTTCGCGACCACTTTGGGGTCGATCATCTCGAAAACCTCGTCGGGCGTGTACTCTTCGTGCTCTCCTTCTTCGACGGCAAGCTTCCCGTCCGCCCCGATTCTCGTTGGTGTCGAGTGCGCGTCACCCTCGTACTCGATCATGCTCATGCCCACGATGGCCGACACGCCCAAGCCGGCGTCGACGGTGTCGTGCATGAACCCGATGAGCCGGTCGAGCCCCGCGGAGAGGTCGGCAACGGAATACTCGCTCGGAGCCGGCACCTCGTCGACGCATTGGATGTTCATGATCGCAGGGCGGTACTTGCCCTGGTCGACCTCGATCACGCACTCGGGGAAATACTGTCGGGTCATGATGAAGGGCTCGTTGCCCTGGAGCGCCAGCCAGTTCTTCGCCCCATCGGGGCGCTTTGCGCTGATGTGAATCGTTGCGTACTGACCGTCGCCGTCGGACTCAACGGCGATGTCCTTGTCGATCAAGAAGCTCACCATCGAACGCATGCCTTCGTCGTCGCTTGCATAGACGACAATCGAGAAAAAGATGTCGTCGCCCCGTCGCAGCGTGAGCTCGTAGGAGAGCGATTCGTCGAGCTTGGCGTCGTGGTAAAGTGTGTCGGGCCCGTCGCCGACGAAGCTCCGAAGCGGCGTGAACGCCCGGGCCAGCACCGGGTGGGCGCGATCCGCCTCCATCTCGAGCTCCTGCCCTGCGGCGATGAGGGAGGCTAAATAGCGAAAGCCGTCGGCCCGTTCACGGGGGCCTCGCGCGCCGATGGGGCCGACGATTTTGTCGCCGACCTCCTTGAGCTGATCGGCAAATCGATTCCATGCGGCTTGGCTTGGGGTAATTGGGTCGGACATCGCGGTTCTTCGGTTAGCGCGCTCGGCGACCTCCCGTCAAGCTTCCGAAAATGCAGCCAATGGCTTTACAATGCGGACGCGCCGGGCAGGCGAAAGAGTTGGGTCGAGTTTGATGACGGGAAGAATTACATGCTGGCGGTCGGCCCTTGCGATCTTTGCCTTGGCTTCGTTGATCGCGTCTTGCAGTGATGATGGGGGCAGTACCAGCAGCACAGGCCCATCGGTGGATGCTCCGGATGCGCTTGGGGCTTACGCGGTGGGTCATACGATGTTCACGCTGGTCGACGACGCGCGTGATGGTCGCGAGCTGATCGTCAACGTCTGGTACCCCGTAGACGCGACCGATGCGCAAGACGGGCCTCGGACCGAATACCCGTTGCAATCGGTCTTCACGCTTCCCTCCGAAGTCGCGGTCGACGACCTTCCTGTGTCGTCAGAGGGACCGTTGGCGTTCTTGGTCTTCTCGCATGGGTTTGGCGGGATCAACACACAGTCCACTCAACTGATGGAAGCGTTGGCCAGTCACGGCTTCATCGTTGCTTCACCGGAACACACCGGGAACACCGCGCTCGATGGCAGCGACGAAAGCCCGGCCGAGAAGCGTGTGCCTGATGTCTCGGCGGTCATCGACGAGATGTTCGCGCGCGCCAACACCGCTGGAGATGCCTTCGAAGGCCGCGTCGATGAATCCAAGGTCGGCGTCCTCGGGCACTCGTTTGGCGGGAGCACCGCCATGGGCATGGTCGCCGGCTGGGCGGGCGCCGATCCGGACCCGCGCGTCAAGGCCATTGCGGTCATCGCCGGGGGCGTCGGAGCCGGCAACTTCAGCGAAGAAGCGCTCGCCGCGGTCACCGAGCCCACCCTACTCTTTGTCGGCACCTTGGACCCGAACGCGCTCGAGAACCACAACTACGCGTTCGACCGGATGCCGAACGCCGAGCCGCTCTTCAAGGTCGAGGTGACCGGCGCCAATCACACTCACTTCGCAAACGTCTGTGCGATTGGAAACCTGCTGATCGACCAGCTCATGATTCCCCAGGACAGCTGGCCCACCTTCGGGGCAGAGGCGCTGATTCAGCCGTACAACGACACCTGCACGGACGAGGTCTTCCCGATCACCGAAGCGCACAGGCTCCAGAACCTCTACATGGTGGCTCACTTCAAGCGCCACCTCCTCGAGCAAACCGGCTACGACCGGTTTCTATCAGCGAGCTACGCGACCGCCAACGAGCCCGCGATTACCTTCGTGACAAAGTAGCCCCGCGCCAGCAATCGCTGCGACCCAAATGGGTGAATTGAATAGCGGCCTTTGCGGCAGCGTATGAATGCGGCCATAAGGTCGCGGCCTCGGATCCGAGGCGCTGGAAAGAAAGAGGAGAACCGATGCTAAAAGATTTCAAAGAATTCGCGCTCAAGGGCAACATGATGGACATGGCGGTCGGCATCATCATTGGTGCGGCCTTCGGAAAGATCATTGCGTCGCTGGTTGGCGACGTGATTATGCCCATCGTGGGGCTGTTCACCGGCGGCGTCGACGTGAGTCAGAGTTACGTCTTGCTGGGCGAAGGCAGCTATGAGTCCCTTGCGGCCGCTGAAGAAGCGGGCGCGGCGGTGCTCAAGTACGGGGCGTTTGGCATGGCGATCTTCGACTTCGTCATCATCGCGTTCGTCATTTTCATGATGGTCAAGTGGATGAGCTCGCTCCGAAAGAAGGAAGAAGCCGCCGAAGAGGCCGCTCCTCCAGCCCCGCCGAAAGAGGAAGTTCTCCTCGAAGAGATTCGCGACCTACTCGCAAAGAGCTAGCTGCGCGAAGCGAATTGGAGTGCTGGGTTCCCTCGAGGACATCGAGGGAACCCGCCCACATTACATGAAGGTGTAGACCAGGCTGAACAGGGTCGTGGTGTCGACTTTGACGAGATCGGCGCCTGGCGGAATGCGATCGTAGAGCATCAGGAATCGCGCTTCGAAGGCCAGCTTGTCGTTCAGCTTCGAGAGCAGTGCGGCGGTCAGATAAATGCGGATGTCTTGGAACGGCGTCGCGTTTTGAACCTCGACCTTGTTGAGGTTGTAGATCGTCACGATGCTTGCGAGGAACTCCACGTGCTCGTTGAGCCTGTTCTCGTAGTCGAGCGCCGCGAGGAGACCCTGGATGTTCGAGTTGGAGGTGAGCGACGAAGGCGGCACCTCGTAATTCTCGAACGTGTAGCTGTAACCGATGCGCCCCGCGAAGTAGTGCTTCTCGGTTTTGACGAACGCGCGGAGGTAACCGGCATTGGCCAGCAGCTGCGCCTTGAAGCCGGCGAGTGGGTCCCATCGATAGGAAAGCCCGGCCCAGACGGCGTCCATGTCCGTGAGGAAGTAGTCGTAGCGGGAGACGAAAAAGAACTGCCTCGCGACGGTGGTGTAGGAGGTAGCGGGGTCGGTCGGTGCAACGTCGGCCCGGCCAAAGTTGAAGAGCGCGCCCAAGGTCAGCCGATGGTCGAGCTTCACGAGGATGACATCCGAGCCGGCATTGACATTCCACGAACGGGTGTTGCCGGTGTTGATCGCGCCACCCGCGTTGAGGGTCCAATCGACTTCGAGCTCCGGCTCTGCCTCCGCAGCCTCTTCGGCAGCTTCTGCTTGGTCTTCCGGAGCTGCCATGAAAGTCGCTTCGCCAGCGGCTTCGGTCGTCCCCGCGCTCACGTCGGCCGCGACGCTATCGGGAATCGCCTCCTCCTGCGCCGATGCACCATTGCCCCAGGTCGAAAAGGCCACCGTCGCGAGCACGAGGCCCAATCTGGCTAGCTTCGACGATACACACATTCTCCTCATCCCAACCTCCCCGTAGCGGGTTATCCGTTGAATTCGGCCAAACCATAGTCGAGCGCATGTGTCGCGCCAGCCAAAACCGGGGTTGTCCGGTCGTCGTCCTGTGATAGAAAACTCCGATGGTTTCGGCCCCGAGCGCCGTTAGACGAAATGCCTGAAGGAATATTCGATTTCATCGTCGTTGGTGCCGGTTCGGCGGGCTGCTGCCTTGCGAATCGACTCTCCAGAGACCCGGAGAATCGGGTTTTGCTGCTCGAAGCTGGCGGCAAAGACAACAGCCCGCTCATCAAGATGCCGATCGGCTTCACGCAGCTCATGTACGACCCGAAGGTCACCAACCTCTACAAGACCGAGCCCGAGCCGCACCTGAACGACCGGGAGATGAGCGTGGTTCGGGGTCGGGTGCTCGGCGGCTGCAGCTCGATCAACGGAATGGTCTACATGCGCGGCCAGCGGCAGGATTACGACGACTGGGGCGCGCTCCCAGGCTGCGGAGGCTGGTCCTACAAGAACATGCTTCCCTATTTCAAGCGCTCTGAGAACTTCGAAGCTGGGCCGGCCAACGAGTATCACGCCAAGGGCGGGGAGCTGAACGTCGCCCACGTGCAGATGCAGTACGAGATCAGCGATGTGTACATCGACGCCGCCGTGAGCGCCGGCATTCCGCGCAACGACGACATCAACGGCGAGAAGCAAGATGGCATCGGCTACGTCCAGGTGAACATGAAGGGTGGGCAGCGTTGGAGCTCGGCCGATGCGTTTCTCAGTGCCGATGTGAAGAGACGGCCGAACCTCACCATCGTGATCAAGGCAGTGGCTCAGCGCATCTTGCTCGATGGCAAGAAGGCCGTTGGGATCGAGTACCAGGACGCCAAGGGCAAATTGCACCAGGCCAAGGCGAGCCGTGAGGTCGTGCTCTCGGCGGGCACGTACAACTCGCCGCCGCTGCTGGAGCACTCGGGGATTGGCAACCCGGAAGTGCTTGGCGAGCTCGGGGTCGAGGTGAAGCATGCGCTTCGCGGGGTCGGCGAGAACCTTCAGGACCATTTTCAAGTCTGGGTTCAGCAGGGCGTGAAGACCAAGCACTGCCTTTCGGAGGACGGGAAGTTCCCGAAGGTCGTCTTCGCGGTTCTCAAGTACATGTTCGGCAAGAAGGGGCCGCTCACGATGCCGGCCTGCAATGTGGGTGGTTTCGTGCCGAACGAGGGCGCGGAACGGCCGATTTTCCAGATTCACTTCACGCCTGGCGCCGGCGGCATGGACGCCGACGGCAAGATGGTGGCGACGCCCGACCCCGGCGTGAATTCGACGGTGTGCATCATTCGCCCCACGTCACGGGGCAGCGTCCATGCGCGCAGCACGGATGCCAAAGCGTTTCCGAAGATCATCCACAACTACTTGTCGACCGACCACGATCGCGAGCTCGCCATCGAAGGCTTCAAGCTGCAGCGGAAGATCTACCAGTCCGAAGTCTTCAAGCCCCACGCGACATACGAAATCTTGCCGGGCGACTCGGTGCAGACCGACGATGAGATCCTCGAATTCTGGCGGAACGAAGGGATGAGCGTGTACCACCCGGTTGGCTCGTCGAAGATGGGCGCGGCGGATGACCCGATGGCCGTGGTCGATAAAGAGCTGAGGGTGCACGGGGTTGAGGGGCTGCGGGTTGTGGATGCTTCGATTTTCCCGCTCTTGCCCTCAGGGAATACACACGCGCCGACGGTTGCGGTCGCGGAGCGGGCGGCGGATTTGATTCTTGGGAATCCCATGGCGTAGAGATCGGGGCGCGGCGGAACGCGACGCGGGGGTGCGACGAACGGCTCGCGGGCGTACCGGGGCGCGGAAAAAACCCGTCACGGGGTTCCATCGAACGGCTCGGCTTGCAGATGTGGTCGGAAGCACTTGGGGGCCTGGACCACGCAAGCCGAGCCTCGGAACTCGCGCCAATCGGGGGTGGTTGCTGTCTTGCCGATTGTCACTCGTTACGTCGACTCCACCCCATGACGGGTTTTTTCCGCGCCCCTCTATATGGAGACAGGACCACCAACCTTCCCCAAACGGTAGGCGCCAGCGTCAATGTCAGCGCCGCGCCAGCGCTACCCCGCCACGAACGTCCGCGCGCCCTCTGCGAGTGCGTCGATGAGGCTCGATGGCTCCGTCCGAACCATCGGTGAAAGCTCAATCTGCACGCCGCTCAGCCGTGGCACATTGACCGGGTTGTCGGGATGCACGCCTCGAATCGGCTTTGGGATCACCGAGAGGTCGTCGACGACGACCGCATTGGGGAGTGCGGGGCGCAGCGCTTCGGCAAGGTGTGCCGCGAGCGCGCGATTGCGTCCACCAAGCATCACATGGTGGAGAAACGCCTTCCGGCGAAAGCCATGTACGGTCACCACGATGTCGACGACCTCGAAGAACGCTTGCAGCTTGGGGGACTCATCGGCTCGAAAAAGCGAAGACGGGATGTGCCAACGGAGATTCGGCGGCTGCCGTATCGCATAGAACGACGCGTCGGCTTTGTACGCCGCCTTTTCGGCAATCGCATCGGTCTTCGTCTCCAGGCTTCCGCCATGAAACGCCATGAAGCCAAACCGAGAGCGCAGGGCAAGGTCCTCTTCGACGCCACGGCAGGCCAGCAGCTCTGCGAGGTAGCGCCGCTTCCGGTTTTCGAATGGGCCCTTGGGCGCGGGACGGGTCACCGCTGGGGTGTAGCACTCGTTTGGGCGGGCTCCCGCGAACCTGAGCCTGGCCTCGTTCAAGCCCGAGCCGTCGGTTGCGTTTCAAACGCGCCCGTAGCGCTCAAAACACCAGTCGCGATCGCGCCAGGTCCCATTGAGCTCGGCGTGGTGCCTTGGTTCGCGCTTCCTGCAGTCCGCGGAGCTTTTGCTTGCGAGCGCCTAGCTTCGAGCCTGAGACGGCAGCGCCGATGAGCCCTCCGATCGCAGCGACGGTGCCGAGCGTAAAGAGGACGAAAGTGCCGCCAGGAGGGAAAAGGTCCCAGCTCGGATCTAGAGACTCCTCTCGTTGCCACTTGCGGAGCACGACGACTCCGCCGCCTATTAGCGCCCCGCCGACTCCAATGAAGAGGGAGGAAACGATGACCCCCTTCCTGTATTGCTGTACACGAGGGTCCGTCTTGTGCCGCGGCGCTGGAGGCGGCGACACGCTCATACCGGAGGAGTCGAGGCGCAGCTCGTACGTGTCTGGGTCCCAGTTCCTCCGCGTCCGCTTGCGCAAACGCGGACTCAGACCGCCTTCCTCTTGAGCTGGCTCAGACGAAGGCCCGGGCGCCTCTGGACCTGGCTCCGGCATCGTACCTTCGGCGCCGTCTTGTGCGCCCGCCCCCAGAGGCAAAGCCAACAACGCCGCGAGCAAGCACAGAAAACGAATCGAGTACCGTATGACGAACCTCTTTACGTATGACCATGGGTCCCCCAGCTGCCGAGCGATATACGTAATTCTTTAGCGGGGAGCTGGGTTGCCAGCCATCCCCGCGCCGCGGTGCTCACGGCTTACTCGCCCAATGCGTATCGTGCTAAACACCGCCCACACGCGCCTGTAGCTCAGCTGGATAGAGCGGTGGCCTTCTAAGCCGATGGTCGGGGGTTCGAATCCCTCCAGGCGCGCCGTAAAACACGGGATGAAATGGTCCTCTGCACTTTGCTTGCATCGCTGCTGGACCCCCTGCTGGACCTTTTTCCCGCGCCCGCGCCAAAGCTTCGCGCCGTCAACGCAGATGCTTTGGAATGGGCCAAGGATCATTCCAGTCCACTTCGTGCCCCCTGGTCACGTTGTCGGGTCGCGGGTGATGGAGTGCTCGCAGGATCGCGTTTGGGACTGACTCCGGATTCCTCCATCGTTTGCCCTTGGGCTTGCCGTCATCGACTAGCAGCGATGCGATCGCTTGACCGACCTCGATCGGATCGCAATCGGCCTTTGTGCAATCGGCTCGCAGTGGTGGCGGAAGGTGGCGGATGACATAGGCGGCCACGTACAGCGGATCGGCCCCGCTGTCCTCGATCGCGATGCGCGTAACGTTGATCATGAAGGGGCCTTCCCACATGCGGCCACCCCTTAGTCTCTGGTATACAGGCGCGGCGTCCTTCACGTCAGCCCACCGCACCACGCGGACGCCCGCGATCGCGACAATGGGGGCCGGTTCTACCCTATGCGGTTCGGGCGCGTGCTCCGCTTCGGCGCTAGGCTCGTGTTTAGTCGGCGGGTTTTCTTCCATGACCGCTGGCTCATGCCCGGAGCGCTGGTATCGCTGTCGGGCTTTTCTAATGGCGCAGTCTAACTGGAAAAACGGACTGCGCAGGCTCCGGTCACGGGACGTGTATGAACCGACGGGACCCGCGCTTCCCTTGCGTTGCGTCCTGGCGACCGCAACACCCCGGCGGTCGACGCACCCGCTGCGCCCCCACGCCCCAAACGCAACGCCCTGCAACCGGGCTTCGTGTCAATGCGCAAAACCCGCAACTAGAGAATTACGTATGCCGCAATTTCTGCGCGAGTTAGCTGCGAAACGCAGACTGTGCACTCACTTTTTCGTCGACTTCAAGTGATTACCAACAGTTTACGGCTGGCACGTCCTGTGCTTCCCGATATGTCCAAGCGTCCGTGTTTCCCGTTGCCGCGAGGCGTCGAAGGGAGGCGCGTCATGAGGTACTTATTCGGATTTCTATGCGTCTGCGCGCTCGGCCTGGTTCCACTTGTTGGCTGCGGTAACGACGCGACGGGCGATGGTGGCACGGCTGGTATGGGCGGCGCAGGCGGAACCGGCGGCAACGTGACTGAAGCGATCGAGCAGATGTTGGTCGGCCGCTGGTGGCTCGATTGGGACGGCGCGATGGCCATGCTTGACGATGGAGTTGGGCTCCCCGCCTTCACGGCTGACGGGTGGGCCAACTACGATGTGAAATTTCCGGTAGGGCTTCCGGGCCTCACCGACTGGTGCAGGCGGTACGCGAACTGGTCTCTGTTTGACGTGGTCAGTGAGACCGAGTTTGGCTATGCGCTGACCTACACTCACGACACCTGTAGCCGGGAGACAGGTTGGACGGAACAATTCAAGGTGGTCTTGGATCAGACGAATCCTCCGAATGGCGAGGTGACCCGTCTGTCATCTACGGACCCGGGAGTAGGGGACGAATTCACGATGCCCATCGAACGATGCACCACCGATATCAACGCAACCGAGGCGTGTACGTTCGACACCGGGCTCGGCGCACCCACACAGAATCCCCCGACCGTCGAGCTCACCCTGACGTTGGTCGTGGGGGCTTCCGGAATTGATCGTCCGCCTCTCGAAGGCGCGGCGTTTTGCGAGACTGACACCGAGAACTGCGAGATGACGGACGCAAACGGACAGGCAACGATCGAAATCGACGTACCCGCAGACGGACAGATCAGTTACACGTACACCAAAGACGGGTACGCGTCGGCTTTGCGCACTGAAGTGGTCGACGACACCTTCGTCGGGGGGCGCACGAACTGGACATTGACGGACGCGGAGATGCAGCGCCAAGCCGACCTCGTGATGACACCCTACCCGTATGAGGGAACCGGGGCCCTCGTAGTTTCTGTGTTCCCTCGTAGTGGTGCAACGTTCGAGCTCGTCGGGGCATCGGGCAAAGGGTTCTACTACGACGCCCAAGGCGATCCATCGCTCGATCTCGACAGTACAACCACTAACGGAGTAGGCGGCTTCGTTGAGGTCGCCCCGGATGAGGTCGAAGTTCGGCTCGGAGGAACGGCGACGAACTGCGTCGCGGAATTCGGATGGCCTGGCAGCGAAGCGAACACGATCAGAATGCCGGTCAAAGTCGGCTTCGTCTCATGGAGCGGCGTGGTCTGCGATGCGCTCTGACCGTCGAAGTTAGCCAACGCGACTAGCAAACAGGACCGGCGGCCTTCAGATCACTCTGCGTGTCGCGCTTGCTCGTTCGGCGTAACCCGCTCGCCGTGCCAGACAAGCACCTTCACTTCGCCGCGTTCACTTAGCGGCACCGTGACGTAGGGCAACTCGAGCTCGGCCACGTTCGGCTGTTCAATGCCGAAGCACAAGCATAGCTCCGCTTCCTTCGGAAACTGGTCGGCCACTTCGTCCATCGCCGCTTCCGCGCTGTCGGCCAGCACCACCTTGCCGTCATGCCGCGCAGCCACCCACCGCTGTTCTTGCGGCCTCGCGCCCGCGCAGTGCTTTTGCAGAAACGCGAGCCGCTTCGGCTTCGAGTCGTACAAGGTTTCAGCCAAGTTGCTTGGCTTGCTGACTTGCCCGCACGCCGCGCACTTGACGCTAGTCGGGGTGCTGCCCTTGGGGCGGTAACTGCCGAGCACTAGAAAGCACGAAGGCGTCACCGCTTCGCCACGCTCGGCCACTTGCGCGGCTTCGCAGGCCGGGCACGCGAGGCCCACCGCGTAGTTCACGCCGCCCACGCTGCGAAAGGTGTAGCCGCTCGCTTGGAGAATATGTCTCGCGCCCGAGTGCGGGTTTTCGTCGCAACCTTGCGCCCACCTATGCAGCAGCTTTTCGAGCGAAGGCTGGAACCGCGCACAACCGGGGCGCACGGTTTCAAATGGTGCTTTCGCTTTTTCAGTCATGCTCGCTGTCTCCGAAAACATGTTGGCGCAGCCGGGCGAAGCGCGGCGGCTTCCGAGACTCGTCCAATTGGTCGGCGGTTATTGGTCGGCGCAAGTACGCCACCAGCTCGCGCCACCGGGCCTGGTAGGCGTCCCGCCGCTGCTGTTCTTGGGTTTCGGCTATCGGCCAAAGGTCGTTGTCATGTCGCTGTTCAGCTTTCATGGCTTTGTATTCCTGCCGCCGCCCCCGGGCGGCTGAGGCGCTAAGGACATCACCAGCCGTCCGGAGGGGTCGCGTTGGAGCAGCCGTTTCTCGAGTCGACTGTCCCCGTGAGAAGCGAGGAGACCGAGCAGCCACACACCATTGAGCAACCGATCGGCTGATATGAAAGAACTGGCTCGAGCGCAGCACCGATACGCCTAGATTGGCACCCTAACGCCGTCAAAACGAACGAATACGGCTTCTAGTGGCTCCTGAGACGGACAGGCTAGGCAAACGGGGCGGCGGCCTAGGCGGGCGCTGAGGCGGCGCGTACGGCTGCACCTCAAACGCCCCGATGTCGCACATCACCCGATGTCGTCAGCTCCTGCATGGTTGAAAGGTCGGGGAGCTCAGAAGGAATCGCAGTAGCCCCGAGGACGCGTAAACTCAAAGCAGAGCTCAGCAAACGGCCCATAACAGCAGTGGCCGTCTCGGCATTCCCCGAAGTCCGTGCACCTGTACTGACATCCGCCGGTGATGCTGCAGTTATATCTTTCTAGCCTGTAGCAGCAGCTCGAGCCGTTCGGTTCGAGTGTGTGAGCGCAAGTGCCTTCATCGTAAATGTCGTTCGTGCACGAATTACTGACGGGATAAACAGGGCCGGTCCGCGTACAGATATAGTCGGTACACATGTATTGGCTGGTGGGGGGCTCGCGTCTCTCGCAAGTCCTCGATACGCAAATGCCGTCCTCATAGAACTGCTCGACGCCATCGAGGTCGCAGAAGACCGGTAGCTCGTTGTAGAGCACGGAACCGACCTCAGGGTTCCGACAGTATCCACCTGAGCAGACATCGTCGGTGCATTCGTTGTCGTCGTCGCACTCCTTATTAGTCTGGCATGGGATTCCTTCATCACCACACCCCACGACGCGAAACGTCCCGACTGTGAGCAACACCAGCATCAAACTAAGCAGCCACCGCATGACAACCTCCCGGCCCGGTAATAGGTAACGTGGGGTCGCCATGCAGCCTGCGGCTATACGTAATTCTTTCCCGCTGAACCGATTGTGCGCGCAGCCTTTGCGTTTGGGGCATGGGCGCGCAGCGGGCGCGACGGCTGCACCTCAAACGCGCCGACGTCGCACGTCGCTCAGAAGAACTCGATGTCGCAATTCAACAGAAGACAGGGCGTCGCGGTTTCGGTTCCGGGGACGTTGTTCTCGACTTTGATTCTGACGTACGTGTTGCCGTCGCCAGGTGTGTACCGAACGTAGTCCAGTCGATTCAGAGGGTCTGCCCGCAGCTCAAGCTGGACCACGTGCGGGCCCGGGTCTGCGACGGTTTCGACGCGGAGGTCGCACTCGACCGTTTCGTTCCCGCCCGTCACCACGAAACAAGAACCGCCCGGGATGCCCGAGCTTTCGTTGAAAATAGTCGCGGTCAGCTCCCTGGTATCCGGATCGACGCCCACGGTGACGGTCACAATATCGTCGGGGCTGGCGTTCGGGGAGGAGATACTCAGCGGCCCCATGATGGTGGGCTCGCCTTCGATGACCATCTCGAAGCAAGAGCCGGAGCCGCCGCCGCTGCCACCCGTTCCTGCGGTGCCGCCGCTGCCAGCCGTGCCACCCGTTCCGCCGGTTCCGCCCGTGCCACCCGTTCCGCCGCTACCAGCCGTGCCACCCGTTCCAGCGGTGCCGCCGCTACCAGCCGTTCCGCCGGTTCCGCTTGTGCCACCCGTGCCGCCGTTTTCGAGAGGCTTGGAGCAGACGCCTTCTGCTCCGGCAATAGCGGGTTCGCCGGAATCTAGAAGACAAACGAAGCCCGCCGCTTGGTCGCACTGCTGATCGCTGACGCATTTGACCAGGTTGTCGCCGTTGTATTGGCAAGTGCCACTGGGCACGGGACATGTCGCCGGATCGTCACCACAACCCATGACGCCCAGCGCCAGCGCGCAAACCAAACTCAGCAAGTACTGCATCACAACCTCCCCCGGCGCAGCACGCCAGTGAGTCAGGCACGACTGGGTGCATCAGCCATGCCAAGCGGAGGCGCCGAGATTGCAGCGAAATCCGCGACGGCGAGGCGCAGCTTCTGCGTTTGGGGGCGTGGGGCGCAGCGGGTGCGCTGAGGGCGCGCTGAGAGCCCTTTACGGATCGCCCGGAGCGGTGCGACGTTGCCCGCAACCCAAACCAAGGAGCGCTCGAGATGAAGAAGATGGTTGCAGTTGGTCTTATCGGCCTCGGACTCGCAGTAGGTCTGGTCATTCCAGGAGTCTTTGCCCAATCCCCGCAGGGCGAGGTTCAGAAGTGGGAGCAGTTTTGCGAAGTGCCTCCGGCAAGAGGCGGGTATGAGAAAGCCACCAAGATGATGAGTGAGAGTGTGGCGGCTCACGGAAAGTCCGGATACCAACTCGTCGGTGCCGCACCATGGGACGGCAATATTTGGCTCCTCTGCTACCGCCGACCGGCGCGTTAGCGGGCTGAGATCTAGGGTCGCGAATTTGCTGAATCGTAGGGGCACGGCCGCCCCGCCCCGGCCCATATTCCTCTAATGGGGGGTAGAGGTCGGCTATGAAAGCCGATGGTCGGGGGTTCGAATCCCTCCAGGCGCGCCATGGGTGGTCGCCGGCTCAGGAGCGGCGGCTGATCATGAGCGTGGCGGCTTCGGTTCTTCTCGCGACGCGCAGAGCCAGCTCGCTGAAGAGGCGCTTGCCGCGCTGGTGGCGGAGGCCAAGGATGATGAGGTCGTTGGGGCCTGCTTCCTGCGCGAGCGCTTCGACGATGTCGGTCGACTCGAGGAGCTTGGCGTCGGGGGCGCCGTAGGTTTCTTCTTTGGCGAACACGCGCAGCTCCCGTTCGAGCTGAAGCTTGTTGGACCTCGGCAGACTTTGCTTCGTGGCCTGGACGAAGCGCACGCTCTTGAGCCCTGCACGGCCAAGGCTCCCGAGGAGGCGAGCGCGGAGCGCGTCGTGACCTCCGCGGCCGCCCACGGGGACGATGATCTTCGTGTCGGCGTTGATCGACCAGTCCTTGGGAGCGCGCAAGACGACCACATCGCAGTCGACGGCGTTCAACAGCTGCTCGATGTGGGCTACGTTGCTGTGCTCCTCGAGTGAAGAGAAGCCGATGAGGAGGCTCTCGCAGTCGCGAGTCTGCGCGATTCGCGCGATTTCTTTCCAGGGGTCGGTCGCGATCGTCATGAGGGCCTCGGGTGCGTGCCCTGCTGTGAGCGATGCGGCCATGGCTTGCTCGACGACGTGCTGTGCGTCACCCAGTGCTTTGGTCGTCTCCGCCTCGGCCGCTGCGAAGTCCGCGGGGCGGCGAACGACGGTGAGGAGAAGGACCCGGCCTACGATTGGAATGGCGAGAGCGTTGGCGAGTGTGACCATGCCAACGGCGCTCGTAGGATTGGCGACCGGCACCAGGACGAGCGGGCTTCGGCCTCGCAGCACACCGAGATGGGGGTCTCGCGCTTCGGCGAAGGCATCCACCGCCTGGGCGCGACCTTTGAACAAACCGAAGTAGAGAATCACGCCGAGGCCTAGCCAGACGACCGCGATGGCGCCGGCAGCGGGGACGGCGAACGCTTGGTACAAGGCGAGCAGCGAACAGGCCAGACCCCCGATCACTGGAATCGCAGGAAACCAAGGGGTTCGAAACGGAGCCTTCACCCGGGACCGCTGGCGCGCCAACAAGTTCGTCCAGTGGACGAGCGCGAACGAAATCAGAAAGATGAGGCTCGCGGCTGCGCCCGCGGATGAAACCGAAGGCACCATTAAGAGGATGAACGCCATCGCCAGTGCGGTGGCGTAGATCGCCATGACTGGCGTGCCTCGAGTTTGGTGGCGCTCTTGAAGAACCCGAGGGAGGGTCCGGTCGGTCGCCATTTGCAGGGAAATGCGGCTTGCTGCGAGCACATTGGCCGAAAGCGCCGAGAGGGTGGAGAGCAACGCAGCGACGACCACCAACCAATACCCGAGCGGGCCGGCGAAGTTGAACGCGGCATCGGCCATGACGGTGGCGGGGCGTTCGCTGCTCATTTGGCCGATGCTTTCGCCTGGCGAAACGCCCACCGTAGAGATGAGAAAAAGCAGCGGTATGTAGACGGCCAACGCGATTCCCAAAGACATCAGCATGGCACGCGGAATGTTTCGTTCGGGCTTCTTCACCTCGCCGCCGACGGTGGCGATCAGGTCGAAGCCTTGAAGGGCGATGAAGGTGAAGCCCATTGCGGTGAAGAGCCCGCCTGTCCCGTGCTCGAAGAAGGGAGTGAGGCCGCCTTCGACCGTGCCTGAAGGGGCGCCGACGAGCGCCCAGACCGCCAAGAGGATCAGCACGCCGAAGACGACCAGCTTGCCGACCGTTTCCCACTGACCCCCGCCTTCGCTCTTTCGAACCAGCATGAGGCTGTATGCCGCGGTCGCGAGCACCGCGAGGCCGAGCACCGTGGAACGGCTGCGCAACCATGGGGGTTGCTCGGCTCCGAATGCGTTCCAAATTTCGCCCAGCGCCAGCACGGCGTACTCCGCAAAGCCCAGGGCGTACAAGACGCCCGCGACAATGTACGCAAACCAGAGCACCCAGCCCACGACAAATGCGGCCCGCACGGTAAGGACCTTCTTTGCAAACGTGTAGGCGCCCCCAGACTCGGGAAACATCGACGACATCTCGGCGAAGCTCAGGGCGGTGATGACGGCCACAACGCCATTGAGCGCGAACGCCAAAATGGCGCTCGGCCCGGTGGCCTGAAACGCAGCCCCGGCGAGGACGAGGATGCCGCCGCCGACGATGGCCCCAACGCCTACGCCGATCGCTTGGATCGGACCAAGACGCCGCGTCTCCCCTCCCTTTGATGCCGCCGACACTGGGGCGAAGATTAGGCGGGGGTGGAGGCAACGCCAAATTGAAAGAGCTCGTTTCTTGGGAAGGTCGGAGCACGTTCACAGGCACGTTCACTGGCACTGACACTGCCGCTGACGCTGACGCGGATGTGGTGGGGGGCGGGTGGCGCCGTGCGGCTTGTGCTGCCGCGTGTGTTGGGGGGCGGAGTGTTGGACTGGTTGTGTGGTGAGGTTTGATTGAACCGCCCCGCCCACCCCCACCCGTAATCCTCCCTGGCGCGGCGGTCGCTTTGCTCTGCCTTGCCGGCGCGTACGCGCCGGGCTTCGCCCTTCGGGCTCGCGCTGCCGCGCATGGCTCGGGGCGGTCTTTTGGAACGTGTCTGGATGGCTCCGTACGGAGGAACGCGGTTCGACATGTCTCCGTATGGAGGGGCGCGGAAAAAGGCGCGATATGGGGCGGAGTCGACGTGTGAGTGACAATCGGCAAGACAGCAACCACCCCCGATTGGCGCGAGCTCCGAGGGGCGCCTTGCGTGGCCCCAGGCCCCAAGCCCCTCCGGCCACCTTTGCAAGGCGCCCCGTTCGACGCAGCCCCGTGTCGCGCCTCTTTCCGCGCCCCGGTACGTCCGCTAGTCACCCGCGTAGACGAAGTCTTTGAAGCGGACGCGGTACAAGAGGGAGTAGAGCAACGGGACGAAGCCGAGCGTGAGGAATGTGGAGAAGAGGAGGCCGGCCATGATCGCCACCGCCATGGGCTGGAACATTTCTTCGCCGCCCACGTAGAGCGGAATCAAGCTGCTGATCGTCGTTGCGGTGGTCAGCATGATCGGGCGGAAGCGCTGCTGTGCCGCTTGAATGACGGCCTGGGGTGGACTCAGGCCGTTCTCGGTCATTTCGATGTCGATGCGATCGATCAGGACGATTCCGTTGTTGACGACGATGCCAGCCAACGAGACGATGCCGAGGAGGGTCATGAAGCCGAAGTAGCCGCCAGGCAGGCCTGACCAGTGGACGGCGAGCAGGCCGATCGCAACGCCTACGAGCGCAAAGAGGATTGTGGCCAGGACGATGGCGGGTTTGCGCAGTGAGTTGAACTGCCAGACGAGCAACATGAGAATTACCATGCCGGCGATCGGCAGCTTGGCTGCAATGGACGCGTTGGCATCGCCGGAGCCTTCGACTTCGCCGCCTAGCTCGTAGCGGTAACCGATGCCCCAGGTCTGCTTCTGTTCTTCGAGCCAGGGGGTCAGCTCGGCAATGACGTCGAAGGGTGTCACGCCAGCTGCGGTGTCGCTGTCGACGGTCACCGTGGGGTAGAGGTCGCGCCTCAAGATTTCGGATGCCTCCCATTCGAGCTTGCCGCTCGCCACCTGCGTAAGCGGAACCGAGCTGCCGTCTTGTGCAAAGACACTCAGCGTCGCGAGCCGGTCGATGTTGCGTCGGCCTTCGGCGACCGACCGCAAAACGACCGGAATGGTTTTGTCGTCTTCTCGATAGCGGGTGGTTTCATAACCACTCAGGAAGGTTTGAAGAGACGTCGCGACGTCTTCGTTGGTGATGCCGGCGCGACGCGCGCGGTCGCCGCTCACTTCGATGAGCAGCTTTTTGACCTTCGGACCCCAGTCGTCGCCGACATTGCGTGTGTCCGGGCGGTCGTTGAGCCATTGCTTCACCTGGTCGGCAATCTCGAAAACCGTGTCGACATCCTTCCCCGAGATCCGGACCTCGATTGGCTTTGTCACCGGCGGGCCGTTGCCGAGCGGCCGTATGTGAGGGCGAATATCGGGGTATCGCTCGGTCATGTAGCGCTCGAGCTTCTCCATCACCTCGGGGACGACGTCGGCCGTCGATGTGTGAAACATGGTCTCCGAGTAGCGAGGCCTGGGGGCGTCCGGGTTGTATGTGAGGGTGAAGCGCGGGGGGCTCATGCTGATGAAGGAGGCCCAGTGGGTTACGCCTTCTTTGCTTTCGTCGCCGCCAAGCTCGCTCTCGATGAACGAGTCCATGTCTTTGATCATCGCCTCGGTCGTCCCGATCGAGGTGCCCGGGGGGAAGGTGAGCTCTGCCACGAAGAAGTTGCTGGCTTGTTGGGGGAAGAAGAGCGCTGGAACCAGCGAGAAGAGCTTCATGCCTCCGTAGAAACCAGCCGCCGCGATCGCAATGCTGAGAATGGGGTGGCGGAGAACCGCGAGAATGCTCCTCCGGTAGAAGCGATAGAACCGCGAGTTGAATGGCTCTTCGACCTTCTTCGGCTTGAGGAACTTCACGCAGAGAACCGGAATCATGGTGAGCGCGAGGACCCAAGAGACCAGCAAGGTGATGGTCACGACGGAGAAAAGCACGCCGGTGTATTCGCCGACGGCGGATTCGGCGAGCCGGATCGGGAGGAACGCGGCGGCTGTGGTGAGTGAAGCGATCAAGAGCGGGACTCTGAGCTCCTTGGTCGCCGCGAGCGCGGCAGGGACTCCATCTTCGCCCTCGGCCATCCGCACCATGATCGACTCCGAGACCACGATCGCATTGTCGACCAGCAAGCCGAGCGCGATGATTAGGCCCGCAAGCGACATCTGATCGAGTTGGATGCCGAAGAGGCTCATGACCCACATCGCGATGATCATCGTCGCCGGCACTAGCGTCGCCACCACGAAGCCGGTTCGTAGACCCAGGGTCAGCAGCATGATCAAGAGAACGATCACGACGGCCTGAAAGACACTATCGACGAAATCGCCGACCTTCTTTTCGACGATGGTCGGCTGGAAGTAGGTCTTATAGAAGTCGACGCCGTGGGGGTATTGCTCTTGGATGAACTGGAAGAACCCCTCGAGCCGTTCTCCGAGTTGAATCAGGTTTCCCCCTTCGGCCATGGAGATCGCGAGCGTCAGGCCAGGGTGGCCGTCGATGCGAACGAGCCCTTCGGGCGGGTCGACGTAGTCACGGTAAATGTCGACGATGTCTTCCAAGTAGACGAGCTCGTCGTTCGTCGGCAGACGGATCACCGTTCGCTTGAGCTCATCGACCGAGGCGAAGTTCCCGCTAGGCTCGAGCGCAATCGATTCTTGTTCGACGTCGATTTCCCCGCCGGGCTGAATGATGTTGCGTTGCTGGAGGTTGTCCTTGAGAAACTTGGGCGTCATCCCGAGCTTGCTCAGCACGGCATTGTTGTACTCGACGAAGAGACGCTCTTCCTGGGCGCCGAGAATGTCGACTTTGGCGACCGATTCAACGCGCAAGAGCTCGTCGCGAAGGTCGTCGGCAATGTCTTTGAGCTGCATGTACGAGAAGCCGTCGCCGGTCATGCTGAACATGATCGGGTACACATCCCCGAACTCGTCGTTGACATTCGGTCCGATGATGCCCTCCGGCAAGTTCGGCGCGACAGCATCGACTTTGCGCCTCAGGTCGTCCCAGATGGGACGCATCTCCTTGAACTCCTCGCGGATGTTCACATAGATGACCGAAACGCCCGTCCGGCTTTCACTGTTGACGAAGTCGAGCTCGGGGATCTCCTGGACGGCTTTCTCGATGGGGTCGGTGATCAGCTGCTCGACGCGCGCCGGACTGGCGCCCGGGAAATTGGTCGTGATCATCGCGGTCCGGATGATGAAACCGGGATCCATTTGGCGGGGTGCGTTCACATAGGCCCCGACGCCGGCGAAAATGAGAACGGCGATCAGCGTGCCCGTGACCGTGCGCCGCTCTAATGCGAACTCGGTGAGGCTCATGGCGTCTCGGGGGGTTCGACGGGCGCCTGCTGGCCCGGACCGGGGGGCGCGATGTTATCAGGCTCCGACCCAGGCTTCGGTGGAAGCCGAACTTGCAGGCCGTCGTAGATGCGGCTGACGCCCGCGGTGACCACCAGGTCGCCGGGCTCGACGCCGGAGTTGATCTCGACGCCATTCGAGAGCAGCTGACCGACCTCGACAGGGCTCCGATGCACGATGCCGAGCGCGTCGTCGTCGGTTCGTTCGACCTTGAACACGAAGCGGCCGCTGCGATCTTCGCCGAGCGCACTCGTTGGGAGGGCATACTTGGGGCCGTCCTTTGCGTCGGGCAATACGAAGGTCACGTCGGCCGCCATGCCGGCTCGAACGAGATCTTGTCCCTCGGTGAGCCGGACGGTGACGGGAAACGTCGTGGCACCTGCGACGCTCGCCACCCCGACTTCGGTAACCGTGCCTTCGAGCTCCCTGCCATCGAGCGAATCGAAGCGGGCTTGCGCTTTGGCGCCCCTTTCGATGCTACGGATGATCGATGCCGGGACAGAGACCCTGACTTCGATTTGCTCGCCTGCAAGCAGCGTGGCGACGAGCATCCCGGCCTGAACGTATTCATTGACCTCGATGTCGACCGTCGCGATCGTCCCCGGCTCCGGCGCCTTCAAATGGGTGTAGCCGAGCTGGCGCTGACGAAGGCGGATCTGCTGGTTGGCCGATTCGAGGCCTGCGCGTGCGGACTCGTAGGCGGTGCGGTCGGCGTCGAGATCTTGTTTCGAGGCGTTCTGGTTTTCGTACAGCGCACGAGTTCGCTCGTAGGTCGCTTTGGCGTTGCGCTCCTGCGCGCGAGCCTGCGCCGCGGAGGCCTGCGCGTTTTGAAGCTGCAGCGCGAAATCGGCCGGGTCCATTCGCGCAATCGTCTGGCCCTTCTTTACGACGTCACCGACGTTGATCGGCACACTCAGGACTTGGCCCGAAACCTGGAAGCTGAGCCGGCTTTCCTGCCCGGCCTTTGCGACGCCGGAGTACGTTCGCTGGGTCGCCGCGTCGCTGCCTTCGACTACGACGTATCGAACGGGCCGGATGATTTCCGGGTCATCCAGCGTCTCTTCGCACCCAAGCAGTGCGAATGCGGCAGTCAACGCGAGAAGAGTTACTGTCTTTGCCATCAGTTCTGCTCCCGGGGGTTGGTTCGCGTGGGTTCGACCGCCGGTGGCGCGGCGCGGCTCTGCTGCTTTCGTACGGCAGCGAAGGCGTCGAGGCGCTCGATGAAATCGTCGCGCACCTCTTCGGATCCTTCGAGCGAAAAAGCACCGGAAGCACGTTGGACCCGAAGCGCATCGATCAAGAAATCGTAAAGGGCGTTGGCTGCGGCGAGCGCAGCACCGAGGGCCTGGTTCTGCGCGTCGACGAGCTGAATGATGTCGGCCGCGCCGCGCTGGTAGAGATCGGTGACGAGCTCCAGGTTGCGCGCGGACGCTTCGGCGGCGTCCCGGCTGAGCGCGATGTTCGCGTACGAGAAGCCCGCCTGGTGCAGTGCGGAGCGAACGTCCTGTTCGAGTCGCTGCGCGATGACGGCGCGGTCGGTTTGCAGCCGATCGATTTCGCGGAACTGTCGACGGATACGCGCGTAGTTGGAGGTTCCGTCGAAGAGCGTCAGCGAAGCCGTGGCGCCGACGTTCCAGGTGAAGGTCTGACGGCCTACGATGTCTACGTTAGGGATTGGCGCTGGCTGCTCGGACCCCCGCCCGCCGGCGTAGGGAATGTGTGTGAATCCACCAACGACCGCGATGTCCGGAATCCCTAGCTGGCGCCGCTCGCCTTTGAGCAGCTCGTCCCGCGCCGCAATCCTGCTGTCGATGCTGCGGATCTCGGGGGAGTTCAGGATCGCCTCCTTCGCCATGAACTCGCGAAACACTTTGAACGACCAGGCGTCCTGCAAGTACTTCACGAGCCGTTCGTCGCTCCCAGGCGTGACGGCGCGAACGTCGTCCGGGGGCGGAACTCGAAAGGGCGCCTCGAGCTGCCGGTTCAAGATGCGATTGAGGTTGATCTCCGTCTGGTTGCGCAGGGCGCTTGCTTCGATGACCGCCGAGCGGCTTTCGGCGATTTGAGTCTGCCAGCGAAAGACTTCTTCTCGGCCTGCGACGCCAATCGCGTTGCGCGTTTCGGCGAGCGAAAGGTTTTTTCGCGTCAGCTTGAGGTTGTCGCGGTTCACGCCCTCGTTGTTCTTGGCACGAAGCACATTGAGATACGCCTCGCCCGCTTCGAGCATCGTATCGAGGCGCGCCGACATGTAGTCGTGCTCGCGGCTCCAGTAGGTGTCGCGACGAAAGCGCAGCTCGGCGTGGGCCTGCGGCGAGTAGAGCAGCTGCGAGCCACCGATGCCCCAGGTGAATTGACGCTCGGCTTGTCCGAACGAAGTCGACACCGCCGGGTCGTTGATCAGGAAATCCCCATCGGCACCCGCCTGAGGAAGCCAGCTGCCGCGTGCCACCTTGATGCCTTCGTAGCTCGCATCGATGTCGAGGCCGGTTGCCATCAAGTCGAGGTTCGCGCGCAAGGCATCGCGCATCGCGATTTCGAGCGTGATGAGCGGGCCCCGCGTCCCCGACTGGTCGTTGATCAGCCGCGCTTCTGCCATGACCTCGAATCGCGGCCAGGTTCCGATGGCCCTCGCCGTAGCCATGTTAATCACCAGCACCGGCCGCTGGTCGAACGAAACCGGGAGCGAGCCCGCGGGCTCGCCCATCTGGATGCGCTGAACGAAGAGCGCGGCGCGACGCATGCGGCGGGTCTCGTCTTCCTCCGTCTCCATCGTCGCCAACGCGCCTCGCTCGACCCAATCCACCCCCCCGCCCGCGTAGGAGGGCAAGTCCTGCGCGTTGATGCCGTCGATGAGGCGCTGCATCTCTTCGTCGCTCCATTTGAAGATGGGGCCGATGTAGATGGCTTCGGTGTCTTCCGGAATGGCGGCGAGGGTGGTTTCGGCGCCCCCGTCGGCGACGACCAAGCTGGTTTGAACCCCGAGGCGCTGGCTCGCGAGTTGTATGGGCCGCTCCGGGGAATCGAGGTGTTGGACGACCTCTTCGCCAACGATCAGCGTCATGCGATCGAAGCGCACGATTTCCTCCAACTGACGGATGTTGCGCTCGAAATTCAAGAGCCCGGCAATGTAGGCGAGGTTCTTTCGGCCGCTGCGGTTGCCGTCCTTGGGCAGGCCCTGCAGCTCGGGCGCGGCGTAAGGAATGAGAACGGGTTTGCTGAGCTTCGCGATTCGGCCCACGGCCACCCCCGCCATCGGGCCCGACACGATGATCATGTCGACGTTGCGATCTGCGAGACCCTCTTTGAGCGCCGCCTCTGCCGCCTCTAGTGTCCAGTTGGTCTTGGTCTTGGGCTCGACGAAGGTGATGGAGGCGTCTTCCTTCATGAGGTCGAGGATTTCGCCCTTGAGCAAGCTTTGCCGCTCGGAGAACAGTCGCGACTCGCCGTCGGCGATCATCATGATGCGAAACGTCGGCCTCGCGCTTCTTTGCGCTTCGGCCGATGCGCCGATCGTAAGAGACAGAATAGCTGTGAGGACCAGCAGTGAGCGCAGTCCGGATATCGTCATGACCACCTCGCCCGGGATTTCCGGAAATCGAACCCTAAAGCGGAACTCACGTGATGTCTACGGGGCCAAAACCGTGCGAGCGTCGTGTGTTTCGGCGGCCATGACGAATGCGTTGAGCCGTTGCGCGAAGTCTTGCTGCGCTTTTGGCGTGTCGAGGTTTCGAAAGTGACCGGCCTCGCGATTCACAAAGAGTAGGGCGACGACGTAGTCATAGACGGCGTTCGCGGCGCCCAGATCGGCGACGAGGCTTTGGGTCTGTGCATCGACCAACGTGATGATGTCGACTTTGCCGCGGCGATAGAGGTCGGTGACGAGCACCAGGTTGTTGGCCGCCGCGACGGCCGCCTTGCGCGTGAGCTCCACCGTGGCCAGCGCGGCGGCCGCGCTGTAGAGTTCGGTTCGCACGCCCGTATCGATGTTCTGCGCGACGCGATCGAGCTCGGCGGTCAGCCGTTCGACCAAGATCGCGCTGCGACGCATGTCCGCGACACCCGAGCCACCGCGGGACAAGGGAATCGCCAGAAAGAGCCCGACGTCCCATCCGAACTTGTCGGGCTGCGGGATATTGAGCGCGTTCGGCTGAGGAACGGTAGCGCCTTCGCCCTCGCGCCAGAAGTCATGCTGGATGCCGCCCTCGACGAAAAACTCGGGCAACCAGAGCTCCCGCGTACGGCCTTCGTTGATGCGCCGCTCCGCAGCTTTCTGAGCTTCGACCTGACGAGCCTCCGGCGAGTTGCGGAGCCCTTCGCGAACCATGAAGTCCCTGAGCTTCTCGAAGGACCATGGGTCGTTCATGTACTTGCTGATCGGGTCTTGGGGCGCCTGCGTCCGGCCCGACTCGTCGCTGGGCAGGTCGACGGGCGCGATGGGCCGCTCCGAGGGCCGGTTCAGCACGCGGTTGAGCTCGATCTTGCTCTGGCTGACCAGTGCCCGCGCGTCGACGACGGCAGCCTGGTTGTCGGCAAGCGTGACCTGCCAGCGGTAGAGCTCGCTCGCATTGGCGACCCCGACTTCGAGCCGAAGGCGAGCAAGCTCGAGGTACTCCCTCGTCAGTTGGATGTTCTTGCGTTGGATGCGCTGTTGCGCCTGGGCCCGAAGGACGCCTACATACGCCACGCCCGAGCTGAGCATGATGTCGAGAACGTCGGTGAAGTAGCCGTACTCACGCCCCTGTTGGGCGAGCTTGCGCGCCTTGAAGCGCGTCCAGGCTCGCTCCGAATAAATGCTCTGGCTCGCGCGAGCGAACGTGCTTGCCTGCCATTCCGCAAGCTGGCCCCCCGTGATGATCCGATCCGGGTCCCGGTTGACGACGCCAACTTCGAGCTGGCCCTGAGGAAGCAGGGGGCCTCGATCGACTTTCACGCCTTCCTCGCCCGCCTCGACGAACTTTTCGGAGACCAGCAGATCCAAGTTCTTGTCGACCGCTTCCTTCATGGCGCGGCTCATCTGGAGGCGGTTCTCTTCCGCAGTTTCTTCTTCGTTCACCACGTTCGCCTCGAGCAGAACCTCGAAGGTCGGACGGACGCCGACGGCCCGCGCGGCTTGCACGTTGATCTGCAGGTCCTCGCGCTCCTCGAAATCGACGTGAATCTGTGATGCAGGCCGGCCTTCGAGAATCAGGTCGAGGTTCAGCGCTGCTCGCTGAGCCCTTCGCTCGGAGTTGTTCGGTGAGCGGATCGACATCATCGCGCCCTGGTCGAGCCAACGAGGACTCACCGCAATGTTCGGAATGCGGCGCTTTGTGATCTGGTCGAGAAGCCGACGCCGATCTTCGAGGCTGAGCTGCCGCATCGGGGACAGGATCAGTCCGTCGGCGGTCTTTGGAATCGCCGCTAGCAAAGCGTCGACCGTCGGTTCCGCGGCCGCCATAGTGACTTTTTGAGTGCTTGTGACCGAAGAAAACATCGCCCGCTGTGACTCTTCGGCGAGAAGTACGATCCGGCTCGAGCCAGCGACCTCTCGGAGCCGCGCCGCTTCGTCGCGGATATCGAGCTCTTCGCTGATGTAGCAAAGGTTTCGTTTTCCGCTGACGTCTCCTCTGCGAGGCAGCCCTTGTTGTCGCGCGGTAAACACAAACGGGAGAATCGTTGGCTTGGGTAGGTCCTTGCGCGCCGCAACGGCGAGCACTGAAAGGTGACCGAAGCCAAAGACAGCGGCGATTTCTGGATCGGAATACGCCTCGTCGAACTGACGTTCGACGCCTTCGGCCGTCCAATCGCCCTCAAAGCTCAGCGGCACCAAAACGACATCAAAGCGGTCCGAAAGCTGACTCCGAATCTCGCGCGCCAAATCTTCCGTGATGGCGTCGAACACAGGCGATGGTCCGTCGAACACCGCGGTCACTTTCACATGGGGCTTCTCGGCTTGTGCGCCTGCAAGCGTAGGCGCGACGAGCATGGCAATGAGGGATAGGCAAAGCAGCCGCATAGGGGGCGAAGCATAGTCGACGAGTCTCCGATTCCCTAGGCGGTGTTGAGAAATTTCCGCAGCGTTGCGCGCGGCCGCGCTGGTTTGCCTTGGCAAGATGGGCCTGGCTGCTTATGCTCGCGCGTCCCGAGAACAGCTCGGCAGCTTCGAACAATCGCCTTGAAGACGGAACCCTCCATGCCCCCTAGAATGCTTGCCCACGGCCTCGTCGTGGCGCCTTTCGTGCTCGCGATTGCGATGCTTGTTTCTTGTAAGGAAGAGGTGGTCGTCGAACCCGAGCCGACCCCCAGGCCGATCAAAATCTACAGGCTCGAGGGGCAGCAGGGGACTACGCGGCCCGACTTCCCGGGTCGCATCAAGGCCATCAAGGTCGTCGAGCTCGCCTTCGAGGTCGAAGGGCGCATCATCGACTGGAATGTGGAGGAAGGGCAGCGGGTCAAGAAGGGTCAAATCCTCTCGCGTCTCGATCCGCGCGACTATCAGGCCCAGGTCGAGGCCTCCCGTGCGCGGCTTCGGCTCGCCGACGCCGAGTATCGTCGCGAGAGCAAGCTGTTCGCCTCCGGCTCCGGCACGCAGCGCGACCTCGACGTGGCGACTCGCTCGCGCGACGTAAGCCGTGCAGAGCTTCGGATCACGCAAAAGGCGCTCGAGGACACGCGCCTGCGGGCGACGTTCGATGGCGTGATTGCCCGGAAGCTCGTCACCGACTTCCGGAATGTCGCGGCCCGTGAGCCCGTGCTGCTTCTGCAAGACGAGTCGGTGATGGAGGTCGTGGTCGACGTCCCGGAGCGGGACCTCGCCGGGACCCAAAAGCGAACCAACTTCGAGGAGTTCAACGCGCAGGCCAAACCGGTGGTCGAGCTGTCTGCGCTCCCCGGGCGCCAGTTCCCCGTCGCTCTCACCGAGCTGGCGACTGCGGCAGACCCGAACACCCGCACCTTCCGGGCGACGTTCAGCATGAAGAAGCCAGAGGGGGTCGGCGTCCTGGCCGGGATGACCGCCAAGCTCGTCCTGACGGGCCTGCGGACGACGGCGGCCGATGATTTCTTGCTGCCGGTGGAGGCCGTTCTCGCGGACAGCGAGGAGAAGCCTTACGTCTGGCTGGTCGATCAGGAATCGATGACGGTCTCCAAGCTGCCGGTTCAGGTGGGTGAGATCACTGGAGGCCGCATCGTCGTCAAAGAAGGGCTCGAAGGTGCCCAGGCCATCGCGATGTCGGGCGTCCAGCTGCTCGACGAGGGCATGGCCGTCACCGAGCTGAAGGAATCCGACGAGACTCGGAAATGAATCTCACCGATTTCTCGCTTCGAAACCGCACCCTGATCATCGTTCTGACGTTCGGTGCGCTCTATGCCGGCTTCAAGTCGTTCAACAGCCTGCCGCGTCTCGAAGACCCCGAGTTCACCATCAAGGAAGCGCTCGTCATCACGCCGTACCCCGGCGCGACGCCTTACGAGGTCGAGGAAGAGGTGAGCGACGAGCTCGAGCTCGCGATCCAGAAGCTCGGCAAGATCAAGCGCATCGAATCACGAAACATTCCGGGCATGTCGACCATCACCGTCGAGATGCGTTCGACCGTCAAGAGCAAAGCCCTCCCGCAGGTCTGGGACGAGCTTCGCCGCAAGGTCGGTGACGCGCAGGGGAACCTGCCGCCGGGTGCCGGGCCCTCCATCGTGAACGACGACTACTCCGACGTGTACGGCGTGTTTCTGGGCCTCTACGGCGACGAGTACAGCTATCGAGAGCTCTACGACGTCGCAAAGATGCTGCGTAAGGAGCTCGTCCTCGTCAAAGACGTAGCGAAGGTGGAGCTCTTCGGCGTCGTCCAGGAAGCGGTTTACGTCGAATTCGATCGAGAGCGGCTTTCGCAGATTGGAATCTCGCCCGATGCAATCTCGGAAAAGCTCGTTGCCGAAGGCGTCGTCGTCGATGCGGGCATGGTGGAGGCCGGCTCGGAGTATCTGAGCATCCAGCCGGACTCGCTCATCGATTCGTCGCAAGACCTTGGCGACATCCTCATCAGCACGGGGGACAAATCCCAGGTGCGGCTTCGGGACATCGCGAACATCAGGCGCGGGTACGAGGAGCCGGCCCGCAGCAAGCTGCACGTGGATGGCCACAAAGCCATCGGCATCGGCGTCTCCACCGAGAAGGGCGGCAACGTCGTCACCATGGGCGATGGCATCAAGCAGCGGCTCCAATTGCTGCAGGGGCAGTTCCCGCTCGGGATGGACCTCGAGGTCATCTACATGCAGTCCGACATGGTGACCACTGCGATCGATGCCTTCCTGGTCAATCTCATCGAGGCCGTGCTCATCGTGATCGTCGTCCTGCTGCTGTTCATGGGGCTCCGTAGCGGTCTCATCATCGGCTTCGTGCTGGTCCTCACCATCGCCGCGACGTTCATCTTCATGGGCCCCGCTGGAGTCGCCCTCGAGCGGATCTCGCTCGGTGCGCTGATCATTGCGCTGGGGATGCTCGTCGATAACGCCATCGTCATCATTGACGGCATGCTGGTACGCATCAAAGACGGGATGGACGCCGAAGCGGCTGCCCTCGAAGTCGCAGGCCAAACCTCGATGCCCCTGCTCGGCGCGACCGCGGTGGCGATCATCGCCTTTGCCGCCATTGGATTGTCTCCGGACAGCACCGGTGAATTCTGCCGGTCCCTGTTCATCGTGATCGGCATCTCGCTGTCACTAAGCTGGGTGACGGCCATGACCATCACGCCGCTCCTGGGCATCTGGTTCCTCAAGCCGCCAAGCGAAAAGGAGAAGGCAAAGAGCGCTGGCAAGGGCGCGTACGACAACGCCTTTTACAATACGTACAAGAAGTTCCTCGCACTTTGCCTTCGCTTCCGTTGGGTCACCGTCGCGGTGGTGTTCGCGGCCTTCGCGGTCTCACTCTACGCCTTCCAGTTCACCGACAAGACCTTCTTCCCCGCATCGACGACGCCGAAGTTTCGCCTCGACGTCTTCTGGCCGGTCGATCAGCACATCGACGAGACCGAAAAACGTGTGAACGTCATCGAGGAGGGGCTGGCGGAGCTCGAAGGGGTCACCCACGTCGCTTCCTCGATTGGTCAAGGGCCGCTGCGTTTCATTTTGACCTTTACGCCCGAAAAAGAGCACAGCGGCTTCGCCCAGTTTTTGGTCGACATCGAGGACTACACCACGCTCGCGCGCGACATCAGACGCGCCGAGGAGTACGTCCAAAGCGTTGCCCCGGATACGATCGCGTTCGGCCGAACATTCGACCTGGGGCCAAGTAAGCCCGGCAAGATCGAAGCGCGGCTCGTGGGCCCTGACGTCAACGTCCTTCGAGACCTGGAGCAGCAGACGCTTACGATCATGGAAGCCGACGGCGACGCCAAAGGCTCGCGCGGGCGCTGGTTCGAGCGCGTGAAAGTCATTCACCCGAGGCTTTCGGAGGAACAAGCGGATGCGCAGGGGATCACGACGCGGGGTGTCGCCCTGGCGATTCAGTCGACGTTTGAGGGACATCGCGTCGGCGTCTATCGGGAGCAGGATGAAGTCATTCCGGTCCTGTTCCGGCAGCCGGCGCCGCTTCGGCTCGACGTAGCCAACCTTACGCAGATTCCCATCTGGAGCCCCGTTGCGCAGCGCTACATCCCGATGGCCAACGTCGTGACCGGCCTCGAGACGAAGTTCAGCGATCGGGTCGTCGAACGCCGCAACCGGAAACGCACGCTCACGGTCGTGACCGACCCGACCAACGATTCGGCGCCAACGCTCTGGGGCAGACTCGCGCCTAAGATCGAGGCCCTGCCGTTTCCTCCCGGCTACCACGTCGAGTGGGGCGGCGAATACGAAAGCACCCGGGATGCGCAGACCGCGCTCTTTGCGCCCATCCCCATGTTCCTCGGGATCATGGTCTTGATCGTGGTCGGCTTGTTCAACGCGATTCGCCAGCCCCTGGTCATTTGGCTCACGGTGCCCTTGGCGCTGATCGGCGTCACCGCAGGCCTCCTGCTTTTCGAGCAGCCCTTTGGCTTCATGGCCTTGCTCGGCTTCCTCAGCCTGTCGGGGATGCTCATCAAGAACGCCATCGTGCTCGTCGACGAAATGGACCTGCAGGTTCGCGAAGGGAAACCGACCTATGACGCCGTTCTCGATGGCGGTGTGAGCCGTTTGCGCCCGGTTGCGATGGCCGCAGCGACGACGGTGCTCGGTATGATTCCGCTGTTTACGGACGCGTTCTACGTCGCCATGGCGGTCACCATCGTCGGCGGCCTGCTGGTGGCCACCGTGCTCACCATGATTGTCGTGCCCACGTTTTACGCGATCTTCTTCAATGCAAAGAAGGGCGACGACCGAAACACGACGCCTGCGCCTGGGGACGGTGGAGCCAGCACGACGGCTCCGCCCGCGCCGGCCTAGTCCTTCTCGCTGCTGCTGCCAGCGATGTGCAAACCGACCAGCCGGGCAATCGTCACAGCGAGGTAGAGCTGCCCAAACACCCCTTCGAGCACGGCCAGCGATCGGGCAAGGTGTGAAACGGCGACGATGTCGCCGAAGCCCATGGTCGTGATGCAAACGAGGCTGAAGTACACCATCGTGCTGCCGAGCTCTGAGCGATCAGAGCCGGCAGACGTCGGAATCCCAGAAAACGAACCGGGATTTTGAAGCTCAATGAGCTCGAATGCTACGGTGAATCCAACGGCCACCAGGAGGTAAGCCACGATAGCCCCAAGAATCGTGTCGGCCGTGACGTCACGACGCTGGAACAAGTGGCGGATGATGATCCAGACCGCGTAGGCCAGCCAAACTACGGTGATGAACAAGGCGCCCACGTCGAGCGTGACAGCGCCCGAGAGCTGCTGGCTCCAGCGCACGCCGAGCGTGAAGACGGTCAAGACCGCGAACGGCCATCGGTGCTTGCCTGGGCCCACCGAATGGACCCCGGTCAAAAGGATCGCATCGAAAGACAATTCGAAGAGCCACCCGGAACCGTCGTCCGCGATCGCCGGGCTCAATATGATCATTGCCAACAGAGCGATGAGAAGGAATGCGTTTCGGGGGATGCGCTGGAGGAGGGTCGGCATGCTGGAAGGGCCTAAGCTAATGCGAGACCGCCTGGCCCGCTAGCGCCGGAACCTATGAAAGCTCCAATGCGTTCCGTCCTCGCGATGGACGGTGGAGGTCTCACTCCGAAACATCGCGCGGACTTCGGAGAGCTTGATGAGCGGGGCTCCCTGCGCGTGTTCGTCGAGCGAAGGCTCGAGATAGACCGACAGCAGGAGCTCCTTGATGGCGATTGGACGTTCGTACAGCGCGCGCGCAGTCGAAGGGCCTGCCTCGATGGACACGCACTCGCAGCCCCGAGAGACCTGCAGGTGCCGGATCGCACGCCGGATGTCGGGCGCTGCGTCCGCAACGACAGGGCAGGGCGCCGCCGCCAACCTGCGAGCGGCGGCCTGGTCATTCGTGAAAATGACCGGCCTCGCCCATCCATGAAAGACGGGATGGTCGAAGTCGAGCTCGCCTTGGTTCGTCAGGATCAGCAGCCACGGCGGTTCGAAAAGCGCCCATCGGCGTTCACGCCAATTGAGCAAGGCTTCCCCCCAGCGCGGGTCGGCGCGCGGGTCGAAGCTCAGCCGGGGCTCATCGCGAAGGATCTTCCCGGTAATGACGATCGCATCGGCCCGTGCGCGCGAGATGTGCAGGGCGAGGGAATCCAAGTCGCTCTTCGGGCTGTGCTCGTTGATGAGGATCGAGGTGAGAGGCGCGCCTTCCGCGGCACGCCAGGCCACGTAGCTCTGCGAAACCGCCGGTCTCGTATCGAGGGGGCTGCCGAACAGAGCCCGCGCAGCGCGGTCGACGCTGGCGGCATCGGTCAGCTCGACCAGTGGGGCAGCCATTTGCGCATGGAACTTCGAACTGGCAGGCCAAGTCAACCGGCATTGCGCGCAAAACTCGCCCCACCGATCGGCGCCTGTTAATGTCGCCGCATGTGGCGTTGGCTCCTATTTGTGCTGGCCGTGGCGGTGGGCTGCGCTGGCCGGCAGACCCCGGATGGCTCCGAAGAACTCGTCGTGAGCCCGATTCCAGTCCCGCAGCCGGTCTATCCGCGCGAGGAGCTGAGCAACGACTTGCAGGAGCTTTGGAAGCGGGTCGAAGAAGCGGTGGCGGTTCGTCCGCCCGAACCGCCCGACGGCGCCACCGAAGAAGTCATTCACGACTGGGCGGAGGGCGCGTTCCGCGATTGGATTCTTCGCCGCCAAGCTGCCACCGACCGTGCGCTTTCGGCAACCAAGGCGCTTCGCACCCACCCACTCTTCGAGCGCGGCATCGGCACCGCCCTTTTCGGTTACATGTACGAAGACATGGCCGGAAGCATTCGCGGCGCGCCCGTCCCGGAAGACATCGCCGCTGACAAAGAGCTTCTCGAGATTTACACCAGCGCACTCACCGAGCACTTGACGCCTTTCGCCGAGCTTTCGGCGCGCGCCTACTACGCCTGCGTGGCGCTCTTCGTGAAGCTCGACGACCCGCAGTGGGGCGAGTGGGCGTACTACTGTGATGCACGTGGTGGTGAGGTGGTCGAGACCTTCAGGCTCGAGCCGCCGGAGCCGGTGGAGCCGGAAGCGACGTTGACGCAGTTGGTGACGGGGCGCTGACACGCGCGGTTGGCTACACCCGTTTTGCTGCCGCGGCATTCGCTGCGCTTTGCCTTGCCGGCGCTTTGCGCCGGGCTTCGCCGTTCCGGCTTGCGCTGCCGCCTGCTGTCTTGGGGGGGGCTTCGGTGCCCCGCTCTTCCCCTTATACCTGTGCGACGTGTTCGGTCGCGCCCACGTTTTCCGTCGGTGGCTCGATCGACGCCGGGAGGTGCTTTGCCTCGATGAGGCTCATCGCGCGTTCGGCCAGCGTCGTAATCGTGAGCGAAGGGTTGACGCCGGGGTTTGCGGAAATCGCCGAGCCGTCGATGACGTAGAGGCCCGGGTAGTTGAACACCTCGTGCTTGTCGTTAATCACGCCCGTCTCCGCGGAGTCGCCCATGCAGGCGCCGCCCAAGATGTGAGCCGTCGACGGCACGCCCAAGAGCGTTTCGGTCATGAGAGTCGTCGTGACGCCGTTCACCTTGTCGGCAAAGCTCTCGGCGAGGTCGGTCGCCTCCTCCATGAACGCCGACGGCGCCTGGCTCGGATCGTCCACCTCGGTGACCAGTGCACGGCGATATCCCGTTCGCCATTCACGCCCGAGCTTCATCCGAAGCGTGCCTTCGAGCGAGCGCATGTAGAGCAGAACCTGTGAGTGCTTGGCCAGGTCGCTCACGAAAAGCGCCTTCAACCAGCGCACCGGCTGGCGCATGAAGGCCGCGATCCCGCCCCAAATTCGCGAGAGAACGGTTGGCCCCGGCGCATGCGGCGCGAGCAAGGTTCGGAAGAAGCCAGACCCGGCGCCGTAGCGTACCGGCTCCATGTGACTGTGCTCGTCCGTGTGCAGAATCGACGTGATGGCGACGCCCTTCGAGAAGTTGGTGCCCTTCTCGGGTGAGACGACTGCAATCAACGATTCGCTATTGGAGCGAACGAAGTCGCCGACACGGTCGGAGAGCTTGGGAAGGCCCTCTGGGTCCTCCTTCATTTGAAGAAGAAGTGGCATCGTGCCCATCACACCCCCGGAGAGGATCACCCGATCTGCCGTGACCGCGTCTGCGCCGCTCCTGCTGAAGGTCGGCTTGGTCTCGACCCGGTAGCCGCCGCCGTCATTCGGCCGGACGGCGGTCACTTCGGTTTCCGGTCGCACCTCGGCGCCGTTCTTCTCAGCCAAGTACAGGTAGTTCTTGACCAGCGTGTTCTTCGCGCCGATTCGGCAGCCGGTCATGCAGGCGCCGCAGAAGTTGCAGCCCACGCGGTCGGGACCTTCTCCATCGAAGTACGGGTCAGGCACCTTCTTGTTGGGCTCCCCGAAGTACACGGCCACCTCGGTCGGGTGGCAGTGCTCTTCACGACCCATGTCGCGGGCGATTTCCTTCATCACCCGGTCGCCCTTGGTCTCGAGTGGATTCGGCGTGGCCCCGAGCATCCGCTTGGCGGTCGCGTAGTGAGGCGCGAGCTCGGTCTCCCAATCTCTGAGACTACCCCAGGACCCTCCCTGAAAGAACGGCGACTTCGGCGTGGGCAAGGTGTTCGCATAGACGAGCGAGCCGCCGCCGACCCCGACACCGTGAAGCACGGTCATGTGCTTCAGGAACGACATCTGAAAGATCCCCTTCAGGCCGAGCATCGGGTTCCACAGCCAACGCTTCACGTCCCAGTTGTTCTTCGGGAAGTCTTCGTCGTTGAAGCGTCGCCCCTTTTCGAGGACGAGGACCTTGTACCCTTTTTGCGTGAGCCGGTGTGCGGAGACGCTTCCGCCAAAACCCGACCCGATGATGACCCAGTCGTAGTGCTCTTCGCGCATGCGGCTACTCTACGCTGCAAACACGCTGAAATCGAGCCGGCTCAGCTCCCCGCGCCGCCGATCGAGCGTTGCATGCCGATCAGGGTCAGGAGCTCCATCCGGGCCGCTTCATCCTTGAGGAAGCAGCCGGTCAGGCGGCTGGTCGTCGTCCAAGACCCGGGTTTGCGAACCCCCCGGTAACACATGCAGAAGTGCTGGCACTGCATGACGACCGCCGTGCCCTGGGGCGTCAGGGTTTCGTTCATCGCGTTGGCGATTTGGGCGGTGAGCTTTTCCTGGACCTGCAGCCGCTTGGCAAAGGTGTCCACGACACGGGCGATTTTGGAAAGCCCCACGACTTTGCCGTCGGGGATGTAGGCCACGTGCGCTTTGCCTACGAAGGGCACCACGTGGTGCTCGCAGTGACTGTAAATCTCGATGTCGCTCACGAGCACGAGCTCGTCGTAGCCTTCGACCTCGGTAAACGTTCGCGAGAGATGCGCCACCGGGTCTTCATGGTATCCACGAAAGTGTTCCTGTATCGCGCCGAGGACTCGCTTCGGTGTATCCAGAAGCCCTTCACGCTCGGGGTCATCGCCGAGGTACCCCAGCAGCTTCCGGACGCACTCTTTCGCCTCTTCGTCGCCAATTTTTTCAGTCATTGCAGTTAGCCACCCTTGCGCCGGGCTAGGTCCCCGTCAAGCCCGTCAAGCCCGTCAAGCCTGTCAAGCCCGTCAACTCACGCGCTTCGAGATCCGCCCTCGCGGAGCTCCGGAGAAGCGGGTCGTGCCGCCGGGGCGTCGAATCGAACGGTTGAGCGACTGCCGTGGGTAGAGCCCATCCTTTCGCGCCCGGCGGCCAGGCTGCGAATGCGCTTCAGGTGACGGATCGGCGACCTGGCGCTCGCTGAGCACAGGCAAGCCTTCGAGCTGCCTCCCCTCCGCAGGCTTGGCCTCGATGGGCGACGCTTCCGATGCAGGCGGAGCGTCCATTTCGGCGTAAACCTCACCGCGGGCCGCTGCACCACCCGCACGCCGGCCCGAATACACGCAGTCTGCAATCGACAAACCACTCACGTACTGCCGCGAGCAGACGCCCACCGCGTTTCGCCCCGCGGCGTACAGGCCGGGAATCACACCACCGTGTTCGCCCATCACCTGGCCCGTTCGCTCGTCGACGACCAAACCGCCGAGCGTCAGCGTCGGGCACGGGAAACGCTTGCTCTTGATGCCGGCGTCAATCGCAAAGTATGGCCCCTTGCGCATCGCGTGCATCTTCCCCGGGTCCTTGCCGAAGCGGTCCACGACCTTGCCATCCGCAGCGTCGTTGTACTCCTCGAGCGTCCGTCGAAGCGTGTCCACCGGCACCTTGGCCACCTTTGCGAGCTCTTCAACCGATTTCGCCTCCTTGCTGTTGAACCACAAGTTGAGGAGCGCCGGCGCCCGCTGAAACCACTGCGCCTTTCCAGGCTTGCACTGCTCGCGCGCCAGCTTCTTGAGCTCGCCGTTGATGATGAGAAGGGCAACCCCGCGGTTGTGCTCGACCATCGCTTCGCCCACCGCCGCGCCGTACATGAACTCGTTGATGTAGCGCTCGCCGTTCTGGTTGAGAATCATCCCCCTGGCGAACGCCTCCGGCGGGTTGATGAATCGCCACGCCGAAATTCGATCCATGAGGTCGGTCTTGCCGCCCACGCTCTGTCCGAGCAGGATGCCGCTCCCGTTGTCCGACGTCGTCCCGAGCGGCATTCCCGTCCGGTATTTCGGGGCGATTTCCTTAACCATTGCGCGGTTGTAAATGAAGCCGCCGGCCGCGAGGACCACGCCCTTCACCGCACGCACGCGCTTCACTACCGAGTGCTCGGCTTCGATTTGAAAGCAGCGTTCGCGAAGCTTTGCGGCGGTCTTCGGATGATATTTGACGACGGCGATGCCGGCCTGGTGCAGGCGACGGTACAGCCGACTCCAAAACCCATTCGTGACCTGCCGGTACTCGACGCCGAGCACCTGGTTCTTGCCGTCGACGACGAGGCGCGTCACTCGGGTCTCGTACTCGACGTCGATGCCCACGCGCGCGGTGGCCTTGCGAAGTGGCTCGTAGAAGCTCTCGCCCGGGAGCCCGGCACCCTTGGCACGATGGCCGCGCGGGGCCGGCTTGGCCGCTTCTTTGTAAGGAGAGAACCCTTCGTTGCCGGAGTAGTAGAGGTAGTAGTCGTCGGTCGGGTAGCTCGTCTTGTACGGGCAGAGCGAGCCTTCGAACGGAACGCCGTGCCCTTCGAGCCAGCTCAGGTTCTCGACGCTCCGATCGCAAAAGTCGCGAAGCGTCTCGTTGGAGACCACGCCCTTCACCTCGAGCGAAAGGTAGCGAAACATCTCGTCGGCATCGTCGCTCACGCCCGCTTCACGTTGGACGTGCGTGCCGCCGCCCGCGTAGAACACACCGCCGCTAATCGCGGTCGCGCCACCACCGTGGAAGCGGTCGAGCACCCGCACCCGGGCGCCCGCGGCATGGGCTTCGAGCGCCGCGCAGGCCCCCGCCCCGCCGAACCCCACGACGACCACGTCCGCTTCATCGTCCCAGGCGTCCTGTGCGTCCTTGGTCAGGACCAGCGGCGGATCGGCCGGCCGCGGGGCCAGCGACTTCTTCCCTTTTGCCATGGGGAAGAAATAGAACATGTTTCACTTATGCTGTCGAGGCGATTTGATTTTGGGCTAAGGCGTCAATTTTGCTTGGCTATTGGCAAGCCCCGCGCGGCATCGAAGGTCCCAGGCGTCCAGGTGCGGCCCCCCCGTGCTGCAGCCCCGCGCACATCGCGCCCAAAAGGCATTGGCCTGCTCCCAAAGCCGCCCTTCTTGGTCCTTCCAGTCGGCATCGAAGCCCGCCTCTCCCGCTTCCGCCGACGCCTGGGTCAATGCCGTCGCAATCCGTTCGTAAACCATCGCGATGCGCCCGTTGGCCACGGCGTAGACATCGCCCGGCCCCACGCGAAGGCCTTTGAGCAAGGCAAGCGCGCGCTCCACCAAGTCGGTTTCCTCATCGAGCCAGGGCGCAAAGTCGTCGAGCTCTCCGCTCCAGTTCAACGCAAGCGCAGCGTCGGTCGCGTCGCGCAGGGCGGCGTAGGCGCCCGTTCCCGAGCCGAAGGGGTCGACCGGGCTGGCCTGGTCATAGGCCCGGATCGCGCTTGGCTCGATGACGACGGCCTGGTCCTTGCCGCGTTGGCACCCGAGCGCGAGAAACAGGAGCAGGCAAGCGGGCACGGCGATGGAGGCGATGGGCATTCAGCGTACCATAGCGCACGAGCGGCGAACGGTTCTACTGCGGTGTCCCGGGCACCGCGGCTTCGAGAAAGTCGAGGTAGCGCGCCGCGATGGTCCCGACGAGAAGCAAGTCGTTATGGTCCATGCGCGGGACTTCGATGTACTCATCCGCGCGGAACAGCCTGGCGAGCTCCTTGCCGTGGTGCACATCGATGAGGGTGTCTGCGCGACCGTGGGCGACGAGCACCGGGCACGAGACCTTCCCCGCGAATTCGCGGGTCATGAAACGGTGCCGCAGCACGCTTCCAGTTGGAAGAAAGGGGTAGTGCTCCTTGGCGAGGGCGACCAACGACGTGAATGTCGACTCCATCACCAGTGCGCCGGGGCCTACCTTCGCCGCGAGCGGCACGGCCACGCCACCGCCAAGGCTCCGCCCATGAATCGCCACCCGGCTCGGCGCGGCGCCGAGCTCGCCGGTCACCCAGCGCCACGCGGCCATCGCATCGCGGTGCAAACCTGCCTCGCTCGGGACACCGCTGCTCCCCGGGTAACCGCGGTAGTGAATGCCGACGAAATCCCAGCCCTCGCTCAGCAAGAGGTTCTGCAGCTCGATCTGTGCGAGCAGCGACGACGCGTTGCCGTGGAAGTAAAGGACGACCCGTCGCGGCCCCGACCAAACCGCAGCCCGGTGCCAGCCGTAAAGGGTTTCGCCGTCTTCGGTCGCGATGCGGAGCTCTGTCGCGCCGACCTTCCCTGCAACCTCGTTCAGCAGCGAGACGCTGACCCCCTCCGGCCCCGGGAAAACCATCCGCCGTTGAAACTGTGCGAACACGCTGCGCATGAATTACCATGCGAATCGATGACAGGAAGCATGAAAACAGTCGCCCTGGCGCTCGTGTTGCTCGCGACGGCTTGCGGCGGGTCGAAGCCCGCGACCTCTGGGTCGAAGGGCAAGATCAGCGCCATGGACGCAATGGGGCTCACGCCACCCGACTCACCCTGGGAGCAAATGAGCGTTGCCGACCGAGAATTCTACATGATTGGCAAGGTGAACCCGATCATGCAGGAGCTCTTTGCCGCCCACGACGCAGAAGAATATGGCGACTTCGACTGCGTCGACTGCCACGGCGAAGAGATGCGCGAAATCGATTTCAAAATGCCCGCCCCGTCGATGTACATCGTCCCGCCTGAGGGCACGCCGGGGCATCGCGGCATGTTGTCGACGTTCCCCGAAGCAGTGAAGTTCATGCAGGAGGTCGTGACGCCTGGAATGGGCAAGCTCCTCGGCGTCGACAACTTCACCTGCGCCGGCTGTCATCCGAGCGAAGCGCCCAAGAAGAATAGGCCCAAGAACGCGGCTGCCGCGAAGCGCAAGAGCGCCAAGCCCAGAGGATAAGCCGCCGCCCGGCCATCTTTGACCCCGCCCAGCGCCCCTGCTAGCGTTCAGCCACTTTTTTGGAAAGGGAGTCCGATGACCTGGGTCATTACACGTCTTTGCCGCGACTGCGTCGACAAATCCTGCGTCGACGTCTGTCCCGTCGAGTGCATCTACGAGTACAAGGGTGACGACACCGAGACGTTCCCGAATCAGCTGTACATCCAGCCGGAAGAGTGCATCGACTGTGGCGCGTGCGAGCCCGAATGTCCCTGGGAAGCTATCTACGAGGACGCGTCGGTTCCCCCGGTGTTCGAGGACGACACCCCGCTCAACGCGAAGATGATGGAAGTCCAAGACGACTTCGAGGTCCCCGTCAACGACGGCACCGACCAGCCGACCCCCGAGCAAGTCGCCGAAAACAAAGCCAAGTGGGGCCTCAGCTCTTAGGCGATAGGGACGTCCGTTTTCGCCCTTGCACCAATCGGTACACCGCATAGGCGTACGCGACCGCCAGCGCCGTGACGCCGAGGTAGCCGACGTTCAGGTAGAAGCCCGCAAGCTCGGGGGCCGTCCAGCCAAACTGGGCGACGAGGCGATTCATGTCACCGTCGCTCTCGCTCCCGACGGCCGAGCCCCAAGGTATCTTGGAAACATCGGTCGACGCGCGGTGCCAGAGCGTCAATGCGTGCGTGAAGCAGACCGCCGCCGGAATCACAGCGACCCATCGCCAGAAGTCCCATCGCAAGCGGTCGGGCCCCGGGAAGTGAAACGCGATGAGGATGAACCCCGCGAAGACGAGCTCCCCAAGCGCGCCTGATAAGATCTGCCACATCAGCGTGCGCGTTGGCGAGACGAGAAACGTGATGACAAACCAAGCGAAGGTCACCACCGACACGCTGCCGAACATGAACCGGTTCTTCTCTCGGTAGGTGTGGAACAGGAACCACCCAAGCACGCCGGCGACGATGAGCCCCATCAGCATCGATTGGTCGTCGTACCAGAACGTGAAAAATGGAAGCGGAATGGCGATGCGGCTGCTCAGCCATGACCCGGCGGCGTGGCCGAGCTCGTGAAAGGGCATCCCCACCAAGAACGACAAGAGCCGGCCTAAGTTGCCGGAACAGAGCCACCAGCTCAGCAACAACAGCACGGGCACCGCCACGAGATTCTCGAAGCCCTCGTCGAACTTGCTTCGGCTGTGGGTGAGCCGCGGGCCTGTCGGGAGCGACGGCGCCTGGCTGACCGTGGGCCTGACAATCGGCGGAACCGGCAGCGAAGTCCGTAACGCGCGCGCCAACGCAAAAAACGCCCCGTCGGCGAGCCACATCCCTCCGCACGCGCGGCACTGCCAGCAGCCGGCGTCGGGCGCGCCCTTGATGCCTAGCGGTTGCATCGCCGGGTCCACGCACTTCGGGCAGTGCATACCGACTTCGTCACCTAAGGAGAGTGGGACGACGTCGGTCGCCCTGCTGAGCGACCCCCGGCCGACGAGCTCGCGGATCTCGTGGCGGTCCAAGTAGAGCCCGCGACATTGCGCACAGAGGTCGACCTCGACGCCCGGGCTCGCTTCGTAACCCGAGAGTGGCATCGAAACACAGCTTGGACACTCCCCCACCCCTCGAGTGTAACGAGCTTTTGCGCGACCTCCATAGTGTGCTGCCCGATTCGCCATGCCGCCGCCCCGACCCCGCTGTATGCTGCCCCGCATGCGACGAACGCTCGCCGAAAATGGCGCCTTCCTGCTCCGGGTTGCGGTGTCTTTGATGATGCTGAGCCACGGGGTCCCAAAGGCCCTCGACTACGATGTGCTCGTTCAGAGCTTTCCCGACCCTCTCAACGTGGGCACCGAAGTGAGCGTCATGCTCATCCTCTTTGCAGAGGTGGGCTGCTCCATTTTACTGCTGCTCGGTGTGTTCGGCCGCTTCGCCTCGGCGACGCTCTTCATCGCGATGATGGTCGCCGCGTTTGCGCACCACTTCAACGACCCATGGGCCACGCGGGAGCTCCCGATGCTCTACGCGGCGGTCTACGCCAGCCTCACCTTTACCGGCCCGGGTTCGCTCTCCATCGACGGCTGGCTCGCTAAGACGGTCTTCGAAACAAAGGCACCAGCTTCTCCAAAGCCGCCTCGAGTCGAGCCGGGGGGACCGACGTGAAACAGAGCCGGACCCAGCGCGCGTAGTCCTCGCCGCAGGAGCGTCCGGGCGTCAGCAGCACGCCCTGGTCGGCGCAGCGCTCCAAGAACGCGCCGCAGTCTTCCGCGCCCGGCTCGATCAACCCGCTCACGTCGAGGAATAAAAACGTCCCGCCGTTGGGTCGCGAAACGCCAAGTGCATCAGCGGCCAGGTAGCCGGCGTCTCGGTAGAGCGCGCGGCTCTCTTCGACCCAGGTTCCGCCCCGGCGCAACGCTCCGACTGCGCCAAACTGCATCGGCCGCGGCGCGCAATAGGTGTGAAACGTCTGCATCCCGCGCACTGCGCCCATGACGCTCCTAGGCCCATGGGTGAATCCGATTCGCGCTCCCGCGAAACCATAGGTCTTCGAAAGCGTGTGAAACGCAATCGCACGGTCGCGAACCTCGGGTCGCTTCCAAACCGCTCCGGGCGGCTCCCGGTCGAAGTAGATCTCTTCGTAGGCCTCGTCGCAGAACAGCCAAAGGTCGTGCCGCTTGGCGACCCGCAGCATGGCCGCAACGGTGGGTTCCGAAAGCACGCGGCCGCTCGGGTTGTTCGGCGTGTTGACGTAGAGCGCGACCGTGCGTTCGGTCACCGCATTTTCGAGCGCAGCCTCGGCGTCGAAGCCGGGCTCGTCGAGCCGCGTGTAAAACGGGACTTGGACCGGCACCGCCCCCTTGGTCGCGATGATGCCCCGGCTCAGCGGCCAAAACGGCGAAGGCAACAGCACCTCGTCCCCCGGCTCGAGCAACACCTGGCAGACGATGCTCAAGCCGGCCGTCGCGCCCGACATCACCTGCACGAGCTCCCGGTCGAGGGTCTCTCCGTGCCGCGCCTGGACATAGTCGAGGAAGGCGTCGATGGTGCGCGGCTCTCCTTGCACCGGTGCGTACTTGTGTAGCCCCGGATGCTCCCGGCTCAACTGCTGTTCGGCCCGCGCAGCCGGCACCGGGTCGCGGTAGGTGTCGCCCACGTGCAATGGATACACCTCGGCGTTCTTCGCGCATGCACGCTGCGCGAGCTGGCTGTACACGCGGGCCGAAACCGAGTGAGCGTGTTCAGAGATGTTCGGAAAACGAGGCACGGCAGCTCAGAGCCAGGCGAAGGCGATGATGGTGACGGTACAGATTCCCACCAGCGTTTGAAGCGGCAAGCCCAAGCGCATGAAGTCGGTGTACTTGTACCCGCCCGGGCCGTACACCATCAGGTTCGTTTGAAAGCCGATGGGCGTCGAAAAGGCAGTCGCCGCGGCAATCATCGTCATGTAGCTGATGGGCAAGAGCCCAATCCCCTGCGCCTGCGCTGCGGTCGCCGCGATGGGGAACATGAGCGCCGCCGAGGCCTTGGTCGTCACCAGCCCGGCCAGCACCGCTGTGATGGTGTAGAGCGCAACGAGCACACCGACGCGCCCAAACGGAGCAGCAAAATCGATGATGCGCGAAGCGATGACGTCGGCCGCGCCGCTCTTTTGCAGGGCGATGGCGATTCCGAACGCCGCCGCAATCGCGATGAGCACCGTCCAGTCGATCGAGCGCCGCGCCTGCTCGCCGGTCAGGCAGCGCGTGAGCAGCATCAAGGCGGCCGCGCTCAGCGACGCGGTCATCAGGTTCATGGCGCCCGTCGCGTTCACGAGCACCATCAAGAAGAGCACGACGGCGGCCAGCCATGCGCGGTCGTGGCGGGGTGGGGCGCTGTCCTCCACCTCGGCGATGAGCGCAAAGTTCGGGTCCCGCTGTCGCGCCTGGGCAAAATCGGGGTGTGACTCGATGAGCAACACATCGCCCGGCTGAAGCCGAATGTCGCCGACTTTGGTTTCGGTCACGCGTACGCCCTGCCGATGGACCGCGAGAATCGCCGCGTCGTAAATCGTGCGAAACCGGCTCTGCCGCACGGTTTGCCCGGCGAGCGACGAATGGGCCCCGATGACGGCCTCGACCAGCATTCGGTCTCGCCGAGCCGTGATTTTGTCGACCTGGTCGGTGTCGGGGACGATGCGCTGCTTTCGCAGATCGACCACCGAGTCGACGACCCCGGTGAAGTGAAGCCGGTCGCCTTCGCGCAGCACCGTCGTCGGCGGAACCGCGGCAAGCACCCTTCCGCCGCGCTCGATTTCGTAGAGATACACGCCCCGAAGCGAACGTAGGCCGGCCTCCTCGATGCTTTCGCCGATGACCGGCGAGCCCTTTTCGACGCGCATCGCAATGGTGTACTCGCGCGCCTTCCCGAGCTCTTGCAAGGCACCTTGCCGGTCTTTGAGTAGCCATTGCGAGGTTACCACGATGAACAGCACCCCGATGGCGAGCGCGGGGATGCCTAGCACCGCGATGTCGAAAATGCCGAACTCGACGCTCGGGTCCCACTCCTTGGCGAGGCCCGCGACGACCAGGTTCGTACTCGTGCCGATGAGGGTGCAGGTGCCGCCGAGAATCGACGCGTACGAAAGCGGCAGCAGCATCAGCGACACGCTGAATTGACAGCGCCGCGCCCAGCTGGTCACGAGCGGCACGAACATCGCGACGACAGGCGTGTTGTTCAAGAACGCCGAAAGCGCAGCCACCGGGAACATCATCCGAAGCTGCCCGCCCGAAAGCGAGCGTGGGCGCCCGAGCACGACGCGGCCTGCGAGGTCGAGGCCCCCCGTCTCTTTGACGCCAGCGGCAACCACGAAGAGCGCGCCAATCGTGATGACCGCCGGGTTGGAAAAACCGGCGAACGCGTCCGCCGGCTCGATGATGCCCGCGAGCAGCAGAATGGTGACGCCGGCGATGAGCACGAGGTCGGGCCCGGCGAGGTTCGCCGCCATGACGACCACCATCCCCACGATTACCGCGACCGTGATCCAGCCGTCACCCGTCAACATCCAGGCGCAGACTAGCAGCCGGCGCCGTGATTGGCGCGTTCTTGAGCGCAACGCTTGGGAATCTGCCTATGGGGCGTAGCGCTCGGCCTTTTCGCGAAACATCATGGCCGCTTCGGTGTCGCCACGGCGGTCCGCGTCGAGCGCGCCTTCCCGGTAGTAGTCGAACCGCGCATCGCTCGCGCTCATCGTCACCAAGAGCGCAAGGCAGCCGGCGAACAGGCTCGCCACACGCCAAAGGGGGCGCCAGCGGGGCGTGAAGTAGAGCTGCCGCCCCATCACCACCAGCATCGCGATGGCGGTCAAGCTGCAGCCGGTCTTCACGCCGGGCAGGTCGACGAACATGCTCAGCATCGGCGCGATCACCAAACCGAAAAGCGAAAGGTAGAACACCTGCGACGCGCGCTCGTCGAGGCCGCCTTGCTCGGGCACGCTCTCGTCGAGCAGCCCGCGCACCGGCTGGGTCAACGCGCGGCCGAACGTATGCACCCACTGCATCGGCGAAAACACCAGGAGGGCGATGCCTGTCATGTACACGGGCAGCCAGCCGGCCTGCGGTGTCGCCAAGTGAAACGTGAGCGGTGCGGCCACCAGCATCGGCGCGAGCAGCCGAATCGCGGGAAGCTCCACGCGGTCTTGCATGCTCACAGCCAGGTATCCGACGCAGCAGGCCATCGGCAGCCAGTAGGACTCTCCGCGCGCCGCAGCCCAGGCCGCCACGTAAAAGTAAACGATGGCCGTCGTCACGCAGAAGAGCACATACGCCGCCACGCTTCCCCGCGGCGCCCGCTCGGACCTGGAGAACGCCGCCCGCGCGCTCAGCATCGGAAAGAACACGAAGCACACGAGGTAGAGCGAAAGCAGGTAATGGTAAGGGACCGAGTCGAGAAGGCTGCACGACCAGCCGAGCGTGTAGCCCATGGCGATGAGCGCGATGGCAATCCGGTGAGGCCGGTAGAGCGCCTGGCTCAGCGCCAGCACCCCGGTGAACGCAAGCACGCCCACATAGAAGCCAGAGCTCGGCACGAAGCCATCGAACCAAGGGAAGTGCGCGACGTTGAACGCGCCGACGCCGTACTTCGCCCCCTCGGGCATCATGTTGAGCCAGGTGTCGAAGGCCAAGAGCACGAGCACCATGCGCAGCAGCAGGTAGGGCCTCGCCAGCGCCACGTCTCCAAACCAGTAGCGTTCCAAGGCCTTCATCGCGCTGCCGTCCGAACGGTTTCGTGCGCCCGCTCGCCGCCGCAGCGAAGCGTGTACTCCCGTAACCCGCGCTCGTCGTCGCAGCGATTGCGTAGCGCCACCGACACCACGCCGTCCGCCTCGCACTGCTTTTGCAAAAAGGCCTCGACCACCGCGCGCCGCCCTTGTGCTACGTACGCGACCCAGTCTTGGTGAATCAGCTTCTCCACGGCAATCGCTTCGCGCTCTCCGTCCAGGCGTTCGAGCGAAGCATCGGTTTCGCATGCCGGCGCTGCAGCCTCGCTCAGGCGCCTCCACGTGAAGCGCTCGTCGGCCATGTCATCGCGCGTCAGGTAGGTCAGCGGAATCAGAAACTGAAGCACCACGAACACCGCGATGAACGCACCGCTTCGCCGCCGGGCCGTGCCGCTCGGTTGCGCTGGGGGAGGCTCCGTCTCGAAGGACGCCATCTCTTCAACATCGGCGCCAAGCGCCGCGCTGTCAAAAGATGCTCGGCGCCGTGTCCGAAGGAGCGGTCCGCGAGGCGGTTCCCAGCCGAAATGCCACTCCGTCCTGCCCCGAGTACACGATGTCGATTCGGTCAGGCCCGGAAATCACGTCAGGGCTCCGCGCGCCGAGGCCGTCGTACGCTTCATCGCTCCCGCCGAGCACATCACCCATGGGCCGCCAAAGCACGAGCTCGTCCGAAACCAACAGCTCCACCGACCAGCGCGTGCCGTTGCGGCGCGCGTAGTAGAGCTGGTAGGCGCTGTTGTGAATCATCAGGCTCGGCTCGGTGATTTCGGCGGTGGCGCTCTGCACGCGCGTAAGCTGTTCGAGGCCGCCGTTCACCACGGGAGCCCAGCCGTCGTCGAGGTTGCTCGTGTAAAGGGCCTGCAGCTCGGTGGCACCGCCCGAATAGGTCGCGCGAACGACGAGCAACCACAGCCCCGCGCGGTAGGCGACCGTCGGCGCCTCGTACGAGACGATGTCGCCCGCCGGAATCAGTCCCGGCGCCCCGGTCCGCGTGAACGCCGCCACGCTGAGATCCGAAACCGCCGCCCGAATGCTCCCCGCGCCGCTCGCATCGCGCGCCGTGTAGAACAGGAACACGTTGCTGCCATCGAAAACGAGCTCCGGGTCCTCGAGCCCCGTCGCCTCGTCCGGCGCGCTCGGAACCAGAACCGGAGCCGGTACCGCGACGAACACTTCGCCCGGCGTAACCAGCTCACCGACGTAAAGCGCCCCGTCGAGCTCGTACGCGACCTGCTTCGTCTGCCCAAGGTCCACAATCGAAGGGCCGGACCCGAAGGAGTGGCGCGCAGCGTCGCCGACGCCAATCGAAACCGAAACCGGCTGCCGCTCGCGCCAGGCGCGCGGATTGTCGCAGTCCGCCACCTGCACCTCAATCGAGGCAATCGCCGCGCTGTTGGCCGTCGCGCTCAGATTGCGCCCAAACGCCACGAGTTGCGCTTGCGTGAGCGCGGCTGCATCAAACGCGTACTGGCCTTGCAGCGCGCCGTCGCGAAACAGCTGCGCCGAGCCATCGGGCGACAACACCAGGCGCCACTCCGTGCTTCCGGGCCCCGCGAAGAACGTATCGGCGACCTCGTTCCCAATCATCACGTTCACCAGCTCGCGCGAGCCGCTCAAAAGCAGGCCCACCTCGGCATCGACAAACGCCCCGGGAGCAGTTGCCGTGAACGCCACGCCTGCGCTCTCGAGGCAGGTGCCGCCGCAGCCCACCGGCAGCGCGAACTGCACGTCGAGCGCGACCCGCTGCGAAGAGAGGTTCACCGGCTCACCGATGAGCGCGCCGCCTTCGGCGTTCGCCGTCCCGTTCGGCACCAAGCCCCGCGCGTTGAGCACCGGCTCGAGCTCGCCAAACGTCGTCGTCATCACGCTACTCGCTTCGGCGCAGGCCAACAGCTCGAGCAGGCCGCAGCCCCGGAAGTCGAGCGCCTCCGGCAGGGCCGCGTTGTCGATGACGGGCGCGCAGCAGGCGCCCGTCTTCACACAGCAAGACGCAAACGCGCCGCACTCGGGCCCCGTGCAGGCATTAGGCGCTTCGTAGCAAGCGAGCGCCGCCTCGGCGTACGCTTGCGCGCCTTCGGTCGCGTCGGTGCTCATCCCGGGGAAGTCGCCGGGGTTCCGCAACGGGTCCGCGAAGAGCTCGGGGTTCTCCCCAAGCGCGTCCGTGTAGTTTGGCCCCTCCGCGCCGCCGGCGCCGTTCACACCCGAGTCGCCCCCTGTGCCGGCGCTGCCCGCGCTGCCGCCCGTGCCCGAATCAATGGCCGGTGAAGAGCCAGCGCTCCCGGTCTCCCCGCAGCCGAACGAAACCACGGCCAGGGCGGCGGCTATGGTCAGCCACTTCCAGCGGTCGCATCGTCGATTTCGGTTCAAGGCTTGCTCCAAGTTTGCTCCAAAGGGATTAATTGGTCGGTCGGGTCCCCACCCGGTAGATACAAGCGCCGTGCCAACACGAATCGAAGCCGGCTCGGGTCGTCGGCGCGGGGAGCCACGGCGATTCCAGTAATGGTGCAATCCTCACCAAAGCAGCCGCTGCGCACCAAGCTCGACGTGCTGCTGATGATGGGGTTCACGAGGAAAGGAACCGGCTCAGGAAGCTCGAACGCGAGCGCTGAGGTGTCGTGGGTTCGCGCTTCGGCCAGGGCCACGCCCCACTCGCCCGGCGCGCGTTGCGCCAGGAACCAAATCCGCAAACGCATCCCGTCCTTCTCAAACGAAATCAGCGGCTCGGGCGAACGAATCCCAGCCGCAGCAAACGGTCCGAGCTCGCTTGCCACCAACACCACACGCCGCATCGGCCCACCGCCTTCGCGCACCACTTCGAGCGCGCGCGAAATCCGAACCGCGTGAATCTCCATCGCGGCGCCCGCCCCGTCGACGCAGGTGAACAGCAGCCAGTACCCTTCCTGTGCCTCCGGATCCACCGGAATTAACGCGGGATCCCGCAGGCTCACGCAATTTGGAATCTGGGCGGGCGAGAGCGTTGCGGTCCCCGGCAGCGTGAGCGAAGTCGCCGGGCTTCCCACTGGCCGCACGAGTTGAATCCCAAACACGTCGCGCTCGCTCGGGTCGCTCACCAGCTCGCGCGCAAACGACAAGACCAGGTCCCGAAGCTCTCCATCCTCGTTGAGCTCGGCGAGCAGATGCGGCTCGCGCACGCTTCGGTTGTCCGAGCAGCTCCCATCCAAACAGGACGGCGGGTCGTCTCCCGCTTTGGGCGATTCGTTGATGGTCCAGCCGCTGAGCGGCCAGTCGCTCCCTTCATCGGTCGCCACTCGCGCATGCCCCAGGGCGTAGCCAATGTGCGTCGTCGGCTCGAGCTCGGGCGGGTCGTTGCTCGCTTCCAGCATCAGGTCCCACTGGACGTCCGAAATCGAGTTTCGTGAGCTGGCCAACGCCGGCGAACCCACGTACGCCGACACCCATGAGGGGTTAAGTTCGAGGCTCGACCCGGTCAAGATTGCACTTTGTTCATCGAACTGGCTCGGATTGGCACAGTCCTGCTTCGCGGTTTGTAGCGGCCCCACATACACGCCGTCCCCCCGGCCCTGCGCCGCCACCCGAAGGCCCGGAATCTCTGTGCAGTCCCCGTCGCTGAGCAGGTCCGAAACCGCCACCACGGTGAAGTCCTCGAGAATTGGCGCGCTGTCGACCGTCACCTGCGCCTTCAGGATGGGCAGGTTGTCGTCGTTGAGCTTGGGCCGAAGCTCGATTTCAACCCCGATGGTTTCGTCGATGCCCACCGTCGTGCGCGCCACTTCGACATCCGCTTGGGTCACCAGCACGAGGCCTCCAGCGTGAAGCGTCACCGCAAGCTCGTCCTGAAGCTTGCCGCCCACCGCCGCGTCATCGGCCACCGTGAGCACCAGGCCGGCGTAGCGTTCACACACCGCGTCGGGTGTGCAGCCCGTGGCGTCGGTCGTTCGTAGCGTCGTGCTCACCCAACCACCGAGCCCGAGCGACACGCAGTCCTTGCTCAAGAGCGCGCGCGGTGAGTCGTCGGGCAGAAAGCCACCGACAAACGTCGCGCCATCAATAGAAGGCCGAACCGGCCCCCACGCGCCGCCGCCAGTTGGCGTGAACACCCAATCGTTACTCAGGTTGGCAGCGGTCCAATCCTCGCTGAGCGTCGTGCGGCGGAGCTCGCAGCAGGCCGGCTCTTGTGCGCAGTCCGTGTCATCGCAGTCGAAGGCCAGGTCGTTGTCGTCATCGAGCATGTCATCGCAGAACAGCTCGATGCCGTCGCCGCCGGTGCCTGGGGGCGTCAGATTGCGCTCCGGCGCGTTCAGCCAAGAGCAGCCGCCGCCGAACAACACGAGCGGAAGGACCATGGCGGCGAACCTGCGACTCATGGCCTCACTCCAATCGGCATCCGAATCGAGGCGAAGCCACCGTGCCGAGACACCGACACCGCCACCTGGGGCGCTTCGCGCTTTTGCTTTTTGCGGTGCACCCCGTACAGCGCAATCGCGCTGATACCGAGGCCAATCGTCGTCCCCCAAAGCACGTCGGCGGCGATGTTGAACCGGTCGGTCTGGTCGGCGAGGTTTTGCGCGCGCTGGTAGGCGCCCAGGTCGCCGGTGAGTATGTACTGCGCGGCGGCCTGGTTGTAGTCGTCTCGCAGGCTGCGCGCGTGCACCGACAAGCCAATCGCCACACCGGCCGTGGCGAGGGTGCTCGCCGCCGTCCCGATGGCCGCGTTGCGAAGCCTCGGGCGCGAAGGCTCCGCCATTGGCTCGGGCACCGGCTCTGGCACCGGTTCCGGTTCAACCGGCTCGACCACCACGGGCAAAAGCGCCAGCGCCAGCACGGTCGTCACGCCACGCACCATCGTCTGCGTTCGCTCGACCGGCTCGAAGCCTTCTTTCTCGACGAAGGCCCGATGCTCGCCCGGTGGCAACGCCAGCTCGATGGGCGTCTCCCCGCGGGGCGCCAGATCTTTGCGGTCGACCCAAAGCAACGCGCCCTCGGGCTGCGACGTCACTTGAAGAACCGCCACCTCGGTCCGGAGCGCATCCTGCCGTGCCGTCGCGTTTTCCCGGTCGGCCTCGGTCAGGCCCTCAATCGTAAGGTACTCGCTGAAGTAGTTGAACGCTTCATCGTTGCGCCCGAGCTCCCCAAGCACGATGGCCGCATTGAAAAGCGCGTTCCGGCTCCGCACGATGCGAAGGCTGTCGACATACGCTTCGAGCGAGCGCTGCAAGAGCTCCGTTCGCTGTGCGGCAGGCGCGCGGGTCGCCTGCTCGAACAGCCGGTTCCCTTCTTCGAAATAAACGCGCGCCTCCGCGTTCTCCGAGCTGCTCTGGGCAACCGTCGCGGAAGGGCTCGCCAAGAGGAGGGCGACGAGCACGGGCAGGAGTCGAGCAAGCACTGGCTAGAAGTCTGTCTTAATCGGTGAGGGCTTGGGGCGGGTTTTCTTTTTCAAGCGAACCACGAGCGCATCGTCCTCATTGGGGACGACGCGGCGCTCCTGGCTCCGGTACCCAGCAAGCGAAAACCGTACCGTCGCCTCGAGCCCCGGCTCGAGCTCCACCTCGACCGGCGTCCGGCCCCGTTTCTCGCCGTTTACCGAGACAAACGCGCCCGGAGGCCGGGAGTCGAGCGCAAGCATCACCGACGGCGCCACCGGCTCGATGGGCGAAGTTTCTGCGGGGCTGTCGGACTTTTTTGTCGCAGCGGCGGGCGCCGGCACCGGCGGCTCGGCGACCTCGACCGGCGCGCGCGTCGGCCACAAGAGGAACGCCACCCCGGCCACCAACGCCGCCCCGAGCAAAGGCAGCCCCAGGGTCCACGCCCGCCGGGGCAACGTCGGCCCGCGCAGCGCATCGCAAAACCCGTCCATCGTCTCGAAGCGGTCGGACGGGTCCTTCTCCATCGCGCGCAGCACCGCCGCTTCGACGTGCGGCGGGATGTTGGCCTTCTTGCTTCGCTGCGACGGCGGGTCCGGCGCTTCGTTCCCGTGTTTGTAGAGCAACTGAAAGTGATTTTGGCCCGTGAACGGCGGCGACCCCGTGAGCATCTCGTACAAAATGACCCCGAGCGCGTACACGTCCGTTCGATGGTCGACCACCGACACTCCCCGCGCGAGCTCGGGCGAAATGTAGAGCGGCGTGCCGATGATTTGGTCGGTTGCGGTCAACTTTGGGTCGCCATGGTCCGGCGTTTTGATTTTCGATATCCCGAAGTCGAGCACCTTCACGAAATTGTGGCCGTGCTTCTGCGTCAGGAATATGTTCTCGGGCTTCAGGTCGCGGTGGACGATGCCCGCGTCGTGGGCTGCCTGAAGCGCCTCCCCCGTTTGCCGTGCGATGTCGACCGCTTCGTCGACGGGGAGGGCGCCCCGCTCGAGCCTCTCGGCCAGGTTCTCGCCGTCGAGGAGCTCCATCACGATGAAAAGCCGGTGCTCTTCGTCGGTGTCGCAGTTGACCACTTTAACGATGTGCTCGTGGTCGATCTTGGTGGCCGACTTGGCTTCCCGCAAAAAGCGCTCGACCGCGGACGGCTTGTCGGCCCGCCCCTCGGGCAGGACTTTCACCGCGTAGGCCTTGCCGAGGTGCGTGTGCGTCGCCTCGTAAACCCGCCCCATGCCGCCGACGCCAATCAGGCGCTGCACCTGGTAGAGCCCACCCAGCGTGGCGCCGACCAACGGATCCTGAGCTAGCTCCCCTTCGACCATCTTCCTCGACAACGTAACACGCCCGCCCGGTCCACTGGCATTGGCCGGCAGCCGGCACTACAGGGTAGCCATGGCTCTGATGCACTCCAAAGGGATGGCGGTTGGCACCGCCGCGCCACCGTTTTCGCTGCCCGGCGTCGACGGCAAAACCTGGTCGCTCGACTCCTTTGAGGACGCCGAGCTCCTGGTCGTCGTCTTCACCTGCAACCACTGCCCCTACGCGATTGCCAGCGAAGACCGCCTTCTCGAACTCCAAGCCGATTACGGCAACAAAGGCGTGCAACTGGTCGCCATCAACCCGAACGATGCCGACAATTACCCTGCCGACTCTTTCGACAACATGAAGAAGCGGGCTGCCGAGAAGGCCTTCACCTTCCCCTACCTCTACGACGAATCCCAAAGCGCCGCGCGCGCCTACGACGCAGCCTGCACTCCCGACATCTTCGTCTTCGACCGCGACCGCAAGCTTCTCTACAACGGCCGCATCGACGACAACTGGCAGAAGCCCGCCGACGTCACCCGCCGCGACCTCCGCGCCGTCCTCGATGCCGCGTTGGAAGGCCGCGCGGTCGACTTCGAGCACGTCCCGTCCATGGGCTGCTCCATCAAGTGGAAGTAGATGGCACGCGTCCCTTCGTTTGAGATGCCCCGCACCGAGATCCGGACCGAGCTCGACCGCATCCGGCATCCGTTCCGCATCGCCATCGACCGCGCCAAGAACCCCTTCAACATCGGTTCCATCGTCCGCACGGCCCACTCGTTCCTCGTCAAGGAAATCATCTTGATCGGCACCGAGCCCTGGTACGAGCGCGCCGCCATGGGCATGCAGCGCTACGAAAACATCGTCGAGCTCCCAAGCGAGCGAAACTTCCTCGAAGTCGCTGAAAAAGAAGGTTGGCCGCTGATCGTATTTGAAAAGGACGAAGCCGGCGTCGGCCTCTGGGAAGCCGAGCTCCCCGACAACGCCGTGCTCGTCTTCGGCAACGAAGACGACGGCTGCTCCCCGGCCATTTTGGAGGCCGCCAAGCAGGTCGTTGCCATCCCCATGTTCGGCATCAACCACAGCTATCCCATCAGCGTCGCCGCGGGCATCGCCATGGCCGAATGGGCCCGAAGACACTACGAAAACGGTCGCTGCATCTAGCCTTGCCTGCCCTGAAAGTGACGCTAGACTCCGCCCCCTTTGGTGGGTGTAGCTCAGTGGTAGAGCACTGGATTGTGGCTCCGGGTGTCGCGGGTTCAATTCCCGTCACTCACCCCACTCTTTGAAACATTTGATGAACTTTCCCTGCGGCGCAGCCGTGTCGCGGGGCGCAAGCACCCGTAGCTCAGCTGGATAGAGCGCCGGACTTCGAATCCGTAGGTCGAAGGTTCGAATCCTTCCGGGTGTGCCGCGGCAACGCGGCAAAACGGGCCATTAGCTCAAGTGGTAGAGCAGTGGATTCTTAATCCATTGGCTCCTGGTTCGAGTCCAGGATGGCCCACCCAATGATCAGCCCACGGGCCTATCCCGAACTCGTGACTCACGGTCAATGCTTCGTGCAGACGTAGAGGCGGATGCTCCCAAACCCGCCGATCGCTTCTTCCTGGTAGTCGAAGCCGGCTTCCCGAAGAAGCACATCCATGTCCCGGATCAAGTCCCCACTCCTTCGCCAGAGCTCCGCGAGCAGGGTTCCCATCTGGTTCTCATCGTCGGGATAGCCGACGTCGATCAACACGAGGTCACCGCCGGGCTTGAGGACTCGGCTCATCTCTGCGAGCGCGGCCCGACCGTTTGGGTATCCCGAGAATGACATCGTGTTGACCACTGTGTCGAAGGTATCGTCGGCGTAGGGCAACCCTTCGACATCGGCTTGCTGAACATCGGCGGCGAGCGCGGCCCGACGCAGGTTCTTGTTGGTGATTTCGACCATCCTTGGGTTGAGGTCGATTGCACTCGCCTGCACCCGACCAGCGTACTGGGTCAGCAAGTAGCCTGTTCCGCACGAGACCTCGAGAACGCGCGGCCCCCGGACGTGCGGCAGCGCGTGCGCAAGCCAGCTCTTCCAAATCGGCCCGCGCTTGACCAACATGTCGTAGACCCGTGCGAACCGGCTGTAGAATCGATCGAAGCGCCTGGTGAACTCTTCGGGGTCTGCTGGCTCAGTGGAGTATCGGCGAGTCATGCGCCTCAGCCCTCGAATGATAGCGGCTTCGCCCAGGCTTCGCGGGCAATCGCCTTGGCGTCGGCTTCGATGTTGTCGCCGTGGGCGATCACGATTCGGTCGAAGTCCCATTGCAGAATGCGTTGTAGCGAGCGTTTCGCTGCGCCTTTGTCCTTCCAACCCATCTGATACTCGGGCGCCGGCCGTGGTCGATCCCACATGTGCATCACGGCCTTCCACCAGAGCTTGAGGACCCAGTCTGTACCCTCGGTTTGGTCCCCAATGTTTTCAATCAGATCCGTGAGAACCAGCGTCTTCGACGGCCGGTCGAAGAACGCAACCTCCCAGATGAAGCGGTTTCCGCGAACCAGAGCTTGTTCGAGCTGGCCGTCCCAAGCGTCGGGCGCGTGGTCTGAGAGAAACCAATCGAACTCGAGGTCGGGGCACTTGCGTTCGATGCCCGGACAGATCCACGTCGTCGCCTCGGGATAGACATCTTGCCAAGCGCTGACGTGGAAGTAGTGGTAGCTACCAGGAGCTACGACGTGCGCGACCGGACCGATGTTCTGGAGCTGCTCCACGAGAGCATCATCGATTGGACACGGCGAATGAACCAGCACCCTGCCGCCTTTCAATCGGATGAATGTCGTGCGCGCGAAGAAGTCCGCGCCCGCATAGTGAACCGAATACTTCTTCAACCAAATTCGACCCGGAACATACTCGGTCAACCGCGTGTCTAAATTGGGGGCGCCCATCGTTTCTCCCAACGATCAGATGATGAGGTCATGCAGGCCCCGCGGCGAACACAGCCCCGGAGCTTCGCACTGAGCGTACTTGATCTGAAAGAGATCCGACCGAGGTTGACCAGAAAGTCGAAATGTCACGAAACTCGTGCCGGCTTCGCTCTGAGCTACGCAAAGCCTTGCGTACGGGTCAGGCACAACGGCGCTCGAGGGACCACGAGCGCAAAACGCCTACTCGCATTGGCGATATGGTGCTGATCAGTGAACGGCCTGCCGAAATCCAAGACCGTGCCGTCCCCTGTCATTGGGAAGGCGACCTCATCATCGGCAAGAACAGCAAGAGCCAAGTCGGGACCCTGGTCGAACGCAGCACCCGCTTCGTGATGCTGGTCCGGCTGCCTCACGACCGCTCCGCGCATACGGTGCGAAATGCCATCGCACGCAAGATCACGCACCTTACTCAAGCGCTCAAACGGTCGCTGACATGGGATCAAGGGACCGAGATGGCCGAGCATGTTCGCTTCACCGTGGCCACCGGTGTGCCCGTGTACTTTTGCGATCCCCGCAGCCCATGGCAACGCGGCACCAACGAAAACACCAACGGTCTACTCCGACAGTACATGCCCGAAGGCATGGACCTCTCCGCGCTTAGCAACTACCAGCTCAATCGCATCGCCGACGAGCTCAACACTCGACCTCGTCAGACTCTCGGATGGATGACACCGGCCCAGAAATTTGCTCAACTCGTTGCATCAGCCCCTTGAGACTGCCGCGTGTCCCCTTGAGGAGGCTGGTCTTTGGGGTGGTTTGGGCCCAAGCGGTATGCTCTGGGCATGGACGAGGTGATCGGCGAACCGACCACGGAGTACATCGAGATCGACCACCCGTGGATCTCGAATGACCTCATGCCGCTCTACCGATGGACCTTTCCTTCCGAAGCAACCGATGCAGAGCTCCGCGCGTGTCTCGTGGCACGCGAGGACTGGGCGATTCGCGCGCACTACCACGCTGCCTGGGTCATCGACATGTCGAACATCACGAGGGCGCCGGCCACCCAGCGCAAGGCGTTGGCCGAGCACCTCAAACGTTTCAATGAATTCGGCGTGCGCTGGAATGCGGGCTCAGCATTGGTCGTCCCAAGTGCATGGCTTCGCGGGCTCGTGACCGCCGTAACTTGGGTCTCGCCGCCGAGGTTTCCCTACCAACTTTTCTCCGAGTCTCTCGCCGCAGAGAGTTGGGCTAAGAAGCAGCTCGCCGCGAAACGCGACTGAGCTATCTCGGCGGGCCCGTCGAGTACTCGACTTCGAGGTCTGGATGATGTCGGGGTAAGGCAACGCGAAACCAGATGAACGGGAAGAGCGGGTTCGGGAACCAGTACATCCAACCGAGGTTTCGAATGCGTTCTCCCGTTCCGAGCAGCAAATCGAGCCACACGTAGAGGAACTTGTAAGAGCAAAGCCCGGGCAGGAAGTTCACCGTGAACCCCTCGGTGCGGAGGAACTTCCGGCGAATGTAGAAGTTGCCCTCGAAGGGCGTAATGCCCCAGCCAAGCGGGCCCTCGGCGAGCGGGGTCCCCGTCGCGCGGTGCCAGATGCGGACCCAGCGGCGAGGTTTCGGCTGTTCGGCACTCGCCATCCATGGAAGTACACCCGAGAGCCCCCTGCGTTACGGCGAGGAAGGTTGTCGGTGAAAGGATTGGCGGGCTGCTCCGCTGAACCTCGCAGCACGCGACAGAGACGTAACAAATGGGCGCCTCGGAACTATGCCGTCTTGAAGAGGTTGTCCGGAGGTGTCGATGTTTGCTTACTCGGGCGTCCGCTGGTTGGCGCTTGCCTTTATAACGCTGTCGTTCGCTTGCAGCGGAACGGCCACCAGTGGCGGTGGGGACACGACGCCCGAGACAGAGCTTCCGCCAGCCGATTCGGCCATAGGCACTCTCCGCCTCGCAGGCCCGAACGGAGGCCGATGGTACCCTGATGGGTCCTCCGACGGCGAAGAGCCGAGTCTGACCTCGGTGCCCGGCCACAACGCCTTCTGGTTTGCCTGGAGCGTGTTCCATCCAGGCACGGACGTCTGGGAGGGCGAGCCCATCGCCCAAGCTACCGTTTCCGAAGATCCCTCGGGGCAGTGCACCGTGCCGTGTGGGGACATCTTTTCCGGCTGCCCCGGTCGTGACTGTATTCCGCCGCTCGACTCGCCTGCCATGGTACCCGTTGGTGACGCGGGACTCCGTTACCTCGCCGACGACGACATCGTGCTGGGTGTGCTCACCGACGAAGGTGCGCGCGCATATCCGCACAACGTGCTGTGGTGGCACGAGGTTGCCAACGAAGAAGTGGGCGGGCAGGCTTTTGCAATGACCCTCTGCCCTTTGACCGGTTCGGGGCTCATGTTCGATCGCCGGGGATTCCTGCCCGGGCAGACCGTGCGTCTCGGGGTTTCCGGGCTTCTCTACAACTCGAATCTCATCATGTGGGATCGGGAGTCCGAGTCGCTTTGGAGCCAGATGCGACTTGAATCGCTGTCCGGTCCGGAGATCGGGTCCTCCTCGCCCCTGCTCCCGGTCTTCGAGATGACGTGGCTCGCCTGGCGAACGCTTCACCCCGACACCGTGGCGATCTCCTCGGAGACAGGGTTCCCGCGCGACTACCAGCGCTACCCATACGTGCGCGGCGGCTTCGACTACCGAACGAACGACAACGACACCTTCGGCCCCACGGATCCGCAACCGGACACTCAGTTCGAGAACAAGGACATGGTCTTCGGCGTCGCGGTGAAGGGCGTTTTCAAGGCGTACGTCTGGAAGCACATCCAGGAACGACTCGGCGCAGATCAAGGCGTCATCTCTGACGAGGTTGGGGGAACACCGATCGCCGTGGTCTTCCATCTTCCGAGCCGTTACGTTCATGCCTTCGAACGCAGCGTTGGTGGTTCGTTGATCGAGCTCGAGCTCGAGTCTGAATAGGACGCATGCGCGCTGCGCTGGTCGCCCTCGCTGCGCTCCTGATGCCCTCGCACGCTTTCGCCGGCGCGTGGACCACACCCGAGGGCAAGATGTGGATGAAAGCCGCTTGGGTCTACCTCGACTCGGATCAGCTGTTCGTAGATTCGGAGCGGGTCGGTCTGATCTGTGGGGACATCACGCTTTCCCTCGGACAGAGGGGTCCGTACGACTGTCAACTCGGAGGTGGTTTCAAGGCGAGCTCGCTCCTCTTCGAGTCGAGCATCGGCTTGCATCGACGCCTGGATCTCAAGGTGCAGATTCCAGTCTTCTTGTCCGCGCAATTCCTCGCGACCGGCACGTTTCAACAGCGCCGGGGCTTGGGCGACATTCGATTCACCGTCCAGGGCGTGATGCTGGAAGCGCCCGTTGTCTTGGCCGCAAACGCAGAGGTCAAGGCACCGACCGGATTTTTCACGCAAGACGCCGTAGGCGTTCCGCTGGGTGAAGGTCAATGGGACATCGCGTTTCGACTACTCGCATCCTATCCGTTCGCTCACGGCTTTGCGTGGACGGGCGTCGAGGCGGGCTACCGCATCCGCCTGCCCAATGACAAGCTCGGCATCGGTGGGCTGGACCTCGGTGACGAAATCCTCGCCACCTACGAGCTCGGAGGCAGGTTTCCGAAGTTCCGTTGGCTGTATCTGTCGGGGCGATATGACTTGCGCTACCAGCTCGAGAGCGAGGACCTTTCACGCAACGTCTTCGTGCCCAACCGACCCGTACGTGCCGTGATGTACGTCACACCGAAGATCATCATCAATCCGTTCTCGCGCCACCCAGACGCGCTCGACCGACTCGGAATCGAATTTGAAGTCCTCCTGCCCGTTTGGGGCCGCGGCTGGCCCGCCGATCCCGTGTGGGTTCTGGCGCTCACGGGGTCGTTCCGCCTATTTCCCGAGTACAGCGGTCGCCGGTCTCGCCCGAACCCCGGCCAGCCTCCACCCGAGCCCGACCCGTGACGCGAGCGCTCTCTTAGCCCATCGGGAGGACGATGAGCGCCGAATTTCGCGGTACTAGATATTATGTCGCGTGGGGCGTCGCGGAGAGGGGGCCTTTGTTTCGGCTATGCTCCCGAGGACTAGAGATGTTGCGCGAAATCGCTAGGTGGCCCAGCCTGGGCAAGCTTGAACTGAAAGGCGCACGATGGCGTTCATAGATCGAAGTGTAATCTCTAGTTTTGTTGTGATTCTCCCGCTCATCCTCAGTGGAGTGGGATGCGGCTCCGCGGGCGCGGGTGGCTCCGCTGGCTCCGGTGGAGCAGGGGGCACCCGAGGCGTCCCGTTCGTTCCTCCCGAGTACGGCTCCTGGGTGAAGTTCGAGCCCGAGGGCGCGGTCTGCGCCAACGGCTCGCAGTACAAGTACTTCGTCAACTTCTCCGAGACGTCGAGCAACCTCGTAGTCTTCCTCGAAGGCGGCGGCGCGTGCGGCAGCTACGAGAGCTGCGCCGGGGCCAGGCCTTTCAATACCGACTGCATCAAAGAGCCGGCAGGCACCGAGTGTATCCGTGACGACTATCCCGCGGTCTACACCCACCAGGCCTCGCTCGAACCGCTCACCTCCGTCACCGAACCCCTCGGCGTCATCAACGGTGACGTGCCGGTCCAGCTCGCCTACCCGTTGCTTTCAGGAAACGCCGACATCAACCCCGCGGGCGACTGGAACAAGGTCTTCGTCCCGTACTGCACCGGCGACACCTACATGGGCAGCCGAGTTCAAACGTACGTCGATCCCGATGGCGTCGGTCCCGACGTCGAGTTCCATCACATGGGCCATCAGAATATGTTGCTGATCGTCGAAGAACTCAACGAGATGTTCGCCGAGGTTCCCAGGATGTTGGTCAGCGGTTGTAGCGCCGGCGGGTTAGGGTCCCTCAACAACTACCCCTTCATCCGCAATGGCATCGAAGGCGTCGAGCGGGGCTACCTCCTCGCCGATAGCGGTCCGATCGTACCGACGCCAAGCAACCAAAGTTTCTCGGTGGAGGGAAGCATCTGGGGCGTCGATACCATGGTCCAATCCCTGCCCATGGGCGCAGATCGCATCACCGCCGACTTCGGAGAAGTGAATGCCGTGCTTTCCGAGTTGTTCCCGAACGATCGACTCTCCATTTCGATCTTCGAGCGCGACTACGTCTACAGCCCCGATGTCTACGAAGGTCGGTTCGAGTTGTCCCGCGACACTGCAACCGACCGAACCGAGATCTACCGCCTCGCCTCCGAGGATCTCGAGGCACTGCGCGCGCAACTCGATGATCTCGAGAACCTCGCCTACTACATCCCTAACTACCGAAACACCAATGGGAGCCACTGCCTCACGGTCACCGGTCTAGATGACGTCGGCAGCTCCGTGGTCGAGTTCCTCGGTTTGTTTCTGGAGGACCCATCGACGGCCACCTGGAGCGGCACGGAGATCGAAACGGAAAACGGCACCGTGACCTACAAGGATTTCATCGAGCAGCTCCTCGATGACTCCGCCCCACTAGAGAGCCACTACGAAGGCACCTGCGAAGGTAAGTTCCAAGTCTGCGCGCTCGATTGCGAGGCGTACGACGAGGCCATGTGCGAAGCTGCGGTGCAGTAAACGCTGCCTGTTCGAACACGGACCGAAGGCTCCTCGCAGAACTGGGTCGATCGCTACAACGGACCGATGTGGGCCGTGTGAAATATTCGGGTTACGGGCTGTCGACGATGTGGATCAGTTGCAAGAGCGTGGCGGCTTGATCGTCTGTGAAGATCTTCGCCTCACGTGCGCGGGCGATCGCGCATAGGAGCCCGGCCCGATCCAATCGGTCACGGTGACCGGAATAGGTCGCATGGTGGCCCTTGGTGACCGCAATCGCGGGTGCCGGGGTGTCAGAATCGCTTACGAAAAGGGCTCTATTCGCCGTACGTCGCTGCGTTCGTAATCCATTGGCTCCTGGTTCGAGTCCAGGATGGCCCACCAGAAACGGCACCTCGCTTCCGATCCGCCGCACGATGCGGCCTCGCTGGCTGCGGTCCCTGCACCCCTCGGCTCTTGAAAGCGCGAGAGGGGGCCTTATGAGGGTTGTAGCGATGGACGATCGGCAAGACTTCGTCGAGGCTTTCAAGGGCTACTGGAGCGACCCGTCGGTCGACGCCCTGGCCGAGCTGCTCACAGAAGACGTGATCTTGCGCCAGCCCCTCGGCGCGACGACCCGCAGGCTCGAAGCAGGCAAGCGTGCGTTCGCGCGCATCTTAGCCGCCATCCCGGATCTTCGCGGGACCGTCGAGCGTTGGGGCCCCACCGAGGACGGCGTCCTCATCGAGTTCCGTCTCCATGGCACCGTGGGCGGCAAGCCGGTCGAGTGGCCCGCCGTCGATCGCTTCGTTCTTCGCGACGGCATGGCGAGCGAGCGAGTGAGCTACTTCGACCCGGGCCGTCTCATGCGCGCCGTGGCTACGCGGCCGACGAGCTGGCCGCGCCTCTTGCGCTCACGGTTCGGCCGTTGACTCGCGCAATGGAGGTTCCTGCTCGGGCGGGAGATCCCGCTTCAGTTCAGTTCTCAACCTGGGAAAGCGACTAGCGTAGCTCAAAGCAAGGTCGACTCGTCCTCTTGGCCCGACCACTTCGGCAGGCCGTCGTCGATCTCCGTCACGCGCGTGGCGTAGAAGATGTGGCAGGTCGGGCGGAACGCGTCCGGCACCTGCGGAGGCGTGCCGAAGTCGAAGAGCGTCGGGAAGGCCAGCCACATCCTGCGCCCTTCGTCTGCGATGAGCGTGCCGCAACGCGCACAGCTCACCTTACAAGGCAACACCCTCTCGCGGCGGTCGAGCTCGCCGTTGTAGAAGCGCAGCTCCTCGAATCCAGCAACGAGCCGCACATCACGCTTGCGGAAGATGGCCGCCCACTGCATCGGCGCTCCGTGCAACACTTGGCAGGCGCGGCAATGGCAGATCTTCGCATCAACGGGGTCTGCACAGACTTCGTAGCGAACCGCCCCGCAATGGCAGTGCGCTCGATACTTCACCGCGAAGCCCTCGTCTTCCACCGACCCGTAGCCCGGGCCGAGCTGTAAATCCGAACCCATTTCTCCTCCAACAACCTTACCCAACAACCTCCAACAACCTTACCCTCAACAACCTTACAACAACCTTACCCTGGTTGACGTCTTGGGACTGCTGGCCTGACGGCGGCCCAAGGGCCGTGGAAGCCGGGACCTTCTCCGCAGCAAGTCCACTCGAGCCCCCAGCATGACCATGCCGCGCTCGTCGTAGCCTCCGAGCGGCCCACGAACAGCCGCTCGCCTGCGCTGGACACACCCGCGCGTCGACTAAGGCGAACTGCGCCCTAGCGCTCGACTCTGTGGGCGACCCGCTACGTCTGCCCGACCGCGCCATGCACCTGGCACATCCACCAGGTGCCCTGCGGGAACACGACGCTTCGGAGCCCGGCACGCCATTGCTCGAGCGCTTGGCGGTACGCGCGTCGAAACGCCCGAAGCGCGGCCACGGCCTGAAAGAACACCTTCCGTTGTCCCCGTCCGACGGCAAAGGTCGGGTTTCGGTCCCGGAGGAGCTCGAAGCTCGTGGCTCTTCGATACGGGGAAAGACGCCGCACGCGCGCGGCACCGAGGATACGCCAACCCCGCGCTTTGACCTCGGCGCGGGCCTCCCGCTCTTGGCGCTCGAGTTCGTCGGCCACGGCCTCACGCACCTCCTCGGCGAGATACGCCTCCGCGAGTAGGGGCGGCAAGGCGAGGGTGAGCTCGACGGTGTCCGGCCACTTCGCATTGTCGGCTCGGAAGAAAACCCGAGGCCGCTCGATGACCATCGTGCGCCGCCCAAGCTCGTGCGGAAGCACCGTGACGCCGGGCCAGTCTCGCGCCTGCGCCACTAAGCCGGCCTTGACCGGATTGGCCATCACATAGGCGAGCTTTTCCACCATCGCCTGCTCGGTGAGCAGCCGCACCACCGAGCTCTTTTCGTGATCCCACACCGGCCCCTCCCACTTGCGAAGTACCTTGGCGCCCAGGGAGACGAGCCGATGGAGGTCGCGCAAAAAAGCAGGGTAGCACCGCTTGGGATCCGTGATGACCAGGTGCTCGTGCGTCGACATGAGCGTGACCGCGTGCACGAGGATGCCAAACTGCTTGGCACAGACAGCGAGGACGTAGAGGTAGAGCTGCCGAATGGCCGGGTCGGGCCGAAAGAGGTGGTGGCGACGGAGGGTACGGCGGGTGACCATCACGGTGTCGCCTGGGAGCACGAAGCGGGGCTCAGTCATGCTGGCGGGTACGCACGAAGCACGCCAGGACTGCCCCGAGTGATTTCAAGTCTTTGCCGCTTCCCAAGTGGCGGGTACCCTCAGAAGCGGTGGCGGACGCCAACCAGGGTGCCGGTGGCGGACGCCAACCAGGGTGCGGTTGCTGC
>JAOTXX010000009.1 GCA_029862185.1 Myxococcales bacterium
GTTTTTCCGCGTCCCAGTCCTCGCCTCGCTTGACGGCCGGGGGAATTCCATAGGCGCCGAGGTCGACGAACATGTCCCAGCGTTTGCCGGGTTGTAGTTGACGCGGCTTCGGCTGCAGGCCCTGGTATTCGCCGTGGTCGTAAATGCGAATCGGATAGACGAGCAGCGGGTACACCTCGAAGCGCTTATCGAACTCTTCGACGGCGAGCTTCAGCTCGCGCATCGGGACGATCACATCCTGTACCACGTGCTTGTGCACCAACTTCCAACGGACCCCTTCTGTCATGGTGCCTTTGAGCAGTGAGATCTTGGGCGCGCCAAGCCAGCCGAAGCCCCAGCGCCACCAAGGCTTGCTCGAAAAGGGCATGAGCTCTTCCAGCTCCCAGAAGATCGAGCGCGTGTGGCGGTGGTAGTAGTCTCTCAGGGGGATCCAGTCTTCGAACTCGCCACGCTCGAGCGCCGTGGCCACGTGATGAAAGAAGAACTGCTTGTACCAGCGATTGATGGGGTTGATCTTCGAGCGATCCGAAGGCGGGTCGTCGTACCATGCGCATTGAATGACCCCGCTGTCTTTCGAATAGATGGTCGCTTCCAAGAACTCCGGCGCATCGTCGGCGACCGAAAGCGCATACGTTTTGTCGCAGAGCTCATCCATGCTGTGACAGGGGATGTACTTCATCCGTATGTACGGCTTGGCCCGCTCGATTTCGAGCTCGAGCGCCACCAGGAAGCCCAGCGTGCCGTGTGACCAGGGGAGAGCATGGAACAGCTCCGGGTCGCTTTTTTCGGTCACACGCAGAAGAGTCCCGTCAGCCGTCACGATCTCGTAAGCGACGACGGTCTCCTGAATCAAACCATACCGATGACAGGTCGTCTCCATGCCGAGGCCCATGCAAAGGCCTCCGGCCGTGAGATCCTCCATTTCGACCATGACCTTGAGCGCATAGCCCATCGGCACGAGATATCGGCTGATCTGTCCCATGTTCGCCAACGGCTCGACGCGGACCGTCATCCGCTCGGTGTCGATTTCGAGGATATCGCGAAGATCGATCTCGATGCGGTTACAATCTTTCTTGTAGGTCGAGGTGCGCGTGGACATCGTCAGCCAGGCTGGCCTTGCCGTGCACATAGGACGATTGGACCCCGACGCGTTCCAGGCGCGCACCTGCTCCTGAACGCGTCGCACCCGCTCATCGTGCTTCTCAGGCGATGCTCCAAAACGCGCGTAGAGCACGTCGCGTGTGACGCGTGCCCGCTCGAACAGGAAGCTCGCGGGCAGGGCGGTGGCTGCAACCACCAGGCCTCGATTGTCCGTCATCCATTGAGCAGCGCCTTTGGCGAGCTTCGTTTGTCCGAGCTTGCTGCGAATCGACATGTTCTTCCTTACGTTGGCTATTCAGCCGATCTAGACGCGGCTGGGTAAAACTGTGCGTACCAGCGGCGAAGCTGGTGAATGGGGCCATCCGCGCGCGTGAGCATCGGGTTCTTGCGATAGATCTTTCGCTCCCAAATGCCGATGTCCTGGCGCCACTGCGACACCCAGTTCCCGACGATGAACGACGCCGAGGGCTTTGGCACGTTTGGACCGCTGAACCATCGGAAGCGGACGTGTTGGGTCATCGGAGCGATCGGCGTGTGACTTTGGTACAAGACGACGCGGCCCCGCCCCCTAGTCAGTTTGAAGTCGAATCGGATGAAGCTTCCAGGGCCCTCGATGCGAACGTCTGCGTGTGCACCGGATCCCTTGATCGCCTTTCCCCGAAATTCGAGGTTTGCGTCGTTCCCGAACCAACACACGTGCTTTTCGGTTTCATCTCGACGCCACGTCGCTTCGTGGTGGAGAGTCATCCCCGGTACGGGGATCTCCGTCCAAGGAAAACGCAAACGTCCATGGATCGCGGCGAAGTGCTGGAAGTCAGCACTGTTTTCGAGGAACTCGAGCAAGTGCATTTGCACCAGCCCTGCATCGTGGTCTCCCCGCCAAATCAGATCGCCCTCATCGATCTCAGGCATGCGTTCCAAGCGGTACGGTGGCTCGGGTGCCGGGCCATCGCTTGTGACATCATGGCGGTGGTAGACGAGCACCCAGCCTTGAAGCTCTTCGACCGCCCAGGACCTCGTGCGATGCCTGGGGTCTTGGCGCTCACCGTTGCTTTGACCGACGACGGACCCGTCCCCGCGGATCTTCCAGCCGTGGAACGGGCACTCGACGCAATCACCCTGCATCTTGCCATCGGCCAGGTTGGCGCCGAGGTGCGGGCAATAGGCATCGACCACGTGAGCCTTCCGGGAAGCATCGCGAAACACCACCCATTGGTTGCCGACGCATTGCACGAACGTCGGTCGGTCCCGGAAGTCAATCGATCGGCCAACGACGTACCATCCCTCGGGATAGGGCGGCGGATAGGTCGACTCCCGTGCCGACTCCACCAAAGGATGCAGATCCCTTTGGCCGCGTCGTCTCGACAGTGCGTGCAGCGGTGCCTGGACAGCACCGATCATCATTCCTCCGGTCGCCGTGCCAGGACGAAGTAGTTGGGCGTGAAGATTCCGAGCTCACCGCCCGCGATGAGGGCCTCCGCCGCCGCGCCCAGCATCCTGCTGACCTCGGTCGAACCCTTCGGTGCGATCCGCAGCGCCTCTAGCGTTCGGATGGTGCGGCGTGCCATGAAACGTCCCGCACGGCCGCGTCGAAGGGCGAGCAGGCTCTCGGTTTCGCCTACGAGAGGCAGGTACCAGGGTGTTTCGGGGTCGCAGGTGCCCGCGGCATCATGGCTTTCGACCACCTCGAACCCCGCGGCGCGAACCGCCTCGAGGGTTTCGGGAATCGTCGCGATGTCCGGAAGACTGTCTCCTTCTTCGATGCCCTTTTTCGTCCTTTGGTGCTCGGCGCTGTTCGGTTCGAACTTGCTCGTCATGCACCACTCATAGGCCGCGAACAGGCCGCCGGGCTTCAACGTGCGGCGGATCTCCTTGAACACACCTACCTTGTCCGGCGCGTGGCAGGTGGCCTCGAATGCGTATGCGGCATCGTAGGTTGCGTCCGGCACCTGGAGGTTCATGAAATCCCCCTTGAAGCCGGAGCATCGGGCGGCGAGACCCGCTTCTTCGTTGTACTGCTGCACCTTGGTCAGCTGGTAGTCGTTGTTGTTGACGCCTTCGATCGTGGCCCCCGAAAACCGAGCGATGCTGCGCATGGGCCCGCCCACGCCGCATCCGACGTCGAGGACCTTCATGCCTGGTTTCAGGCCGAGCTTTAGCGCGAAAGAATGCTCCGAGCGCGCGAGCGAGGAGTCGAACGACTCACCCTTGAAACGTGGCGCAAAGTGAAATGACTTGGCCCAGCCGTGCTCGTAGAAATCGGTGACGAGATCGTAGTAGTGGTTGATCATCGTCGTGTAGCCAGCTTGGCGAGCCTTCACGTCGCCGCCGTTCGACTCGTCGAAGAAACCAAGGTACTCGTTGATCGCGCCGCGGACGCGGCCGCGAGTTCGCTCGTCCGAATAGAACCGATTCACTGCTTGCTCTTGCATGACACCCCTCTTTGAATGAGGCGTTTGCGATATCATGATTTGTGCGCGCCAACATCAACGAACTCGGCTTCACGGGTGCGCGCGGAGTACACAGTCTGTAAACTTACGAAGCGCGAAACGGCTCAGCTCACCCGCATGACCATTCGCACTCAGTCCCGTACGATTCGCGCTCGGTGGCTGAGCAGAGAAAGACTCGGAGGGGACGAATGATTGCCGCGATCGTTGTGCTTTTTCATGTGTTGGGTTTCACCTCGTCGATTCACGCCGTGATGAGCACGCGCACCTCCCAAGGGGCGATCGCTTGGGCGGTTAGCCTCAACACGTTTCCGTATTTAGCCGTCCCCGCCTACTGGGTGTTCGGACGCAGCAAGTTTGAAGGCTACGTCGTCGCCCGGCGGAGCACCGATCATCGTACCTTGCGAATCGAGCAGGAAGCGGTCGAAACGGTAGCTCCGTATCGAGTGCCGGAGAGCGAACGGCTAGAAGCCACCAGCGCCGCGGAAGGCCTGGCGGGGATGCCGGTGCTTCGCGGCAACCGAGTGAACCTGCTGATCGATGGCGCCGCGACGTTCAAGAGCATCTTGGACGGCATCGACGAAGCCCAGGAGTACGTTTTGGTGCAGTTCTACATCGTGCACGACGACGGCCTGGGGCGCGCGCTCAAGGACCATCTTCTCGCCAAAGCAAAGCAGGGCCTGCGTGTGTATTTTCTTTACGACGAAATTGGAAGCCACGATCTCCCAAACGGCTACACGCAAGAGCTCCGCGAGGCGGGCGTGGAAATCTACGAGTTCAATACGCGCAAGGGGCGTCGCAACCGATTCCAACTCAATTTTCGGAACCATCGCAAGATCGTGGTCACGGACGGACGAGTGGCTTGGATTGGTGGCCACAACGTCGGCGACGAATACCTGGGCAAAGATCCGAAATTTGGTCATTGGCGCGACACCCACGTCCGCATCGAAGGGCCCGCTGTCTTGAAGGCGCAGATCTCGTTTGCCGAAGATTGGTACTGGGCGACCGAGACGCTGCCGAAGCTCAACTGGGTTGCTCAGGGCGCTCCCGATGGAAGCGACAGCCGTGTTCTGATCATTCCCACCGGCCCCGCTGACGAGCTCGAAACCGCGAATCTGATGTTTGTCCATGCGATCAACTCGGCCCAAAAGCGCATTTGGATCGCCAGCCCCTACTTCGTACCGGAGCAGTCCGTGATCGTTGCATTGCAACTAGCAGGCTTGCGAGGCGTAGACGTGCGCATTCTGATCCCGGACAAGCCCGACCACATGCTGGTCTATTTGGCCGCGTACTCGTACTTCGATGACGCCGGCCGCACCGGCGCGAAGTTCTATCGGTATCAGCGCGGCTTCCTTCACGAGAAGGCCATGTTAGTCGACGACGACGTGGCTACGATTGGAACGGCTAACTTCGACAATCGTTCGTTCCGGCTGAACTTCGAGATCACGGCAGCCATCGCCGATCCGACCTTCGTCTCCAAAGTCGAAGAGATGTTCGAGAACGACTTCAAGCACGCTCGGCTGATGGAGCAGGGCGAGTACGACCGAAAGCCATGGTGGTTTCGCCTCGCCGTCCGCTTCGCCCGCCTCACAGCCCCCATCCAGTAAAGGGGATTAAGCCCCGGAGCCCCGCGGACGACGCGAGCGTCGACTTGGCGGGGCCCCATAAGACAGTCCTGACCGTCGTTGCCGTGGGAACTAATGTTGAGTCGAACCCCTACAATTTACTAGTAGGTGGGAGCGGATATCGTACGCTTTAGGCCCCCCGATGACGCTAGCCGGGTCCGCACACCACGCACGTTGAAGCACCCTAATCGACCTAGTCAGGGATTCACTACTCCTTCCTCACCTGCAACCACAGAGGGACTACTCATCAAGGTAGAGCCGAGGTTCCCGGCGGTCAACTCACTGCTTGACCGGGCTGGCTTTGAGCGCCGCGCGCCCTTCTTTCACGTACACCGTGAAGCGCACGGCTGGCGCATTGTGGCGTTTCATGACCTGGTCACGCGCGGCATGAAGTTTGCGTACGAACTTGTCGAAGGTGAGCCCCGAGACCGACGCGCCGCATTCGTTTTGCGTTGCGATGAACTTCTCGAAGACCTCACGGAAGTGCCCCTCCTCGCCTTGGTCGGCGGGCGCAGAGGCCTCGATGAGCTCCTGCGGCACGTGCTTCACCTGGGTCGACTCCTCCGCCTCGTCATCGTACTCCGAGTACGAGTCGACTATCGCGTTTGGCCTCGTCGGTGGGTCGTTGACCTCCGACATGACTGGCTCTCCGCCGTGTCGAACGGTAGCTGCGACCGCTTGCCGCGAAGAGGTCGATCGGTTTGGCCAAGATGACGGCGACCGCTTGGGCCGAGACGAAGGTGAACGGCCCGGGCGCGCCGTCGTCGCAAGCGTACGCGAGTCCACGGAAGGGCTGCCCGGCGGCGTTGCCGTCGGGATCGCATCCGCAGGGGCAATCGGTGCCATCTGTGGCGTCTTCTCAGCTGGCTTGCTCGATGCCGCTGGTTCGAGCGCCACCTGCTTGGCCGTCGGCGCTTCCGTCGAGACACCGAAGTAGCCCGCGTTCGCGCTGTCTCGCGTAGAGCTCAAAATGTGGTCGAGGTCGACCGAAGAGCGCTTGGCGGCCCCTTCTTTGAAGCCGACGCCGGCACGCAAGGCTGTGTTGAGGTTCTCCGCGATCTTCCGATAGTGACGCCGGAGCTGACCGGCCGGAAGGCTGTCGAGCTCGGCTTTGGACAGGCTCTCGCTCGTTTTCCGCAGGATCACGACTCCCTTGTCATGCTCCACGTAGAGAAGGGCCAAGCCCAGAACGAGGAGCAGCAGCGGAAGCCCGATGACCAACAGCCAGGGAAGCGAAGCGACGTCTTCTTTGAAGGTGTTTGCAAAAAGCCCACCAAGCCCGACCGTGCTTCCCCGACGGCCGATGACATAGCCAACCCCAGCGTCCCCGGCTTCGCCTCGAATTCGTGCTGCGATGGCGCGCGTTCGTTCGCCCACTTCCACCGAACCTTCGCCGTTTTCCATCTTGGCAAGCGCAGGGGCGAGTCCGCTTTTCAACTCTGCGCTGCTCGGCGCTTTGGCTCCACCGACGTGAGACGCGATCAAGCGATCACGAAAGAAGAATACCACGGTCGCGTTCGGCAGCTTGGCTGCGAGACGTTTCGCGAGCCCGTCCCCAATCGCCATCCCATGAACGACTGCGCCGACGTATCGGCCGCCGTCGAAGACCGGGCGCGCCGCCATTCGATAGACTTCACCGTTATAGACCCAGACATCGTCTCGCATGAACCCTCGCAGCGCATCACGTACGAGCGGCATCTTGTCGAGCTGGACCGAATCCATGTCGTTTTTGTCGAGCGTGGCTACGACTTCACCTTCGGTATCGATCGCGAAGACCAGGTCTCCCTTGCCCTCTTCGAGCTTGGCGTTGAGGGAGTCGAGTTTTTGGCTGAGGCGCTTTCGAGTGCTCGATCCTGGCGTTCCCGTGCGTCCACTCGAGCTCCGTAGCGTTTGGCGAACCTCTGAATCGACCGCGACAGAGGCCAAGGCGTCGAGTCGAAGTCGAGCGTCCAGGCGCTGCCAAAGCTCGGCCTCGACGTGGTCCCTGCGTAGCTGCTCTTCGAGCTGAAATTCGGCTTCTCGGCTCGCCGCTGACTTGTTCAAGAACGCACCCGCAAGCGCGCCTCCCACGGCCAAGGCTAGAATCAGGTACCAAAGGCGCGACAACATCGGTTATTTCCTCCGATTCTTGCTGAGGGTGACCGGATCAATCTGGAGCGTTCGGCCCGCCGGAACCGTGATGCGACGCGATGCGACTTGCTCCGGACCGCGCAAAATTCTCAATGAGTAGGGACCGGGCGGAACGTCCTGGAAATTGAATCTTCCGTTGGCATCGACGGCCGCGCAGGCAACTAGCTCGCGCATCGAATGCAGGTAACCTTCGACATGCCCGTAGATGCGGTCACCGAGCGCCCATGGCCCACCCGCGGGAACTGGAATCACCCGAGCCTTTCCAGGACCGGCTTCGAGCGGCGTGAACCCCGCTAGCCCTTCGACTGAAAGCTCATGCGTAAAAGCATCTCGATTCTCCACGCGGATGGTCGTGCCAGAGCGCGCAACAATCGTCGAAGGACTGAGCCCGCCTCCGCGGAAGGCGAACTTGCAACCGATGGCCGGTCCCGTGAATTTCCCCGTCAAGACCGCGAGCAGATCGTTGCGATCGTCGGTCGCCCGTTGTTCGGGCAGTGCACCATTCCAGACCTTCCAGTAGTAGTAGTCCTTCTTTTCGGATTCGGTGCTCGCATCCGCCGAGCTGCCGCGAACCGACCCCTCGATTGATTCGGCAGATGCCGCACCGAGCGCGACCAGCGCGGCGGTGGCGCAGACGGCCCCCAACTTGATCCAGTTCTTCCCTTCCCCCATTGGTATTTCTGTATTATTACAGCTTGATTGAGAGGGAGTTAACAAAAAACCCCTTTTTTTTCGATTCCGGCTAGGGCGCCGAGTAGTCGATGAGCTTGACCGGCTCAGGGTGGAGCCGGGCTCGCATGGAGCGCGTCATTCCCCCGGGATCACCCCCAATTTCAATGGGGGTCGGCTTGTCGAACTGGAGCTCGACGTCCTCGGCGTAAACGTCGATGAGATTCTCGTGCCGATACGTGCCCTTCCACGCGCTGCGCATGTGTGCAGCAACGTGAAGCGGGCTGGTCGCGACGACTCGGAGGCAGAAGCGATCTGAAGGACGGTTTTCGGCAAACGGAAACACGCGCACTCCGAATCCCCAGTACGGAATCGTCGAAACCAGCGCCGCGATGCAAGAGCCTTCGAAGATGACCTCGCCTTCTTCGACAGGCGGCCCGTGGGGCTGACCGTGCAGGTCGAGACGTTCTGCGGCCCCGCGGTTGACGATCCGAACTTCCAGTCGCGGTCGAAGCGCGAGCTCGGGGATCGTAAGCATCGGGATCGAGATTGCGTAGGACATTGCACCCGTCGCCCGCTTCCCGATCCATGGAAGATGGCGAACCACCGAGCGAACTTCGTGAAAGTGCTTGAGACCGAGCGCATCGAACCCGGCGCCTGCAAAGGGTGTGAGTAGATCCTGCGCTTCGATCAGACGCACCTCCCGATGAGCGCTGTCGTGACGCAGTCGGGCCAAATCGGCGAACACACCTTTTCGCGAGGTCCCAGCGCCAAGTGCCCAGGCGAGCGAGTTACCGGTGCCCAGTCTCAGGAGACCGAAGCTGGGTGGCTCCCGATTGCGGCTTCGCGCCTCCTTGCTGATCGAGGTGACCATCTGTACGAAGGTCCCGTCGCCGCCTCCCGTCAGCACCACCGGATAGCCGGATTCAACGATTTCGAGTGCAATTCCGTGTGCCTCGTCAAGGCTCCGCGACAAGAACAGATCGCCGCTCCCGACCAGTTGGTCGAAGCTTTCAACGAGCTCGTCCGTTACCTGCCTGGCGTTGCCGTTCAGGACGACGGCCACGCGATCGGCCTTGGACGACAAGGCGTTAGAGCCGCAGAAGTGCGGCGCCCCAGGTGAATCCAGCGCCAAACGCAGGCATGAGAATCAGGTCGCCTTTCTTGGCGCGCCCTTCCTGCACGGCTTCGCTCAGCGCGAGCGGAATGGAAGCCGCCGTGGTGTTCCCGTACTTCTCGATGTTGTGGACGACCTTCTCGGGCGCGATTTTGAGCTTCTGCGAAACGAACTCGTTGATTCGTTTGTTGGCCTGATGGGGAACCATGAGGTCTAGCTCGTCAACCGACACGCCGTTGCGTTCCAACACAGAGAGACTGACCTCAGGCATTTTCGCGGTCGCCCATCGGAACACACTGCGCCCGTTCATCGCCGGATGCACCGTCTTGTCGTCGATCATTTCGTGCGTGAGGCGAGGCATGTACGCGCTTGCGGGGCCTTCGAGCCAAAGCTCCTTTGCCCCGCTTCCGTCGGCGTGGACTTCGACGTCGATGAGGCCCCGATTCTCGTCATCGGTCTGCCCGAGGATTGCGCAGGCGGCGCCGTCGCCGAACAGGACCGTCACGTCGCGGCCTTCATCACTGAAGTCGAGGGCAGTCGAGTGAACCTCGGCGCCGACCAAGGCGACGCGCTTGTACATCCCGCAGCGAATCCAAGCGTCGGCGATCTGCAAGCCGTAGAGAAAACCGCTGCACTGGTTGCGCACGTCGAGTGCCGGCACGCCCGTGAGGCCGAGCTTGTCGCCTAGGAAACAGCCGCTGCCCGGAAAGTTGAAGTCGGGTGAGAGCGTCGCGAAGATGATCGCGTCGATTTCCGAGACGTCGATGCCAGAGGCCTCGCACGCCATCTTCACAGCTGGCACCGCGAGGTCACTTGCCCCGATGCCGCTTTCCTCGATGTATCGGCGCTCCTTGATACCGGTACGCTGCTGAATCCACTCGTCGCTCGTATCGAACATCTTCGCGAGGTCGTCGTTGGTCACGACCTTCGAGGGCACATAATGCCCCAAGCCCAGAATAGCGGTCCTTGTCATAAATTGAGCCCCTTCCAGATCTGCGCCGGAGCCTAGCGAAAGGGTCCCTTAAAGTCGACGCGGCGCGTCCCTCACGGGGCTGCGTCCTCGCCGCGGGGAATGCACGTTTGCGCGGGCCTGCTATAAGTCCGGCCGCTCCGGCCGAGTGGCGGAATTGGCAGACGCGCCGGATTCAAAATCCGGTATTCGCAAGAATGTGTCGGTTCGAGTCCGACCTCGGCTACCACGAGCTCTCAGCTGCCTTGAGAACCGGGACACGGCGGAACGCGATGCGAGGGTTCGACGGACGGGGCGGCTTGCAAGCGTGGCCGGATGGACTGGGGGCGCGGGGCCACGCAAGCCGCCCCTCGGAGCTCGCGCCAACCGGCGGTGGTTGCTGTCATGGCCGTTTGTCACTCACACGCCGCCGAACCCCCACATCGCGTTCCGCCGCGCCCCTCTGTGAGTCGATGAGAGCGTCGACGTTTGTATCATCGCGAGTGTTACTGCCAGTGCCGGTGCCTCGGGAACCGAGACTTTCGTCACAAGCGTCTCAACGAGAGCAATGGAAAGGGTACCGGAGTGTTTGTCCCTGGTGGACGAAGTCGCCCAGTTCGGATACGCACTGTTTGTGGGTTGTCCTCGATTTCTCAGTCTTCGATCCGGCGCTGCGGCGATGCTCGTCCTGTTGTGCGCTTGCGGGGAAAGCGACGGCCGACCTTCGAGTGCTGGCAACACAGCCGTGCGAGTCGAGTGGCCGTTCCCCGTGCATCCACATCGCGTGGAGTCATACACCTGCTGCGGTGAGTCGGTTGAGAACTGCTTGTCTGAGCTGCTATCGGGGGAGATCGAACGATTAGTGTTCGGGCCGAACAATCCACCTGTCTCGGAACCTAGCGAGGTCACGGAGATGTTCATTGATCTTCCGGATGACTCGCGGTGCGGTGTCGCACTTTACATCGACTGCGGAGGCGAGATCCTGTGCACGGCGTCACAGGTCTTCGACGTTCCGAGCGAGGGACTCGTTAGCGTAGACATCGTAGGCATCTGCAATCCGTTTTCCTCGGAGCAGGCGGACGCGTGCCAACGAGCGAAGTGATCCACGAATAGTGCCAGTGTAAGTGCGATTCTCAGTGTCACTCTCAGGGTCGGCGGCTGTGAATCTCGCGTGTGAAGGGGTGCGGGAAAACGCGTCATGGGGTGGAGTCGACGTAGCGAGTGACAATCTGCAAGACAGCAACCACCGCAGATTGGGCGCGAGCTCCGAGGCGAGGCTTGCGTGGTCCAAGCTTTCAAGTGCAACCGACCACATTTGCAAGCCGAGCCGTTCGACGTAGCCCCGTGTCGCGTTTTCCCGCGCCCCGGTTGTTCTACGATTCAGCGCGCGGCGACGTGTTTTTCCATCAGCTCTTGCAGCTCTGACGGCTTCTCGTCTGGATCCTTGCCGTTGCGGCTCTTGTCGATGTCTTCGAGGAGCTCTCGGCACTCTGGCTTGTCGCGAAGGTGGTCGAGCAGCAGGCTCGAGGCGGTGCCGAAGGCGGTTTCGTAGCTGAGTGCTTCTCCGACGCGGCTGGCAATTCGTTCGCGGCCCGTTTGAAGGTCATGCTCGAGGGCCTCGCTGTATCGCTTCAACTGAGCGCGAAGCTCCTCGATTTGCTTGCGGCGCTCTGCTGCGGTCTCTTCTTTCGAGCGTGCGCGACGTTCGTAGTCGCGCGCGACCTCCGCGAGCACGTCGCACTGAGCACGGGCCACGCCAAGCGCTTCGTATCCGCGGCGGATACGCTCAACGTTGCTGCCCGCCAAGTTCACTTCGGCCTCGGCCGATTGTTGCGCTCGCTTGGCACGCTTGAGCTTGAGAATCAGCTGGCTCAGCGAGTCGCGCTCCGACGACGCGTCACGCAGGGCGCGCGATTCCTCTCCGGCAAGATCTTCGACCTTACGTCCGATTTCAGCGCGGAGCGCTCGCCCGCGCTTCTCGATGGTCTCGAGCTTCTTGGAATGGCTTTCGAGCTCGCCCTCGAGCCGGGACGCCCGTGACGCGAGCTCCCAGATCTGGTCCGACGCGCCTTGCACCTCGGTTGGCGCGTTTCCGTCGGGGTATGCACGCGCGACAGCTCGCAGGAAGTTCGCCGCGGTCCGGCTCCACTCGACGACGCCTGGCGTCTGAGCCGGTGGCGGCAGGGGCGGCGCGACAGGAGCCACATCCGTCGACTGGTCCCATTCCCGCGAGGGAAGCGTGCGCTGCATCTCTTTGAGCTCTTCTTTGAGATGGTGCCCGTCACGAAAACGATCTTCCGGCTTCTTCTCGAGTAGCTTCAAGATGATGTTCTCGGCATGCTCCGGAATGTCCGAGCGGTACTTGCTGGGCTTTGGCGGGGTCGCCGTTCGCTGCATGTCGAGCAGCTCGTCACGGTCGCCCGAACGGAACGGAAGGCGTCCGGTCAGCATCTCGAAGAACAGAACCCCGAGTGCATAAAGATCGCTCGACGAAATCGCATCTTCGCCTCGCGCTTGCTCCGGCGACATGTACTCTGGGGTGCCGAACACCGCGCCCTTCGGAGCGAGGCGCGGGTCACGAGTGAGTGCAGCGAGACCGAAATCCAAGATCTTCACGAAGTCTTTTCGGCCGCCGCGCGCGGTGACCATGATGTTGTCACTCTTGAGATCGCGGTGAACGACACCGAGGTCGTGCGCGCGAGCGAGCGCTGCAGTCATCTGCTCCAAGATGTCGACTGCCCGCGCGATGGGCATCGGGCCTTTTGCGATCTGAGACGAAAGCGAATCTCCGATGAGGTATTCCATCACCAGGTAGAGCTCGCCTTCCTCCGTTTCGCCGACGTCATGAATGTCGACGATGTGTGCGTGGTCGACCCGGTTGGCCGCTCGGGCTTCTCGCACCATCCAAGCGCGCAAATGCGTTTCCCCGCGAAGGTCGGGTCGAATCAGCTTCAGCGCAACGACACGGTCGATGAGCACATGGCGCGCTCGGTAAACGACACCCATGCCCCCCTCGCCGAGGAGTGATTCCAATCGATATCGACCCGCGACGACCTTCCCGAGAAGCGGATCCTTCGATTTCTTCGAGCGCGATGCTTTGCGAACAATCCCCATCGTTCCCCCGTAACTAGTGGGCAAACTCAATGATAAGCAGGAACGAAGCGCAGCCCCAAGTGTTCCGCTCTGGCTGAAACGTGGAGTAAGCTGACATCAGGTGCCCGAGCTGCCTATCATGGAGGGGTCGGTCACTAACGGAGGGATGTGTGAGCGAAGAACGGCCGCTGCTCGGGCCGTACCACATCGAGCGCCGCCTGGCGGCGGGGGGGATGGCCGAGGTTTTCGTTGCGCTTCGTGAAGGTCTGCATGGCTTTCAGAAGCGAGTGGCGCTCAAGCGCATTCTTCCGCAGTTTTCGAGCGATCCGGACTTCGTTTGGATGTTCATCGACGAAGCTCGCCTCGCTGCGCTTCTCGAACACCCCAACATTGTTCAGGTGTTCGACTTCGGCACGATGGGCGACGATCTCGTGCTCGTCATGGAGCTCGTCGACGGCTCGAATGTGAGCCGTCTGCTACGAGCCGCCCCTCCAGATTCTCCAATTCCCTGGGACGTCGCGCTTCACATCGCCTACCAAACGGCCCAGGCGCTCGATTACGCGCACCATGCGGTCGACGAGCACGGTGAGTCATTGGAGTTCGTCCATCGCGACGTGAGCCCGGCAAACATCCTTCTGAGTCGCACAGGGCACGTGAAGCTCACCGACTTTGGCATCGCCACCGTTCGAAGCCGCGCGCCGACGACCGAGGACGGCCAGGTTCGTGGCAAGCTCGGCTACATGTCCCCTGAACAAGTGCTCGGGAAGGAGCTCAGCGGTAAGAGCGACGTGTTCACGCTTTCAACGGTCTTGGCGGAGATGCTAATCGGCGAACCTTTGTTTCAGGGCGAGAGTGAGCTCAACGTCTTGCTCCAGATTCGAGACGCGGACCTTCGAGTGCTCGCTCGCTGCGAACGCCGCATTCCCCAAGACATCCGCGCGGTCGTGCTTCGAGGGCTCCAACGCGAGCCAAAGGAACGCCCTACGGCCGGTGCCTTTTCCGAAGCCTGCGCCGAAGTGATGCGGCGCCGGGGGATGGGGCACGGGCCCGATCGCGTCGCGCGCCTCCTTTCGCAGCTGAACTTGATCGAAGGGGACGCTCCGGACGTTCATCTTCCGGGTGCAGACCTGCCGTCGCTCATAGACAGCGACCTCATGCACCATGCGGGCCAGGAGCTGATCGGGCCGCAGGCCGTCACCTCCCCCACGATTTACCGAGTGCAGCTGCCGGACGGGAGCGTGATGGGGCCGATGAGCTATCCGCGTCTCATTCAGCTCCTCACCACCGGCGTCATCGACAGTCGCAGCAGCAAGATCTCGAAAGCCGACGGCACCTACATTGATCCATCGAGCCTTCCCGAGCTCACACGCTTCGTCACGTCGCCGGGCCTTCAGTGGAAGCTCGAGGAGCTCGCGCAAGCCGAGAAGCAGGGCCAGCTTCGCGCGGCAACCCTCTTGCCGGTCTTCTACGACATCGTCGCGCGTCAGCAGACTGGCGTTCTTCATCTTTGGCAACGCAACCGGCGCAAGAAGATCTATTTCGTCGACGGTAGGCCGGAGTTCGTCGCATCGACCGACAAATCAGAGCTTCTTGGGGAGTATCTGGTCGCGACGGGCCAATGCTTGCGCATGGAGATCGAAATGGCCTTGGCGCTCCTGCCCAAGCACGGTGGACGTCTTGGCGATGCGCTCGTAGGACTCGGGATTCTACGCCCGGTCGAGTTGTTCCGGGCGATTAGCGATCAGGTCCGAGGGCGTCTGATGGAGTCGTTCCGATGGCGGCGGGGCGAGTGGGCTTTCGTTCGCGGTGCTCGGAGTCACGAGGAAACGTTTCCCATGGGGCTGGACCCGTTCGAGCTCATCCGAGATGCCGCGAACGAAGCGCACCTCGAGGAGATCGAGTCCGTCCTCGATCCGCTTCGAGAGAGGGTGCTCGAGCGTTGCGACGACGGGCCGCCGCTACAGATTTTTCGCATGGACCGCAGCTGGGTCAGCGTGTTGGACTCGGTTTCGGGGGATACGACGCTCGGAGGCATACTGGCGCGACAGAGTGGTTCGGGGGCCGATCTGGAGCCCGCCTACCGAGCGCTCTATCTAGGGCTTGCGTGTCGGCTGGTTCGGACCAAGGTGAGTCCTTCGCAGATGCCGTTCCGTGAATTGTTCAGCGCTTGAGCCCCCCTGTGTCTTACGTCGAGCTAACCCGCCCACACACGACTCCGAGCGCTGTTCTCGTCGAGGTGCCGCACTCGGGCCTGCAGGTTCCGCCGGAAGTCGAGCCTGAAATTCAATCGACGCCGCTGGCCGTGTTGCGCGACTCGGACATCTACGTCGATCAACTCTACCAGGGCGCACCCAAGAATGGCGCGACGCTCTTGGTGTCCCGGGTGTCACGGTATGTCGTCGATCTCAATCGCGGGCCCGACGACGTAGACTCGGCTGCGGTCCCGAGGCATCCGAGAGGGCGTCACATTCCTGCGCGCGGCGTAGTATGGCGCGCAAGGACCGACGGCACGCCACTGCTGCGGGCTCCCCTCTCGATCGAGCAATTCAGCAGAAGACTAGAGCTCTTTTACAACCCCTACCATCAAGCGCTTCGGGAAGTCGCAGCGCAGATCTACCAGGAGCACGGACGGGTGCTGGTCCTCGCGGCGCATTCGATGCCTTCCTCGGGCCGCCGGACCATCGGCGGAGGCAAGATTCGCCGCGCGGACGTGGTGCCTGGGACGCGCGGCCGTTCCACTGCCGATGGACGTATCATCGATCTAATCGACTCGCACTTCCGTGAAGCAGGCCTGAGCGTGAAGCATGACGATCCGTACCGGGGTGGCTGGACGACCTCGAGCTACGGAGCCCCCAAGCGAGGGCAGCATGCCGTTCAGATCGAGCTCAACCGCGCGCTCTACGTCGACGAGCGCACGAGCGAAATCAAAAAGGAAGACTTCGCGCTGCTCCAAGCCGTGCTCGAGCAGCTCGTCCGCAAGCTGGGCAAACTATTGCGCGGCTCAGGTCAGTTCGCGACCGGCTGATCGACCACACCCGATTCGCTGGAGCGAACTTCCAGGCGATAGCGGCTGTTTGCGGTCTGCAGGTAATAGGTATCCTGACCGCAGAGCTGAAGCACACGTTTCACAGGAGTGGTGACGTACTCGTGCAGACCATCGGCGAACTCGATCACGACGACCGAGCCCTTGCGCGGAGGTCGCAGCAGACGTCCGATGACGGCTCGACCCGACTTGCGGCCAACTTTGCGAAGGACGACTTCCACGCCCCGAAACTAGCATAATTGGCTTCCTGGGCAAAGTAGACTCGGAAAAATCCAGCGTTTTTGCGCATCCGCGGGAATTGCGCCTTCGGTGCAAAGCGCGCGCGGCTTGCCGCGGCGATCAGGCTGCTACGTGTGGCGAAACGCCACGGCCGCTGCGGCAAGTATCGAGAGATCTCTTAGTTTTCTTGGAAGTCTTCGTTCGGCACGGTTACTGCATCCGCCTCGTGGCATGTCGACCGCCATCACGGCCACGGCTCTGGACCGATACCGCGCTTCGCTCAAGCGGGTCGAGATCCTCGATGCTGAAACCGAACGTGAGCTTGCCCAGCGTTGGACAGAAGGCAACGAAGCGGCAGGCGTTCAATTGATCGAATCGAGCCTGCCGTTCGTGATCGCGATCGCACGCGAGTATCGGCGTTGGGGCGTGCCGCTCGAGGATCTCGTTCAGCAGGGCAACCTCGGGCTCTTGAAAGCGGCATCGAAATTCGATCCGGAAAAGAAGTGCCGACTCATCACATACGCGGCGTATTGGATTCGCGCCGAGATTCGCGACTATGTGGTCCGTTCATACCGGATCGTCCGATTGGGAACGACACGAACGGAGCGTCGCGCGATGCGGGCGTTCAGACGAAAGTCGGTCGAGTCCCCCGAGGCGCTGGCCGAAGAAAGCGGGATGCCGCTCACACGCGCCAAACAGCTTTGGCCTCTACTGGCTCGAGGCGACCTTTCTCTCGACGCCAGCGTGACCGATGCGCCCACCGCCATGGAGCGGATGAGCTACAAGCAGCCGACCCCGGAAGAGTCCGTTGCGCGTTCCGAGGCGGTGCACCACGTGCGTGCGGCCCTCGACTCCGCGATGCAGAGCTTGACCAATCGCGAGCAGCGGATCATCGAAGCACGCATCCTTTCGGACGAGCCCTGCACGCTGGAATGTCTAGGGCGGGAGATGGGAGTCAGCAAAGAGCGGGTACGCCAGCTCGAGGTCCGGGCGCGCCAAAAGTTGCGCGAGCGCTTGGAACACCTTCGACCTGCCGCCTGAGCCGACCTGCAACTCGCTTGACTCCGCGGGGCATCAGACCCATTTTCCGGCTCGTATGCTTGGCGACCGCAGTGATCCTTCCTTAATACCGTTCCTCGTGGCGGCCCTCTGCGTCTCGAGTCTAATCGGCTGTAAGCGCGATCTCGGCGAGTGTAATCTCGATGGCCAGACCCCCGACGGGCGCCCCATCGAAGGTCCAGCCGCGTTCGACATCGCGTATCGCGAGACCGACGGACTCCCGATGTATGAAGGTCAGGCGATCGTCCAATCGACATGTGGCGATGGCGCCTTCTGTCATGCGCCGGCAGCTGTAGGAGACGACCGCTTCGGCACGCCGAGTGGGCTGAACTTCGACGTGGATCTCGCCTGCATCGGCGCATCACAGGATTCCACCTGCGCGCAGCCGATCGACAGTTGCGAAGGCGGCCAAAACCGCACGCCCTATTGCGAGCGCCTAAGGGGCCTGCAGAACAATCAGAATCAAGTCCGAAACTGGGCCGAGGGCATGATCAAGGAGATTCGCTCGGGTACGATGCCTCCCGGTGCCGCGGGTCGAAGCGTCCGAAACACCATTCCATGGGTTCGCAAGTCCGACGGGGGACAGCTGCCTTCCATCGATTCGAGCGAAGGGCAAGAGATCGTTCGCAACTGGCTCGCGTGCCAGGCGCCCGCGATTGCGCGGACGGAGACGCCGCCTTCCGCAGCGCTCGAGCTCGAGCCTTGTCAAAGCGTCGACGACGAGATCTGTGTGTACAGCGGGCCGGGCGACCTTCCCGATCCGAACTGGAGCGATATCTACTTCGGTATCATGTTCACCGATTGCGTGATTTGTCACGGGCCGAGCAACGACAACACCGACCAAAACCCCAACAACCCTCTGGACGGCAACATCCCGGGTGGAGCGAGCCCCGCGGCCCTGGCTGCGCTGAATCTAAGCGGTGTCGATACGGCGGACACGACAAACTGGCCGGCCGAATCCTGGTCGGCGGTCGTCGATGCACTGGCCGCCGATCCGGGTGACTGCGCAGGGCAGGGCACGCTCGTGATTCCCTTCGATCCGGACGGGTCCATCATGATTCAAAAGATGCGCAACGTGCAGACCTGTGGCGATCGGATGCCGCTTGGTGGCTCGATCAGCGAAGCCCGCATCCAGGTCGTCGAAGAATGGATCAACCAGGGAGCGCTAAACAACTAGTGGCGCGCGCGTGTCTCACCGCGTCGCTCCTGCTCTTGCTGACCGCCGCGGGCTGTAAGTCGGTTCCCTCCTGTCCTCTGCAAATGCGCAGCGATGCGGGCAAGGCCCTCGACGACCATAGGGATCAACAGGCCGGCTGGCAGGCCATCAAAGCCGAAGCGCGGGTGACTCAGTGGGGGCGAGACGGCCGAATTCGAGGCACCGTCTTGATGTTCCTGCAGCGGCCGAACCGGGTGCGCTTCGATGTGATGACTCAGGTTGGGCCTGCCGCCGTGTTGACAAGCGATGGAGAGAGCTTTCAGCTGAGCGACTCACGGGCGGGGGCGTTTGTGCACGGTCCGACGTGCCCTGAGAACATCGCTCGACTGCTTGGAATTTCGGTCGATGCCGAGAATGTGCTTCGTCTCCTGACCGGCGATACGCCGATGATCGAAGCCACCGAGCAGTCCATGGAGTGCCGCGACGGGCGCTATGTCGTGACGCTCGTCGCCGCCGATGGGACGACACAAGAAGTCTCGTTTGCCGTACACGAGGCCGACCTCGACAAGGCGCCGGCCAAGCAGCGCCTCACCCTTCGACGCTCGGTCGAACGGGCTGCGAGCGGCGACACACGGTGGGAAGCGACTTACGACGAATACATCGAGGTCGACGGCCAATCGTTTCCAACCAAAGTACGGTTCGTCGATCAGGTCAACGATGCTGACACGTCGGTTCGGGTGAAGTCGATTTCGGTGAACCCCGAGGTTCCAGACGGCGCGTTCCAGCAAGCGCCAAGCCCCGGCATGTCGATTGAGCTCGCATCCTGCCCCTGAAACGCACGGCATTTCTCTACTGGTGCTAAGGTAGCGCCGCATGACGGAACCGCTGCTCAGCCTGCGCCACCTGGTCACGGCGTTTGAGACGGATGAGGGCTATCTGAGAGCCGTCGACGACGTCTCGTTCGACGTGTTGCCTGGCCAGACTCTCGGCATCGTAGGGGAGAGCGGTTGCGGAAAGAGCGTGACCGCACTGTCGATCATGCGCCTCGTCCCGAGCCCCCCCGGCTTCATCGAAGGAGGTGAGGCGCTGTTCGATGGGCGCGACCTCTTGCGTCTTCCGGAGTCGGAGATGCGAAGCCTCCGAGGGGACGAGATCTCGATGATCTTTCAGGAGCCGATGACCTCGCTCAATCCGGTGTACACGGTCGGGTCGCAAATCGTCGAAGCGATTCGGCTTCACCGGAGCGTCAGCCGTCGTGCCGCGAAGGACCGAGCAGTCGAGCTTTTGGATCTCGTCGGTATCCCGGCGCCCTCCGAGCGCATCGACTCGTATCCGCACACGCTGTCTGGAGGCATGCGCCAACGCGCCATGATCGCAATGGCGCTTGCCTGCGAGCCTCGGCTCTTGATTGCGGATGAGCCGACGACAGCGCTCGACGTGACGATTCAAGCACAGATTCTGGACTTGCTTCGCTCGCTTCAAAGTGACTTTGGCATGAGCATCATTTTCATCAGTCACGATTTGGGCGTGATGGCGGAGTTCGCGCAAGAGATTGCGGTCATGTATGCGGGCAAGATCGTCGAGCATGCGGAAACCCGGACTCTGTTTCGGACGCCGAAGCATCCGTACACCCGAGGGCTGCTGCGCAGTCTCCCGAGCGTACGCAATCGAGGGGAGCGCCTGCCGACCATTCGCGGAATGGTTCCCGACCTGCGCGAGCTCCCGAGCGGCTGCCGTTTTCAGGAGCGTTGCGACCTCGTCACCGAGGTCTGCCGGGTCGAAGAGCCGGCCTTGCAGCGGCTCGAAGAATCCGATGTCGCCTGCTTTCACGCGGAGGTGTCCGGGTGAGCGGGCATGCGATCGTTCGCGCTGAATCCTTGCGCAAGTCGTTTAGTGGCCCCTCGCGCGGAATCGGGCGTGGGCGCGCAGAGCTTCGCGCGGTCGACGGCGTTAGCCTCGAGGTGATGCCGGGCGAAACCTTGGGGCTGGTCGGCGAATCGGGCTGCGGGAAGAGCACACTCGGCCGCTTGCTCCTGCGACTCCAGGATCCCACCAGCGGGCGCATCTATTTCGAAGGGCGAGACATTACCCATTTGCCGCAATCGGCGCTGCGACCGTTCCGTAGCAAGATGCAGATCATCTTCCAAGATCCGTACAGCTCGCTAAACCCACGCATGACCGTGCGCGCGGCGCTGTCCGAGGCACTGCGTGTTCATTCAAAGGTGAGCTCCGCATCCGAAGAAGAGCAGCGCATCGCGGCCCTGCTCGAGCGTGTCGGCCTGCGACCCGAGCACATGCGCCGTTACCCGCACGAATTCTCGGGCGGACAGCGGCAGCGCATCGGCATCGCACGAGCGCTCGCGGTATCCCCCACCTTCATCGTGGCCGACGAACCGGTCAGCGCCCTGGACGTTTCCATCCAAGCGCAGATCGTCAACCTGCTCCGCGATCTTCAAGAAGAGCTCGGGCTGAGCTACCTCTTCATCGCACATGACCTTCACGTCGTGGAGCACGTGAGCCGTCGCGTCGCGGTCATGTACCTCGGGCGCGTGGTCGAGCTTGCGACGTCAGAACAGATTTACGCACGACCTCGTCATCCCTATACCCAGGCTCTCCTCAGCGCGGCGCCCGAGCCCGACCCGACCGCGCGTCAACATCGGCTCTTGCTGAAGGGCGACGTGCCGAGCCCCCTCGATCCACCGAGCGGCTGTGCGTTTCATCCTCGCTGCCCCATCGCGAAGAAAGGACTTTGTGATCGGGAGGTTCCGGGGCTTCGGGTCATCGAGGCTGGACACGAGGTCGCCTGCCACCTCGCACAATAGCGGTTGCGGCGCTTCGGCCTCCTGGGGTAACCAAGCCGGATGGTGGAATCGGCCGAAGAGCTTGGAATCGAAGGGTACCGCCGCAGCTTCTCTGCGGGGGCGACTCTCTTCTACGCGGGAGCGCCGGCCACCGAGCTCTACTTGATCCGCGAGGGCCGGGTGCAGCTGTTCAAGCGGGCGCGCGGCGTCGAGCGCAGTATCGGCCTCTATGGGGCGGAAGAGCTGGTTGGCGAAGAAGCGTTGCTGCCAGGGGCGCATCGCAGCGCCACCGCCCAGGCGATCGAGCAGACGAGCGCCCTCGTTATCGAGAGTGACACTTTTCGCGCGCTCGTTCGGCGCCGGCCGGAGCTGGGCGAGCGTGTCATGGAGCAGCTCGTACGCCGCCTGCAGCGGACCGAGGAGCAGCTCGAAAACTTCCTCCTCCCAGATCCCACCATCCGGGTCCTGAACACGCTTCTCCGAGCGGTCGACGACGGCGGCGAGGGGTTGCTCGAGCTCTCGCCCCTCGAATTATCCACCCGAACTGCACTGGGCCTCGATCAGGTCAAAGCCGTGGTCAGTCAGCTGCGCGATCGCGGCTATTTGTCGTTAGGTGATCAAACGATCACCATTAATCATCCATCCGCACTTCGCCAGCTTCATGCGCTGCTCGCCCTGAAAGAGGACGTTCAGCACGGCCTGAGCTGTCGGTAAACCGACACCCCTTCTTGACCAGGCACCAAGCACTAAGTAGACCCACTTCGTGGTGCGTACTTGGGGATTCGTTTGGCTGGCCTGCCTAGCCATGGGCTGTGTCACGACGTCGGCGGCGGGCACCCCCGACGGCGAGCGCTCGTATCGCGAATTTCAGCTTGCAGCCAGCCTTCGCAACGAGGGGCAGACCGCGAGCGCGATTGAACATCTGCGCAAGGCGCTCGAGCTCGACCCCGAAAATGCCGAAGCCCACCTGCTTCTCGGCTTCATCCAGATGGAGCGCCGAACCTACCAAAATGCGGAGCCGCACTTGGCCACGGCGATCAAGCTTCTCGAAAAGCAGCCGAGCGGCGGCTCCACGCTTGCGGAGGCTCGCAACATCTACGGGCTGTGCCTGATCGAGCTCGGTCGTTACGACGAGGCCGTCGTCGTCCTTCGGGAGTCCGCAAGCGATGAGCTGAACACAGCTCCACATCTTGCCTGGGGTAATCTAGGGCTGGCACAATTTCACCTGACGGAATATCAAGAGACGGTGACCTCGACGATGGAGGCGGTCCGCATACAGCCACGATTCTGCGTCGGGTACTACACCATGGCGCGAGCGTTTTGGCATCTGCAGCAGTTGAAAGACGCCGAGCGCGCGCTCGTAGGCGCGCTCGAGGCGGACCCGTCTTGTTCGAAGAGCGCGGAGCTTCAGGGAGCCTGGCGGTTGCGCGGGGAGGTCCGCGCGCGTTTGGGTCATCGTCGAGATGCCGTTGCCGACTTGGAGCGTTGCGTGGAGCTCGACCCGTACTCGAACCACGGACGAATGTGTCAAACCCTCCTCGAGGACGCACGATGAGGGCGGATTCGATCGGCTACTGGTTGAAGACGGAGCGTGAGACGCGCCATCTTTCGATCGAGGAGGTTGCGAGCACGACACGCATACCCCGCAGGACGCTCGAGTCGCTCGAACAAGATCGCTTCGAAGATCTGCCTAGCGGCGTGTTCGTTCGTGGATTCATCAAGGCGTACGCAACTGCGGTCGATATCGACGCGGACGAGGTGCTTGCCCGTTTCGACTCGGAGCGCCCGGAAGCATTGCCACCTGCGCCGCTCGCGACGGTGCAAAGCCGCCGCAAATACGGGGCTTTGGTGCTGGCGATCACGACCGCCGCGCTTTTCGCGATCATCGTGGCCACCTTTTCCCTCGTTCGCCGCGCGCCTGCACAGGACGATCCGATTGAGCTATCCTCCGCACTGCCGTGCCGAGTCGAAGCCGCCAAAGCCGAGCGCTCCTATTGCGGTCCGTCGACTATCGCGACTCCGACCGAATCGTCACGCTCCTAACCGAGGACTACGGCAAGCTTTCCGCGCTTGCCCGGGGCGCGCGAAAGAGTCAGCGCCGATTCGGCGGAGCCCTGCAGCCCTACGTCTTGATGAACGCGCATTTCCGCCCTGGCCGCGGTGAGCTCGCGCACCTCGAGCGGGTGTCGGTCGACCGCTCGTTCCACGCCATCCTCCGGAACCTCGAGGCGATTGGTGCCGCCGGTGCAGCCCTGGCTGTCATCCGAGAGCGCGTGCCGGACCACGAGCCCGAGCCGGCGGTCTTCGACACTGTGGTGCGCTTGCTGACGGCGCTCAACGACGGCGCGCCCCCCGAAGAAGCCTTGCTTTCGCTCCAGATTCGAACGCTCGCGATACTGGGCTTTGCGCCCACGCTCGATCGCTGCGTCCTGTGCGGTAAGACGCCGGCCCCAGGGCGATCTGCGTCGTTTGATGCTGCGCGGGGGGGAATCGTGTGTCGAGCCTGCGGTGGCGGGCGGCTGGTTCTGTCAGCGGCATCGCTTCGTCGCTGGGTTGTGGTTCAGGCGACTTCCGAGCTCGCCGAGCAGCCCTGGCCCGATCGCGAGCGCCAAGAGATCCGCGACGCGCTCGCACAGCTCGACGCAAACCATGCCACGGTCACCGTTCGAGAGCGCACCGCGGCAGCTTCGAGCAGCTGGGAAGGCCGGCCCTCGTGAGCGACGCTTTGGAGCCCATCGAGCTGCGTGCGCCCCGCGGCGCTCGAGTCATGGAAATCGACTGGGCCGACGGGCACCGGAGTGTCTATCCGCATGAGCTCTTGCGCGGCTTCTGTCCTTGTGCGCAGTGCCAAGGTCATGAAGGTCCGATTCGGTTCGTGGAGGGCGGCAACCTGGAGTTGAGCGACGTTCAATCCGTCGGGAATTACGCGGTCAGACTCGTTTGGCACGACGGTCACCAGACGGGGATCTACAGCTATCGCTTCCTACGGAGCCTGTGCGCCTGTTCATCCTGCGCCGCAGATGAGCCCACATCTCGCTCGTTCTGGCGTGAATAGAGCGGGTCTCCCCCTCTTTGTCTCTGTTATCCTGTCCGTGGGGGTTTCGGGTGACATTTCACACACTCATCGTCGATGACAGCAGCGCCGTGCGCGCATTCGTTCGTGCGGCTTTGGAGGACGCCGATTTCGCGAGGGTGCGAGAGGCCGAAACCGGCTTCGAAGCCCTCCAGCTGCTCGCCTCGAACACGTTCGACGTTGTCATCGTCGACGTCAACATGCCCGATATCAATGGGCTCGAGCTCCTTGCCTTCATGAAGAAGAGCCCCCGGCAGCAAGGGGCTATCAAGATCTTGATCAGCACGCGAGCCGATGGCCTGGACGCCAAGCAGGGCGCCACGCTCGGCGCAGACGCCTTCCTCGCGAAACCGTTCGAGGTCGACGAGCTTCGCAACCTGATTCGGGGCTTGGTCGATGGAATCGAAGGGGTGTCGGGGTGAGTGATCCGCGCGACAACGTACAGCAGGAGTTCTTGGCTGAGGCCCAAGAGCTCGTCGAGGCGTTGTCGCGCGACCTCTTGCTGCTCGACGAGGCCCATCAGCGCGCTGAGCGTCCCGCTTCGTCACTGATCAACGGGATTTTCCGCAGTGTTCACACCCTCAAGGGCATTGCCGGGATGTTTGGGTACAAGCACGTGGGCACCATCGCCCACGCGCTCGAAGACTTGCTGGACGACCTGCGTCTCGGCCGAGCCGAGATCGGCGACCCATTGCTCGACGTGCTCTTCGATTCGGTCGAGCGGTTTCAACGGCTCTTGGCGCTCGAAGACCCACAGGCGGCCGAAGAAGCTCCCGGAGTAGACGCCTATGTGGCAGCCGTCCGTTCGGTTGGCACTCAGCCGGCGGTGGAGGACGGCGATCCTCTGCATCAGTATGCGATCGGGCAGGCGGTCCTTTCGGTCCTCACGGAGTACGAAGAACATCGGCTTCGCGCGTGCATCCGAGAGGGGATGCAGCTCTATCGTCTCCGTGCGACCTTCGATCTGACTGCGATCGACGACTCAATCGAAGCCCTGCGCGACGTTGTGCACGACGACGCTGAAATCATCACCTACTTGCCGAGCCTGGAAGGCGGCAATGACGAGTCCATCGAGCTCGTGGTGCTCCTTGCCAGCCGGGTTCCGGAGCCAGAGCTGAAGGCACACTTCGAAGGCGGTTACGGGACGGTGGAGGCGATCGAAGAGCAAAAGCATCTGCCGACGATTCCTCCAAATCTCACCTCGATCCCCCCCGGTGCGCAAAGCCTTCTGCCCCAGCCCGAGGACGAGATGGGCCAGGCCTCACTTCGTTCGGTGGCGAACTCAGTTCGTGTGGACATTCGCAAGCTGGACGACCTGATGAACGTCGTGGGCGAGCTTGCCTTGGTGCGCAGTGCCGTGGGTCGTGCAGTTGCCGGGCTCGACGGGGATCCCAAGCACAGGCATTCGCTTCGGGAGCTCGATCGACTGGGCCGCGGTTTCGAACGTCAGCTATCCGAGCTGCGCACGAGGATCCTCGATGTTCGCATGGTCCCGTTGGGTCAGGTATTCAGCAAGTTCGGGCGCATCGTGCGGCAAGCCGCCAGGGAGCACGACAAACAAGTTCGCCTCGTCGTGACCGGCGCGAACACGGAGATGGACAAGCTAATCGTCGAGGAGCTGGCCGACCCACTGATGCATCTGGTCCGCAATGCCATCGACCATGGTATCGAGTCGGTCGACACGCGAATGCGCCTCGCCAAGCCGGCGGAGGGCACGCTTGCTCTCAACGCGTATCACAAGGGCAGAAATGTCGTCATCGAGGTCGAGGATGATGGTGGCGGCATGAATGCGCAGAAGCTACGTGAGAGAGCGGTGTCGCGCGGCTTGCTGACCGCGGAGGCCAGCCAGGATCTCACTCGCCAGGACATGTTGAACCTAGTTTTCCTTCCAGGCTTGAGCACGAACGTTGAAGTGACCGATCTGTCCGGCCGTGGCGTGGGTATGGATGTCGTGAAGACCAACATCCTGCGAATGGGTGGGGTGGTTTCGATTGCGAGCGAGCAGGGCATTGGCACCAAGATCACGGTGACCCTTCCGATTACTCTGGCCATCATACGCGCCCTCATCATCACGGTGGGTCCGCGCCTCTTTGCGCTTCCGATCAGCGCGGTTCGCGAAGCGATCCCCTTTGCGCCGCAAGACGTCCGCACGATCCAAGGCCGCAAAGTGATCACCATGCGCGGCGAGACACTTCCAATCTGCGATCTCGCCCGCTTGTTTGGTCTGCGAGGGGCCAAGCCACAGGAAAGCCGATTCGTGATCGTCTGCGAGATGGGCAATCGGGAGCTTGGATTCGTCGTCGACGAGCTCGTCGGCCAAGAGGACGTGATCACCAAGTCGCTTGGTTCAACCCTGTCTTCCGTTCGCGGCTTCGCTGGAGCCGCGGACTTGGGGGATCAGAAGCTAGCGCTGGTGCTCGACGTGCCCGCGCTCTTCTCCGAGTACTTCGACGGTGCCGAGGCCCTTCCATCGGCGGAGGCACGCGCATGACCGCTGGTGCACAAAGAGCCACTCTCGTCCCCGATCCGGCTAGCGAAGACGCGGCGATCCCTGTGCTTGCGGTGTCTGCTGGGAGCGAGACCTACGGTTTTCCGTTGTCCACCGTCCGAGAGATTCTGATGCCACCGCCCCTGACCGAGGTCCCCCGTTCGGCCAAGCACTTCCTAGGGGTCATCGCTGTGAGAGGCGAAATCATCACACTGGTCGACCTGCCCACGCTCTTGAATCTCGAGGTGCTCGATCGACAGCCGCTCGGACGCGTCATTCTGGTCGACGTCGGTGAAGAGCTCATCGGGGTCGCAGTGGATCGCGTGGTTCAGGTGTCTCAATTGCAGCCCGATGAGATCGAGTACGCCAGTACCATGAGTGCTGACCTCTCCGAGTACGTCGTCGGAGTTGCCCGTGTTCCATCCCAGTCGCCGGGTGACGCCGATGAGATGGTGATTCTCATCGATCCGCGAGCGTTGCTGGGAGGTCTGACGTGAGCGAGAGCAAGACCTACGGTCTGTCGCTCGCCAGAGACCTCATCCGAGTCGAGGTTGATTCGGTCATGTATGCACTCGAGATCGCGCGCATTCGCGAGATCGTAAACCCGCTTCCGCTCATTGAGCTGCCCCGCGAGCATCCCGCTGTTCTGGGGGTTTCCGACTATCGCGAGGTAGTCGTGGCCGTCGTCGATTTGCGGTGCCTTTTTGGCTTGGCGCCACAGGAGCCCACACGGCGCACGAAATGGCTGATCCTCAAGACTCGTAGAGGGTTGGTCGCGGTCGTCGTGGATGCGGTCCACGACGTCTTTTCGTCGGAGAACGACCGGCAGCGCGAAGTTCCCATCTTGGATGATCGCCATCTCGAGCGAGGCATCAAGTCGGCTTACCGGTATCACGAGAGGCTCGTGTTTCTGCTCGACGCAGACCGGGTCGCCCAGCCTGGCTTCGACGTCGCGCCCGACGAGATGCCGTCCCTGCCTTCGGAGACGCCATGAGCGAAGATGGGCTCGACGAGGCGTTCCACTCTGCCGATCCGGACGTCCGCCGTCGGGCCGTCCAAGGGATGAGCCTTCGTCCCAGGGGGACGCCGCTAACATTGATCGTCGATGCGCTGTCGGACTCGGACTGGCGGGTGCGCCGTGAAGCAATTTCCCTGGCTGCACAATCGGCGGAGAGAGATGCACTCATCGATTCGCTCCTCGCTTGCTTGGTCGAGACCGACAACACCGGTCTCCGCAACGCGGCGATCGAAGTGCTCGGGATGGTGGCTCAAGGGCAGGCGCACAAGTTCGCCGACGCGTTGGCTGCTGCGGGGGGAGGTGCCCAGAAGTTCCTCGTGGAGGCGATGGGCAAGACGCGAGACCCCCGCATGATCGATCATTTGGAACCGCTGGTGCGGGGTCCCGACGGGAACGTGGCGGCTGCGGCCGTCGAAGCCCTGGTTTGCATCGGTGGCAGCCGCGCGGAGGGTCTTCTCAAGGAGCGCCTTTCGACGCCGAACCTGTTTCTTCGCATTTCCGTTCTCGAAGGGCTTACCCGACTCGGCACGCGGTTGACTTGGACGGAGCTCGCTCCGGCGGTGGATGACGCGATCGTCCGTAGAATCTCCGCTGAGCTTCTTGGAAGGACCGGCGAGCCCGACGCGCTGGAGTTCCTTCTCGACCTCGCCGCCGATCCGTCACCTCAAACCTCGTCCGCAGCCCTTCGCGCCATTGCGGTGCTTGCAAGTGAAACCCAGGCTGACCGCGACGATCTGATCGAGCGATTGAGCGCATCAAGCGAATCGTTCCGGCCCGCGCTTCACGAGGCTCTGCTACACGGCGATACTCCGACCCGGCAGGGGGCCGCCTACCTCGCAGTACTGTGCCGGGACGAGAGCTCGCTCGAAGCAGTCCTCCAAGCGGTTGCCGATGACGTGGTCAGCCCGGAAACGGTCGTAGCCCTTCGGGCGTCGGGAAGTGCGCTCATCGATCCGCTTCTCATGCAACGGGGCGCGGAGCCACGGGTTTGGGCGATCGCGCTCGAGCTCGCTGCCGAGCTCAGCTACCGGCATCTGGACGAGGTGCCGGCCGCCACCCGCGATCGGATTCGAAGCCTCATCGAGCGAGACCTGGCGGACGCGACGGACGCTGTCCGGGCGGCTGCCGCAGAGAGCCTTCTGTGGTGGGGCGACCCGCGCGATTGCCGAGCACTCGTCCAATGCCTGAGCAGTCCGTCTCATCAGGTTCGCGCCGCGGCGACCAGCGCGCTCGAAGGGCTTGCGAAGCGAGTGCCCGACGCCGTCGAGGAGGCGCTTCACGAGGCCGATCTCGATGGGCCTGGCGGCGCCGACATCGCGCACGTTCTCTCGCGGCTCGATTCGCCTCGCGCCGAAGAGCTTCTCAAACGCGGCCTGCACAGCGGGGAACCTCGGACGCGCAGAGCCGCGGTGCAAGCACTGGCGATCGCGAACGCAAGCGACATGGCGCAGTTGATCGGATACGCGGTCGCCGATGAAGACATCGACGTTCAAATCGCGGCAGTACGATCGCTCGGCCAGATGAGCACGAGGGAGGCCGATGCCCCTCTTCGTACCGCGCTCGACTCCCCATTTGCTCCGACGCGCGCTGAGGCGGCTCTGGCCCTCGGACGGCGTGAAGCCAATGGGGCCATCCCCCGCATCCGCGCGCTGTTGGAAGACAGGGAGCCGGTTGTCGTATCCGCAGCGCTGGATGCCCTCGCTTGGTTGGGAGATTCCGAAGTAGCGACTGCCGTCGAGCGTGCGCTTTCGCATGCGGACGACGAGATTTTTCAAGCCGGCCTTCGCGCTGCCCGAACATTGCCCGTCCGTCACGCCGAGCGGCTCGTGAGCCGAGGCCTCGTGCATCCGGCCTGGAACGTTCGCATTTTGGCGATCAAGTTGCTGCTCGACCTCGACACTGAGTATACGCGCCAGCTCTTGCGCCGCGCCTTGACGGACGAGACCGATTCCATGGTCAGGCACGCGATCGAGAGCGGCCTTCGGCTAGGTGCGTGACGTGACCTTGTTGCACGACGCAGGGCCGAGTCTGAAACTCAAGGAATTCCGTCTCATCCGGGATTTCATCAATAGGTTCTGTGGCATCTACTTCGCCGACGACTGCGCGTACGTCGTCGAACGGCGACTTCGCGAGCGACTTCGCGAGCTGGGAGTCGAAGATTTCAGGGAGTACTACCGCTACTTGCTGTACCACCCAAAGGCGGAAAGAGAGGTCGAAGCAGCGGCCGAGGTTCTGACGACCAACGAGACCTATTTCTTCCGCGAAGCGTACCAGCTTCGAGCCTTCACCGATGAGGTCCTCCCGGCCGTCCGGGCGCGGGCGCTTGCACGCGGCTCGAAGCGGCTCGACGTTTGGAGCGCGGGATGCTCGAGCGGCGAAGAGGTCTTTACGATCGCGATGCTCCTCGATGCCAGCGGACTCTTCGATGGCTGGGACGTCCGTGTCTTCGGAAACGACATCTCGCGCCGGGTCCTGAGCAAGGCGCGTGGGGCGACCTACGGCGCCGCGAGCTTCAGGGCTATGATTCCCGAGTACGCGAAGTACTTCATCGAAACCGATGAAGGCAGGCAGGTACACCCGCGCATCCGTGCGATGTGCCACTTCGGTCATCTGAACCTGATGAATCAGCGGCGCGCCGCAATCGTTGGGCGCGTTGACGTGACCTTCTGCCGAAACGTCCTGATTTATTTCGACGATGCGTCGCGCAGAAAAGTATTGGAGACCATCTACCAGAGGCTGAACCGTGGAGGCTATTTGCTCCTCGGCCACAGCGAGTCGCTCCTTCGTTCCAGCACGGCGTTCGAGATCACGCAGCTCACCACTGAGATCGTCTACCGGCGCCCGATCCCATTCACCGACATGCCCCCGAGGCTCGTTTAGGTGAGAGAGCTCCGCGCGCTCGTCGTAGACGACTCTTCGTTGAATCGCCGCACCATCGCAGCAGTTCTCGGAGACATTGCCGGAATCTCGGAGGTCGACGTTGCGCGTGACGGTGCAGAAGCCCTGCGAGTGGTCGAAGCCAGACCACCCGACTTCATCACTTTGGATCTGGACATGCCGCGCCTGGACGGCTTCGAGTTCCTTCAACTTCTGATGGACCGTCACCCACTCCCGGTCGTCGTGGTGTCGGGTCTATCGGCAAAAGAAAACATCTTCCGCGCGCTCGAGCTCGGGGCGATCGATTTCATCGAAAAGCCACATGGGGTGGACGCTCCTCTGGAGAGCTTGCGAGACCAGCTCATCGAGAAGGTGCGTGTCGTCCAGCAGCTATCGCCGCTCGCGCTCCAACATGACCTGGCGGATGTCTTTGGACTCGATGCGGACCTCGGTACGCCGACGCTTCGAAGGCGCGAGCCTACCGTACTCAAGAGGGTGCCCTCCAAGGTCATCGTGATCGGCGCATCGACGGGCGGGCCCCGCGCGCTGGTCACGCTATTCCGTCACCTGCACGACGATCTCGACGCAGCACTGGTGATCGCTCAGCACATGCCCCCTCGGTTCACGCGCACGTTCGCAGATCGGCTCGACAAGACTGGCGTTACCAAGGTTTCAGAGGCCAAAGGCTATGAGCGACTCGCTCGAGGGCACGCGTACGTCTGCCCGGGAGGTCGCTGTATCGAGCTCGTTCCCTCAAACCGCGGCCCGGCAATCCGGGTCGTTGCGCCCGATCGAGGGTCTCACTACGTCCCCTCGGTCGATCAGCTCTTCAGCTCCGCAGCTCGCGTGCTCGGTGACAAGGCTATTGGCGTTGTGCTCACCGGCATGGGAGACGACGGCGCGAAGGGAGCACGCGACATCTTCGCGCAAGGAGGAAACGTTCTGGTCGAGGCCCCCGAAACCGCGGTGGTTTCGGGCATGCCCATGGCCGTGCGGCGGACCGGGGTGCAACACCATTCACTCGGGATTTGGGCTCTGGGCGACATGCTCGCAGAGCTCACCCGGCCAAGCAGGCGATGAGGCGCGAACTTTGAGCACGCCGGTTCCTATCGTAGGATTGAGTTAGCCATGCAACGGTACCGCTGCCTCGTAGTCGAAGACTCCAAGACGATGCGCAACATGTTGGCGGAGTCCCTGTTGCGAATTCCTGGAATGGAAGTCGTGGAGGCGGACAATGGCCTCGCGGGTATCCGCGCGTTGGCTGCAGGGCAGTTCGATCTGGTCTTGACCGACGTCAACATGCCGGTGATGGATGGACTCAAGCTCGTGCGGCACGTCCGAGGCGACCCACGACATGAAAAGACCCCAATCGTGATTATCACGACGGAGAGTGCGCCGAACGATCGCGACCGCGCGATGGCGCTCGGAGCCAACGCCTACATCGAGAAACCAATTCAAGCGCCGCGAGTGATTCGTGCGGTCAGGAAGCTTCTCGAGGTTTGACGACCATGCGCGACGAAGACGCCCCGTCAGTGGGACAAGGCATCTTGCATCCCGAGGGCATGCAAGCAACGAGAGACGTTGCCGCCGGCATCGTTCATGAAATCAACAACATCCTCGGTGTCATCATCGGCAATGCGCATCTCGCCAAGAAGAACGCTTCAGACCCTGCTGCGATCGAGAAGTACATGGGCGAGGTGCGGAACGCCGCAGAAGAGGGGCGCGAGCTCATGCGTGACCTCGCTGCTTTCGCTGGCGACAATCCACTCCAAACGCGTGTCCTTTCTCTGAACGACCTCGTGAGAAACGCGGCATCGGACCTCGAGGTCGGCATCACGCTCGACCTGTGTGCCCGAGATCCAGTGGCCCGGCTCAACCTCTGGTTGGCCCAGGACGCCCTCGGCAGGCTGATTCAATTCATGGCAGCGACGAAGACCGTCGCATCGATCCGACTCGCAACCCGCGTGGTTGGCTCTGCGGCCGTGTTGACGATCGAAGACGACGGCGTGAGCCCGAGCGAACAAGACCTTAGAACGATATTCACGCCGTTCGCCAAGATCGACCGCCGCCCGAATGTGAAGCTCGGGCTCGCCAAAATGGCGGACTTGGCATTCCGCTCGGCTGGTTTCGTCACCGCTGGCGTGCGTGAACCGCACGGACTTCGCATCGTCTTGACCCTGCCCGTCGACCGGGATGCGCCCTCAGGTGACGGTCCAGGTATGCCCTTGCCGCAGCAGGGCGTGTAGATCCGGCCCTCCGAAACGCTCTTCGGCCAGCTCGCGCTGCGTTTCGACGCTCTCGTTGTAAACCGGACCCCGGTTACGGTAAAGAACACCGAGGGCGACGACGTCGGGGAGGTCGGTGAGCATCCAGGCGAGCTGGTGGTTGGTCTCGTCGTGGATGATGATGTCCTGCTCTGTCACGCCGTCTTCGCCGATGGTCACGACGTCGAGGCTGAGTGTCTTGGCGTTGAAACGAAGGCCCTTCTCCCCGTTGGCACCGAACATCATTGGCTGCCCGTGCTCGAGCCACAGTTGGTAGGCAGGGCCGGTCTTTCGATCGGTGACGAGATCGAACACGCCGTCGTTGAACACTGGGCAGTTTTGGAGAATTTCGATGAATGCGGCGCCCTCGTGCTCTCGCGCCGCGGTCAGTGCTTCGGGAAGCTTTTTCGAGATATCGAACGCGCGCGCTACGAAGGTCGCGCCGGCGCCCAATGCAAATCGCGTCGGTACGACGGGCTGATCGATCGAGCCGAGCGGGCTCGACGGCGTGACCTGCCCGACCTGCGAGGTGGGCGAGTATTGCCCCTTGGTGAGGCCGTAGATCTGGTTGTTGAACAACATGACCTGAAGATCGATGTTTCGTCGAAGCACATGGAGAAGATGGTTGCCTCCGATGCTCAGGCCGTCGCCGTCACCGGTGATTACCCAAACGTCGAGCTCGGGGTTCGCGAGCTTGACACCGGTCGCCACCGCAGGCGCGCGCCCATGAATCGTGTGAAAGCCGTACGTGTTCATGTAGTAGGGGAAGCGGCTCGAGCAGCCGATGCCCGAGATGAACACTGTGTTCTCCGGCGTCGACCCGAGGCTCGGAAGGGTGCGTTGCACCGCTGCAAGGATCGCGTAATCGCCACAGCCGGGACACCAGCGCACCTCTTGATCGGAGGTGAAGTCCTTGCGCGAGTATTTTTCCGGAGAGTTGGTGCTCATTCGGCGCTCCGTTGAAGTCGTTCTTCCACAGCTTCGACGAGGCCGGCGACTCGGAAAGGCTGTCCTGTCACTCGCGTGAGGCTCTCGGCAGGGACGAGGAACTCCGCCCGAAGCAGCATCGTGAGCTGTCCGAAGTTGAGCTCCGGGACCAAAACGCTGTTGAAGGAGCGAAGTAGATCGCCAAGCCCTTCGGGAAGCGGCCAGATGTTGCGGAGGTGGAGATGGGAAACGTCGTGACCTCGTTCGCGCAGGACCTCCACTGCCTGACTGATCGCGCCATAGGTCGAGCCCCAGCCGACCACCAGCAAGTCGCCTTCACCCTCGCCCTGATCGACTTTCGCACGCTCGATGTCCCTCGCGATTCCAGCCACCTTTTGGTGACGAATCTTGGTCATCCGGTGGTGGTTGTGCGGGTCGTATGAAATGTGTCCGGTGGTGCGGTCTTTTTCGAGGCCGCCAATGCGGTGCTCGAGGCCGGGCGTGCCCGGAACCGCCCAAACGCGAGCGTGTGTCTGCTCGTCGCGAAGGAACGGATGGAAACCCTCCGGGTCACGATGGAACTGGACCGGGAATGGTTGCAGCGCGTCGAGGTCGGGGAGCGGCCATGGCTCCGCGCTGTTCGCCAGATAGCCATCGGTCAGCAAGATGACCGGTGTCATGTATTTCACGGCCATTCGAACGGCTTCGATCGCCATGTAGTAACAGTCACCGGGCGTTGCAGCGGCCAAGACCACGAGCGGCGCGTCGCCGTTGCGCCCCACGACGGCCTGGAAGAGGTCGGACTGCTCCGTCTTCGTCGGCAGCCCTGTCGACGGCCCACCTCGCTGCACGTTGATGATCACCAAGGGCAACTCGGCAGCGATCGCCAAACCGATGGCTTCGGATTTCAACGCGATGCCTGGTCCCGATGTCCCCGTCACTCCGACCGAGCCGCTGAAGCTCGCGCCAACCGCGGCGGCAACCGCCGCGATTTCGTCTTCGGCTTGAAAGGTCGTCACGCCAAAATGCTTGAGGCGCGCCAACTGGTGCAAGAGGCTCGAGGCGGGTGTGATCGGGTAAGAGCCGTACATCATCTTCAGGCCGGCAAGCTGTGCACCGGTGACGAGCCCCCAGGCGGTGGCTTCATTGCCGCTGACGTTTCGGTACTCGCCGGGCGTCAAATGCGCAGCCGGCACCTCATAAGCGTGGATGCCGTGCGGCAATTCCGCGTTCTCGCCATAGATGTGACCGGCATTGAGCGCGGCGATGTTTGCCTCGGCCACCTTGGGATTCTTCGCGAACTTGTGCTTGAGCCACGCGACCGTCTGGTCGCGCTCGCGACCGAAGAGCCAATACATGAGTCCGAGCGTCCACATGTTCTTGCAGCGATTGGACTCCTTCGCGCCGAGACCGACATCTTTGACCGCGTCGAGCGTCATCTTGTTGATGTCGAGCGACAAGATGCGAAAGCGATCCATCGAGCCGTCTTCGAGCGGGTTGCTGTCGTAGCCCGCCTTCTTGAGGTTGTTGGTGCTGAATGCGCCGGTGTTGACGACCAGCAGGCCACCGGGCTTGAGCACTTCGCTGTTCACTTTGAGCGCCGCAGGGTTCATGGCCACCAGCACGTCGGGGGTGTCACCCGGAGTCAGCACGTCGTGCGACGCAAATTGAATCTGGTAGCCCGACACCCCGTACGTCGTGCCGGCCGGAGCGCGAATCTCCGCCGGGAAATCTGGAAATGTCGCCAGGTCGTTTCCCGCGTCTGCCGTGGCAGTCGTGAACTGACTTCCGGTGAGTTGCATTCCATCGCCCGAGTCGCCGGCGAAGCGAATCACGACGGAGTCTAGAGTTTCACGCGGACTGGGCTCAACGCGCGCAGCGGCAGTTGTTTTCATGCTCTATCATCGATTCTAGTCCCGCAGGAGCCCCTGCGCCCGTGTTCCGGGTCCGGCTGGTTGCCCTTTTAGAACCGGGGTCCTCGATCGGCAAGCGCCCCCGTGCTGGTTGGACGAAGAGACGGTGTCGGCCCATCCTCCGGACATGACCGAGGTCAAAATCTGCGGGTTAACCACCGTTGACGACGCACTGCGTTGCATCGAGGCCGGCGCCGACTCGATCGGCCTCAACTTCTGGCCGGCCTCTCCCCGATGCGTCGATGCTCGGATGGCCCGCGCGATCGTCGAGACCGGGGGTGATCATGTCCAAATGGTCGGGGTATTCGTCGATTTCAGCCGGGAGCAGGTCCGCGAAATCTTGCGCGAAACCGGCATCGGTTGGGCCCAGCTACATGGGGCAGAGCCGCCCGAGCTGCTCGCCGCGCTATTGCCCAATGCGTACAAGGCGATCTCTGTGAAGGACGGCTCCGCCATCGTGCTCGCACGGAGCTACCCCGGCGGGCATATCCTCCTCGATGCCAGTGTTCCTGGCATGCCCGGTGGCACCGGCAGAACCTTTGACTGGGCGATCGCCGCCGAGGTCGCCAAAGAGCGCAAGCTGACCCTCGCCGGCGGCCTGACACCCGACAATGTCGCCGAAGCCGTGCGCGCGGTGAAGCCGTTCCGAGTCGACGTCGCATCAGGGGTCGAATCGAAGCCGGGTCGCAAGGACCCCAATTTGGTCAAACGATTCATCGACGCGGCGAAGGGCGCCTAGCGCGCGCGTAGCGGGACGCGGCGGAACGCGACACGGGAGTTCAACGGACGGGGCGGCTTGCAGATGTGGCCGGATGGACTGGGGACCTAGGCCACGCAAGCCGCCCCTCGGAGCTCGCGCCAATCGGGGCGGATTGCTGTCTTGCCGATTGTCACTCACACGCCGCCGAACCCCCGCATCGCGTTCCGCCGCGCCCCTGAATCCATATCCATTCAATAGGAGAACGGCTCGGGATGGGCAGCACAGGGATTGGGTCGAGCCTAGCCGTGGGTCGTCTTGAGGAATAGGGGGCGAGTGGGTCCCAATCCCGAGCACGACCGTCGCGAGCCGTTCTCTGATCGTATGGTGGACCGTTGCCATGGCCACCAGTGACGTCAGTGGTAGCGACGGATTGGGGGATTCGCGGTATGGTTCGTCTCGTGAAGAAGAGCTCGCCTGAGTTTCCGATTGAGTCTCCGATTCCGTTTCGGACTGGTTCGAACGGCGAGTTCGAGCCTCCTGTGCCTACGAAGCGCGACCGAATCGCCGAGGAAACGTTTCATCGTCTGAGCGCTGACAAAGCAAAACGGATAGGGGTTTCTCGGCGCGACTTCGTTTCGAGCACGATGGGTACGGCGTCGGCGCTTTGGGTGATCAATCAGGTGTATGGCTGTTCGAAAAGCGGCGGAGCGGCCGGATACGACGTGGACGCAGGGATGATGGAGGACGCGGGGGCTTGTGCGCCGCTCGAAGGGGACGAGTTCATTTTCGATGTTCAGACCCATCACGTGAATCCTGACGGCGCCTGGCGAGACGGAGGCGGCTTCGAGGGTGCCCTTTCGACGTTTCCGCAGGCCCGATGCGGGGAGCTCGACTTCGTCGACTGTTTCGATGCCGACCACTACATCCGGGAGGTTTTCGTCAACAGCGACACCGCGGTGGCGGTCCTGTCCCAGGTGCCGGCAGTCCCGGGGGACAATCCGCTCGAAACCGACGAAGCCGCCGCGACTCGAGAAATCGTCAATCGGATGGCCGGCTCCGAGCGCATGGTCATCCATGGAATCGTCGTCCCAGACCGTGGACCCGAGCAGCTCGAGGGAATGCAAGCGCTCAAAGAAGAGCAGAGCATCGCAGCCTGGAAGGTGTACACCCAGTTCGGCGGTTGGCGCCTCGACGACGCGGCCATCGGAATTCCATTCATCGAGAAGGCGCGCGAGCTGGATGTCAAGCTCATCTGCGCCCACAAGGGCCTGTCGCAGTTTGGATTGGATCCTTCGATCTCCTCCGCTGACGACATCGGCGTCGTCGCGCCGATGTATCCCGACGTGAACTTCATCGTCTACCATTCCGGCTTCGAGGTGAACGTGCCAGAGGGGCCGTACGACCCTAATTCGACTCAGGGCGTCGACACCCTGGTGAAGGCGGTGCTCGAGAACGAGATCGGCAAGCAGGGCAACGTCTACGCCGAGCTTGGAAGCACTTGGCGCTTCGTGATGACCCGGCCGGAAGCAGCCGCGCATGTCCTCGGCAAGCTGCTTTTGTATCTAGGCGAAGATCGAATCCTCTGGGGCACGGACTCGATTTGGTACGGGACCCCGCAAGATCAGATCAGCGCGTTTCGCGCGTTCGAGATTCCGGTCAGCATGCAAGAGATGTACGGATACCCTGCGCTCAGCACCGAGGCGAAAGCAAAGATCCTCGGGCTCAACGCGGCGGAGGTCTACGGCATCGACGTAACCGCGACGCGTTGCGCGATTGCAGAGGACGATCTGTCGAAAGCAAAGCTCGCCATCGACGAGGACCCTGTGCTGCGGCGACCGTCCCACCGGCGAGCTGGGCCGCAGAGTCGGCGGGAATTCCTGACATATCTGCGGCTGCACGCGGGGCAACCCGGGTAGTCCGTGACTGTCTCAAAGCGCTGCGAAGGTCTGCAGCGTGGCCTTGGATCGGTTCAGTGTGTAGAAGTGGATGCCTGGGGCGCCGTTCGCCAGCAGCGCACGGCATTGTTTCGCCGCGAAGCTGACGCCTGCTCGAAGTGCAGCCTCGTCATCATCTCCGGCTTCGCGGAGTGCATCTTCGAGCTCGGCCGGAATGCTTGTCCCAGGCGAAAGCGAAGAGATGCGCTGCAGGTTCGTCAGGTTGAGAACAGGCATGATTCCCGGAACCACGGGGACTTCGATGCCCTCTGCGCGAACCCGCTCGACGAAGCTCCAGTACTTGTCGTTGTCGAAGAATAGCTGGGTGATCAGGAACTCTGCGCCGGCCTCGACCTTGCGCTTGAGATTTTGGATGTCGGCGGCAAGGCTCGACGCCTCGTGGTGCTTCTCCGGGTAGCAGGCGCCACCGAGGCCAAGCGAAAATCGTTCGCGAACGAAGGCGGCGAGCTCGTCTGCGTGCGAGAAGCCCCCTTCGACAGGCGTCCAGTCGGTCGCACCCCTCGGCGGATCGCCGCGCAGGGCCAAAATGTTGTCGATACCGTTGGCCTGCATGTGCCGCAGGGTTTCCTCGAGCTCGGACTGCGTGGTGCCGGTGCAGACCAGGTGGGCCATCGCGGTGAGCCCGAACTCCTTTTGCAGCTCGATTGCCAAGTCGGCCGTTCGCTCCCGCGTCGTGCCAGCCGCCCCGCAGGTGATCGAGACGAAACCCGGCTTCATCGCTTGGAGCCGTTCGACGGCCCGAAATAGCGCTTTGCGCCCTGCCTCGTTCTTGGGTGTGAAGAACTCGAGGGAGTAAACGGGCCCGACGTCGGCCGCGTACAAATCCGCGATACGCATGGCGCCTCTCTATACGAGCAAGCGTTGCCTGCGGGCAAGACGACCCAGGAAAATAAGTAAGAGGAGTGGAAACGCTCCAAGCTCGGCGATGGTCCCATTTCCGACGCTGCAGCCGCCGCCACCGCCCGAACCGGCCTCTGCACCCGTGCGCCGACCAGCGTCAGTGCCAGTGCCAGTGCCAGCGTCAGTGCCAGCGGCAGTGCCAGCGTCCGTGCCAGTGCCGGCGTCGGTGCCAGCGTCCGGCGACGTTTCCGCTTCGCGGAGCACCAGGTCGGCGCACTGGTAGTAGATGTCGTTGCCCGGCGTCGTGTACGGAGGCTTGTCGTACATCACTTGGATGACCTGAAGCGTGCAATTGTCGCAACTCAGCTCCGGTAGGGTGACGGTTGCCACGTAGTCGCGCTCCCCTTGACCTCTGTCGGTGATCCCGTCGAGCAGCACGGCGTCGTTGGAGTAGAGCTCCATCATCGTTGCGGGATCCACGAAATCGTCAACGCCGTCGTCGTCGAACGCAATTCGATAGTGCCCTGGGTGATCGACGTATTCGTCCCAACGCACCTCGATCGTCTCGCCGGGTTCGAAGTACGTCACGTTGGTCGTTCGTTCGCCGCCGGCGACTCCGCAGGGACCGGTCTTGAGGGTGTCGGGACCGTAGCGCGACGTGGGCACGTCTAGACCCAAATGGGCGCGCGCCCCCGCCGGTGAAAGCATCGCGAAGGTAACGAAGAGCGCGAGGCACGAAAACCGCATCGGAACATCCTAACTTAGCGATCGGTGGCAGGCACGCTTCCGCGGCGCCTTGATCGTATCCTCTTCACGGGCCAAACCACGCGTTATGTTGCGGATTGCCATGATCCTGTCGCTTCTTCTAGCTGCGCCGGCGTGCACGGGCTCGAAGCTAAATCAAGCAAAGTGGAAGGCGGCAGGTGCCGAAGCGGTGCTTCCGTTCAAGCAGCGCCTCAAAGGCGCGCTGGTCAGCGGCCTGGAGGATGGACCGGTGGCCGCGATTTCGACGTGTCGAGTCGAAGCGCCAAAGCTCGCCGCCGAAGCGAGCCTCGGGGGCGTCGAAGTCGGCCGCGCCAGCGGGAAGCTTCGCAACCCGAGCAACGCTGCCAAACCTTGGATGCAATCGATCCTGGACGTCTACGAGACGGACCCCGAGCGCCGAGAACCGGCGGTCGTCGCGATCGACAAGAACACCGTCGGCTATGCCGAGCCGATTTTCATGCAGCCGCTCTGCGTCACTTGCCATGGTGCGACCCTCGCGCCGGACCTTCAAACGAAGCTCGACGAGCTCTACCCCACCGACCAAGCGACTGGCTACGCAGCAGGTGACTTCCGCGGAATCTTTTGGGCAGAGCTTCCTCGTAATTAGTCGAGCCGCCCTGCTCAGCCCATCGCGGCGACGCGCTCGGGCTCGATGTAGTAGAGGACGCGGACTTCGCCAGGTTGTCGGAATGGGTATTCGTCGACCCCCATGTACTTCTTGGCCATTCGGTTGATGTGCTCATCCGCGCCGTCGTTGGTGATTTTCGCGACGCGGCCACGAATCATGAGCGAGCGGTAGGGGTTCTCCGGGTCGGTCACGGAGATGGCGACCCGGGGGTCACGGCGGACGTTGCGGTCTTTGAGCCGACCTTCCGCCGTGTTGACCAGGATCGTCGGCCCGTCGGTGTCGACCCAGACTGCGCTCGCCTGCGGGCTCCCATCGGGCATCAGCGTCGACAAGTGCGCAAAAGCGGGCTTGTCGAGAATGTCTGCATGGGATTGAGGTATCTGCTTCATTGGGTTCTCCTGCGGCTGTTGCTGATCACGGCGTGACTCTAACATGCGCGGTTGCGCCTGGTCATGGAGGATCGGCCGCGGTTGGGGCGGTTGCTAGGTTCCGCCGAGTGAAACGCCGATGGTGGAACCGTCGGCGCCGCTCGCCTGGAAGCTGCCGCTGTCGGTGACGACGATCACGGTGACCATTCGCGCCGGCCTTTCGCGCTCACCTTCTTCCGACGCGACGCCGACTTCGACCCGATCACCCGACTGCACGGCCGAGTACGTAGTGAGTAGGTAGTCACCGGTCTGGTAGCCGTAGCCTTCGCCATCGTCTTCGTAGAGAACGCCTGTCGCCCGGCCTTCGGCATCCAGGGAAACCATCAAGGTAAGCGGGTCGAGAAGCGCTTCGGTCGTGCTTTGAACCACCCGGCCCAAGGGTAGGATCGCACCGCCGCGGAGCTTCATGACCGGGAGCTCGGGGGTCGATGAAGGATCCTCGCCGACCATCGTGAGCTCGCGCCAAATACCCGAGGGGATTCTGAACTCGTGGGGATCGGCTTCGGTGAGCACCGGCTCCACCAAGACGTCGGCGCCTATCAAAAAAGCATGGTCTTCTTCACGAAGCGATGCGTCGGCCGGGTCAGCGAAGAAGACCGGTCGCCAGACCGGCAAGCCGCTGAGCGAAGCCTCGCGAAACAAGGTGTAGAGATACGGCAGCATACGGTAGCGTCGCTCGATCGCCATGCGAGCGATGGCTTCGACCTCCGGTCCGTAGGACCAGGGCTCCTGAGGTTCAGAGAGCTGGATCGTGTGCGTTCGACTGAAGGGGAAAAAACCACCGACACCGATCCAGTGCGCGTAGAGCGAAGGACTCGGCGAGCCGAAAAAGCCACCGATGTCCGGGCCAGCGAACGGCTGCCCGGACAGGCCCATGTTGAGTGTCATCGTCACCGACCAATGGAGATGGTCCCATCGTGCGGAGTTGTCCCCCGTCCACATGGCGGCGTACCGGTGTCCACCGAGGAAGCTGGAGCGGGAGAGCAGGAACGGGCGGCGCTCCGGGCGCGCCATCTTCATGCCGTCCAGCGTTGCCTCGGACATCAGAAGGCCATAGGCGTTGTGGTAACGCGCATGCGTATCGGGCGGAAGGCCTCCGCCGCCGACGTGCAGAAGGTCGCCCGGAAATGGAACACCGGGTGGGAAGACGATCGAAGGCTCGTTCAGGTCGATCCAGAGGCCGTCGATTCCGTTGCCGAGGAGGTCGGGAATGTAGCTTGCCCACCAGGCCCGGGTTTCGGGATTGGTGTAGTCCGGCCAGACCGAATCGCCGGGCCAGCTGCCTTCGACGAAGAGCTCGCCCTCGGGCCTTCGGATAAAATGGTCGCCCTCGAGCCCTTCGTCGTACACGAAATAGCCCGGCTCGACCTTCACGCCTGGGTCGAGAATCCACACCGACTTGAAACCGGTTGCATGGAGGTAGTCGTTCAGCCCGCTCGGATCTGGAAAGCGCTCCTCGTCGAACGTGAAGATTCGAAAGCCGTCCATGTAGTCGATGTCGATCCAAAGAACGTCGCAGGGAATCGAGCGGGCGCGGAACTCGTCCGCGACTTCCCGGACCTTCGCGTCCGGAATGTAGGACCAGCGCGCCTGCTGGTAGCCGAGCGACCAGAGAGGCGGCAGCTCGATGGTACCCGTGAGCTCGCTCAGCCGCGTCAGCACCTCCTGCGGTGTCGCGCCTTCGATGACGATGACCGGGAACGCCACATCGGCCGAGAGCTCGATCCCGGAGGTCAGGTCGATTCGCGTGCGGTAGGTCGTGTCGGCGAGTACGCCAAAAGAAGAACCATCCGCCCGCACGGCCAAGACCCAGGGGTGCGCCTGATACAGGTTGAGGAAGTCGTCATCATACTCGAGCGGAGACAGGCCCGTGGGCGGCGGATTGCGGAATGGTTGCTCCGCCCAGGTTTCGGTGATGGCTCCGTTGCGCAATAGCGGCCCCGCGGTTTCGCCGGTTCCATACAAGCTGGTGCCCGCCTCGATTGAGACGGTGGCGTGAGCCCTGTCGCCATCGGTCGAGAATGTCGGCCGCGTGCGCCACTCCGCCGGGATGGAGCCTTCGACGAATCGAGGTTCGACCAGCGCCATCGATGCGGGGAGCGCAGAGCACGACACAGCAGCGGGGGCGAAGCGGGCAACCCCGTCACCGATGAGCCCTGTGGCCTGCGGGCAGGGCTGGGAGGCTTTGGTGCACGCAGATGCGAGAACTGCCAGCGCGGTGCAGACGCCGAGGTAACGTCGATTTGAGAACATATTCCGAGCATGCCCAAAGCGCTCGTTTTGGGCTAGCCCAAACACCGATCCTGAGACGGCTGGAGCAGGCCGAGCGGTCCCCATCACTGCCTCATGGTACAAAGCCAACAGCCAAGCTGGCAGCGCCCATGCAGAGTCATTTCTTCAATCGCTACGTCGAGCTCGACCCGTTTCTCGATGAGGCGCACGCGCGCTCGCTGGTTCAGCTCTGTGAGGATTTCGGCAGCTACGGCATGTACTCCGAGGAGGGCCTCAACGACGGTATCGGAGAGGGGCTGCCGCAGCGTTTCGACGCTGCCTTCAACTTCCTACGCACCGGCGGCCGGTTGGGGCTTCGTGATGCGGATCTCGGTACGCTCGTCGCACGCACGAACTACTTCCGCGAGACATACGCTTACGGCGATCAGGTTTTCGCGCCGGGCATCGAGGCCCTGTACCAGAACCAACGCCTCATAAAGGCGGCCCGAGCAATCTTCGATCGCCCCATCATCGAGCCCGCCATCGTTTATGCAAACCTCTTGCTTCCGGGGCAGGAGCTCGCTGTCCATACCGATGTGCCTGAGTTCCGCGGACTCAATCGGAAGCTGCATCCCCAGTGGCTCATCGTCGTTGCGCACCACTCGGGTCTCTTCGACGACTATCGCATGCCCATAGCGACCTCCGTCTCCTGGTACCAAGATACAAACGGCGGCGAGTTCGCGTTCTATCCGGATGGGATCGACGGTGCGGCGCGAGCCTATGACGTGCACTTCAACACCGCGGTCATCATGGACACCGACAGCGTATTTCACGGCGTCGATCGCATGATGGAGATCGACCGCCCGATTCCCCGATTTCTGCCACGCATGCGCCTCCACCCTGAAGGCGATGGCAACTGGGTCGTGCGCGACGGCAAAGCGGAAGTCGGCCGTTATCAATGGGACGATATGCGTTTTTCGATCTCGTGGAAGGCCTACTGCTTCCGAAATGAAGCCGAGCGTGAAGCCTGGCGAAATCGGACGTACGACTTGGACGCGAATACCGTGCTCGACACCCTCTGCGCCGACCTGAAGAAGCGCGGCCGCATAGAAGGCGAACGCCCTCCAAACCGCGAGCTCGCCGAGCTTCTCGTCGACGAATACGTGAAATTTCCTCCCCCCTCCGTGAGTTGAGGACCCGACCGGGCGAGGCTCGGGCGCGGGACCCCTCGAGCTGGTACACCTCCGAGCAGATGGGTTTCTACGATCGCTACATCCTCCCCCGAGCCGTCAACCTCGCTTGCTCGTCCAAGCCGAACATGAAGCAACGCCAGAAAGTGGTGCCGCTTGCCGAGGGCGAGGTTCTCGAGATCGGAATGGGAAGCGGCCTAAACTTGGGTTTCTACGATCGCAACAAGGTCGACAAAGTCTGGGGCCTCGAACCTTCCGAAGGGATGCGCCAGCTCGCGCGAAAGAACTTCGATGGCGCCGATCTCGAGCTGGAATTCATCGACCTGCCTGGCGAAGAGATCCCGCTCGACACGAACAGCGTCGACACGGTGGTGGTGACCTATACGCTGTGCACGATCACTGACGCGCGCCGCGCGCTTCATGGCATGCATCGCGTTCTGCGCCCCGGCGGTAGGCTGCTCTTCTGCGAGCACGGCTTAGCCCCAGACGAGGCTGTTCAGAAGTGGCAGAACCGAATCAATCCGGCATGGCGCAGGTTTGCCGGCGGCTGCAACCTGAATCGGGACATTCCGCATTTGCTGCAATCGAGCGGTTTCCGCGTCGAAGTCGACGAGCGAATGTACATCCCGGGCTTGCGTTTTCTCTCCTACAACTACTGGGGTAGCGCGCTTGCCGGCTAGATCCGCTATGCTGCGGCTCAGTGGGGAAGCTGGTCGCATCGTTGTGCCTGGTCGGCGGCATTGCCGCCTGCGCGGCTTCGCTCGGGCTTCTGCCTGAGGACTACATCATCTTCGCGGCGCCCCGACAGGTCGTCTTCGGCGCTGGAGCGGTGTCCGTTCTGTTCGGTTTCTTGCTACTCGCACGCGACCACCGGGCCGCCGATGCGGTCACGACCGTCACCTTGTTGAGCGTCGCCGCGTTTGCCGGCTGGCTCACCTTCTATGCCCCGGACGGGACCATCGAGCGCTATCTCCCGTTCATTCCCACCGAGGTCAACGACGCGCTTGCGCGCTTGCTGTTCGGTCTAGGCGCGGCGGCGACCTTTGGCATCGCCATCTGGGCGGTGCGTCGCCTTTTCCGTTGACATTTTCGGCTGACTCGGCGCGATTTGATAGGGTCGGGCAAGCACGCATGAGCCTAGCACCCAAATCGATGGCCCCGACCTTTCCGCTCTCGGCCGTCAACTTGCTTGGCGACCCGCTGCGCAAACCGCTGATCCGCATCGACGCCGACCGCGTGATGAAGCTCGCCGAGCGGCTCACGGGGCTTCACGACTACGGCGACAGTGACGGCAGCTTCCGGGGCCGATTGAACGAGACGATCGACGCGGTCCTAGAGACGGATTGGAACACCGTCGGCCGCTTCGGGATTCGCTACATCCTACACTGGCACCTGAGCAATCGTTTGCGTCTGGTGGAGCTGCTGAAGCAACGCCCCGACATCGAGGACATCGAGATCGTGCGCCCGCTCGTCATCACCGGGCTTTTTCGCACCGGAACCACCTATCTTCACAACGTATTGGCGGCCGACCCGAGCAGTCGCGTCGGGCGAATGTGGGAGTTCGCGCATCCAGTGGGTCGCAGTCGTGACTTGCTCGGGGACGGAAAGTGGCGACGTTGGCGCGCCGGGCACGAAGTTGCGATGGACGATGTGATGATCCCGGAGCAGGCCGTGGCGCACAAGGTCACGGTCGAGGCATACGAAGAGGATTTCTTCCTTCTCGAAAACGACATGGCTCACATGAAGCTTTTCGTAGGGCTTGGCGCCTATGGCCTCGGCAGACGCACACTCGACTGGGACATGGTCGGGCCGTACTGCTGGCACAAGCGCCAACTGCAGATTCTCTGGGCCCAGCGTTCAGAAGAGCGATGGCTTCTCAAGTCCCCGTGGCACCTATGGAACTTGCCGGCGCTCTTCGCCGTGTACCCGGACGCCCAACTGATTCAGACACACCGCGACCCCGTTGACGCGATCGGGTCCCAGTGCAGCTTGAGCGCACGCATCGCGTCGAAGTTTCAACGGCGCCTCGACCTGCACGAGGTCGGTCGCTTCTGGCTCGAGTATTCGCGTCGTGGAATCGAACGGGGCCTCGAGGCGAGACGCTCCGTCCCGACATCTCAGATCTACGACGTGCGTCTCGGAGACCTTCGCGTGAGGCCCCTCGCAATCATTCAAGACATCTATCGCCACTTCGACCTGCCGCTCGGCGCCCAGCTGACGGAGCAACTCGGCGCCCGCATCGCCGAAGATCCGACCGCCCAGTTTGGAGAGCACGATTACGACATTGCCGACTACGGACTCACCCCGGACCAAATTGGGGCCGAGTTCGTCGAGTATCGAGAGCGCTTTGGGGTCTGAACTGCGCCCAAGTGCGCCGTGATCATGGGTGACGCGACAGGCAAGACCCGGGATCGGCCCAGTCAGCGAGAGTAAGCTCAGTCTCCAGCGAGGCAGAGCGCTGACAAGTCCTCGTTGAGCTGCTGGACCGTCGCTTGGTTGACGAGGATCCCCGTGTGGGTCTCGGCGAAGCCTGACACGACGGTGGCGGCGTCTTGCGCTTCGCGGGGGAGCGCATTCCGGACCAGGACCGTGCCGTCCGTTCCCTGCTTCGACTTCTTCGAGCTGCTTCCGAATCCAAAGTAGAGGGCGTACTCGATGTCCGGCGGGAAGGGCCTATCGAACAGGGATTGAATGAACTCGCTCTTGGGGCCGACGTCGCGCCAGGAAGGCACGACTTGCGGTGCCATCTTGACCCCGGTGTCCGCGCTCGGGATCCCGCCAAGCGGTGACGCGATAGTGGCCAGGAACCTCACGTAGCGATCGGTGCCGGCATCGACTTGGTCGCGCACCAGCTGGTGGGCCAAGAGGCCGCCCATGCTGTGGGCGACGACGCAAAGCCTTTCGAGCTTCTTCTTCGCATGGATGGTCTCGAGCATCTTGTGAAGTGCGGTCACCGCGACTTGGATGCGCACGCCGCTCGGGTACTGATATACCCAGGCCTGATACAGCGACGGGTCGAGCGCGTCGATGAGCGTGGTGAACTCCCGTGGATGCCCCGACATGCCGTGAATGAAGAGCACGGGCACCTTGTCTTCTGCGTACTCCTGCAGCATGAAGACGCCCGCGCCATACTTGTCGAAGAAATCGCGGGGCTGCCACATGCCCATCGAGCCGCTCGAAGGTTCGAAGCGCGGGTCGTCGAGCTGCGCCAGGTCGCCCATGTGCAGCTCGTAGTCGACGGGGACGTCTTGTGCTGCCAACCGGTCCAACGCCGGAGCTCGCGCCTCACTGAGCTCCATGTTCAACCTGGAGCGTTTGCTGTTGGGAGCGACGTTGAGGATCTCGAAGTCGTTGTAGAGCGCGTGAGGCTCGCCGGCGCCGAGCTCGCCGTCACGGTCCACGTCCTCGGCCGCCCCGATCATGTAGTAGCCCGGACGCACGCTGAACGAGTACTTGCCAGGCTCCTTCAGGGTCTGAAACTGGCTCACCCGGACCGGCTTTCCGACGCTCTCGTCAACGTCGAACAAATAGACGTCGATCGGGCCGCCTTTCCAGTCCCCTGCCGCGACTCGACCGGAGACCGTGCTCGCTTGTTTCATCACCTTAAGATTCTTGCGCAGTCGCCGGAAATTGGCGCAGCCGACGAGCGCGGCAGCGATGAGGAGAATGAACAGGCCTTGAAGCAGTGCGCCGGAACGAATCCCTTCGCGCGGGACATCGGTCATGCGCGTTTCTCACACATTCGACTTGGCGTGTCGAGGTTCAGCGACGATCAGGCGCGCGGTGCTCGCGAGTGGAACGGTCATTGTGAGCCGGAGCCCCGCATCGTTGAAGAGCTGCCGGAACTGCGGTTTGCTTCGCTCTCGTCCCGTCCCCGACAAGACCATCATTTCCAAGTCGAGCAGGCGAGTCGTGTCTTTGCGATGTCCGGGCAGGAGGATGCCCTCGACGACGAGGACCTTGCCGCCGGGCGCCAACGCAGCGGCGCAGTTTCGGAGCACCGTCGCCGCTTCGGTGTCACCCCAGTTGTGCAGGATGTGTCGAACGATGTAGATGTCCGCGCCGGCGGGGACCCCGGAAAAGAAGTCTCCGGCCAAGCAGCTGCAACGCGTCTGAAGCTCCGCCTCCCGGAGGCGTTGCTCCGCGGCGCGAACGACATGGTCCCTATCGAACAGTACCCCGTGCAAGTGAGGCCATTGGCGAAGCAGCTCGATGAGCAGGGTCCCCATCCCTCCGCCTATGTCGGCAACCGTCTCGATGTCGGAAAAGTCAAACACGGCGGCGAGCGCTTGCGCGTCATGCCGGGTGAATGCGTCTACGCCGGCATTGTAAATCGCGGACTCGTTCGGATGGCTGGTCAGGTAGCCGAAGAGGTCTTGTCCGTGCTCGAGCTCGAACGCGGCTTTGCCGGTCTGTACGGCGTCCTTGAGCCGCAGCCAGGGCGACCAGGAAAACGGAGCGCCGACGAACTCCGCGAGCGGTCCGAGCGCGTTCCGCCCAAGCTGGGCCCCGAGCACGGTCGTCCGAAAGCGGTCCTGCTCGTCGGTTTCCAGCAAACCCTCGGCGGCTAGCACGCCGAGCAGGCGGCCTAGAGCGCTCGGGTCACAGCTCAACTCACTTGCGAGATCGGCCTCACTCAAGGGACGGCTCTCGAGCGCGTCTGCAATCCCGAGCTGGGCCGCGGCGGAGATGGCCGCTGCGATCCACTTGCCGCCCAGCAGCTTCAGAAGTTCCTGGGCCGCTTCTCGATCCTGCACAGAGCGGCTCACGCTCCCGCTCGCACGCGCGGCCCCGCTTCAACCTCCAGCAGCAAGGGCCGTAGCAATGCGAACATCTGTGCTTCGTCGGTCTTGGCCGGAGTTCGACCCAGCGAGCGTTCGACATCCCTGGCAAGAGGGGAAAGGGCGCGGCGCCGGGCGAGGCCCTTTTCCTTTTCGGCTCGAATGCGATCGGCGCTGATGCGGAGCCTCCACCGTTCGATGCCGAGCTTGGACAGGAGCTCCGATGCTTTGGGCTCCCCGAGCCGAGACAGGACCTTGACGAGGAGCTCTCCGGCAATCTCTTCGGCCTCCTGAGCGCGCTTGCGGACGTACGCCAGCGTCTCGTCTGGGGTCATCTCATCCTGGAGCGCCATGTGTGTGTCGACGAGGATGGAAGGAAATGCCGGCACGTCTTCGAAGCGAGCCTCGGGCTCGTGAGGCGCGAGCAGGGCCCATTCGCGTAGAAGCGACTGGACGTAATTGGAGATCTCGAAGATGCGTTGGCCGGCTTCGACCTGTGCCTGGTGCTTGGCGCCGCTGAGTCGATAAATCCCCCGAAGGTAGTACTGACAAAGGAAAGTCCAATACGCGAAATTGTCCCAGTAGATTTTCGCCAACATCGCGGGCGCATGCCCGTAGATTGGCGCGGCGTCACGGAAGATGTCGAGCGCGCCGGCGACCAGGACGCGGTATTGAATGTTGAGCTCCCGAGTCCGCGTTTCGAGGTCTTCCCCCGCCAGGTCGACTCGAATCAGCTCTTCGGTGAACGAGTTGGCCAGAGCGATGAAGTCGTTGCCAGGGCTATAGAGCGGGTCGACGAACGCGCCCGCTTCGCCGACTATGCCCCAACGGTCGTCGGACCAGCAGCGGCCTAGCGTGTGGCTGTAGTCTCTGATGCAGAGGAAATCGAGGACCTCTCGGCTTGCAAGGTGCCGGGCGAGCACTGGCTCGTGTTCTGCGATGAAATCGCGAAGCTTTTCCAAGGTCTTGAGGCGTTTGAAGTCGTGGTACTCGGAATGCGCAACGACACCAATGCTGGTGTTGCCAGACGACAGTGGGATGATCCACAGCCAGTAACCAGGTCCCATGAGGTGGTTGGTCGAACGCCATCGTTCCGAGCTGAAGGCCTTATCGTGCCAATCGCGCACGCTCGGAGGCACGAGCTCGTTGACGTCGAGCTTGCCCTTCACTCGGAACCAGCCCGACGATGATGAATGGCGAGTGCGGCGCGTGAGCTTCAATTTGCGGCGCAAAAGCGCAGCCCGTCCGGTGGCGTCGATCAGCCAACGCGACCGCAATGAAAGCTCGCCGGTCGGGCCCTCGAGCCGAACGCAATGCTCTTCATCCCTGGCGCCTAGCTCGACGTCGGTGACGGTGTGGCCTTCGAATAGCGCAATGCCGTCCTCCTCGAGCATCGCGCGCAGGTCAGACTCGAAGATCCCTCGATCGATTTGATACGACTGAACGATCGGCTCCGAGGACGGCCCGATTTCGGTGCGTTGCTCGAGCGGGAGTTGCCCACCACCGGGATAGAAACGAAGCCCAAATTTGAGCAAATGGTTTTGCTCCAAATACTCGCGAAGGCCCAAGCGCTCGAGGTACTGAGAGCCGAGCTCCACGCTCGACTCGCCGACCTTGTGCGCCGCCTCGCGCAGAGGTCGACTCGTCTTGTCGACGGCAGCGATGCTCAGCTGCGGATGCTGACGCCGCAGTTGGCGCGCCAGCGTGAGCCCAGCCATGCCGGCTCCACAAATCAACACATCGAACGAGGTTTGCATCCTCCGCCTCTCCATACCAGCGCTTGGTTGTGCTCTATACACGCAAGCCGCAGCGTTGACGAGTGTATGCCCCGATGATAGTTTCAACCCTTGCGTAGGGCCTGGCGATTCCTTTTGGTCGTACTGTCGCTGGCGCTCTACTTCGTCGTGCTTGCACCCGTAGGCTATGCCGCGCTGACCCTCCTCAGCGTGCTTCCGACTCGCGATCCCGATGTGCGTGCGAGACGCCTCCAGAAGATCGTCTGCTGGGGCTTCCGCACCATGCACGACTGGCTCCGCGTCATTCGCATCATCGACTTCAACCCGCGAGACGTCGAGGGCAGGCTTCCGGATGGTCCCTGCATCGTTGTCGCGAACCATCGCACCCTCACCGACATCACCTCGATCATGGCGTCCTTCGGCCCCATGACGGCCGCGGTCAAGCCAGAGATCTACCGCATGTGGTGGTTGCGGCCCTTGATCAAGAGCGCGGGGTTCATCGAAGGGGCATCTGCCAATCCTCTGGATCTAGGGAACATGGTCGATGCCGCATCAGGCAGCGCTCGGGGTGGCTCCAGGTTTCTTCTGTTTCCCGAGGGCACTCGCGCGCCAGGCGATCGCTTGCTGCCGTTCGGACGAACCGCTTTCGAAATCGCCTGCCGTGCCGACGTTCCCGTCGTGCCCGTGCTCTTGCGTTGGAAGCACCCCTGGTTGTCTAAAGAGTATCGGCTGTTTGCGATGCCCAAGGGGCGTACCGAGCTTCGCATCGAGGCCTTGCTTCCGGTCTACCCAGCCGAGTTTCATGGCTCTAGCAGGGCACTTAAGGATGTGGTAGAGAGCACCTTCCGAGCGCGTCTCAGTGTGGATTCGGGTAGGGAGTTGGAGGAGTTTAATGCCGGAATCAATCGAGAATCGGCTCAAGCGGCTCATCGTTGAATCGTTGATGCTCGATGATGTGGTCCCCGAGGAAATCGAGGACGAGGCTCCACTTTTCGTCGAGGGCCTGGGCTTGGATTCAATCGACGCGCTCGAGCTTGCGCTCGCGGTCCACAAGGAATTCGGGGTGCGAACCTCTGCCGAGGACGAACGCAACCGCGAGATCTTCTTCTCGGTGAAGAGCCTGTCGGAGTTCATCCGAGCGGAGCAAGCGAATCCGACCGCCGCGACAGCCAGCGAGGAGCAGCAGTCGCAAGCGCAGTGACCCAACGCGATGCTTGGGAGGATTGTCCAAATCGTCGCCGCACTCGCGCTACTCCTGTATCCGTTTGCTGTATACGTTGGCCTCAGCCACTGGGACGTCAGGGCAGCCGCGCTGGTGCTTCTGGTCTTGATCGCGCCCGCGGCGATCGCCCGCCTGAGGAAGTACCGCTCCTCGGAGGTTAGTGCGCTCGCGTTCGTCCCGCTGGTCACGGTCGGCTTGCTCGCCACGAGCGCGGCGCTCGACGCCGCTGGGTTCATCTTGCTCGTGCCGGTTTTTGTGAATTTGGGCTTGCTCGCGACCTTTGGGCCCACGCTTCGCTGGGGGCCGCCGATGATAGAGCGGTTTGCACGACTGCAGGAGCCCGAGCTGTCTGGGCCCAAGGTGAGCTGGTGTCGAACCTGGACGTGGATTTGGTGTGCCTTTTTCTCGTTGAATGCTGCTGCCGCTGCCGCCCTGGCACTGTTTGCGCCCTTGCGGTGGTGGACGCTCTACAATGGTTTGATCGCGTACGGCCTGATCGGCGTCTTGTTCGCAGCCGAGTTCGTGCTGCGCCACTTGAAGTTTGGCCGCACCGGCAATGGCGCGATGCGCGAATCCCGGTTCACGGGGGGGCCTCGGCCGTGACTTGCCAGTTACTCGGGGGACACGCTGCGAACGACGCAGTCGCGTTTGGAAAGGGAGGGGAAAGGTCCGCAGCGGATCTGCTCGCGGACTCCGCTCGGATCGCCGAGCAGCTTCCTCCTCCGACGGACGACTCCCACGTTCTGCTCGTGTTCAAGAGCGACCGCTACGCATTCGCGGTCTCGCTCTTCGGCGCCTGGGCTGCCGGGCACACGGTGGCGCTGCCTCCAAACACCCGTCGCGACTCGGTGCTCAGCGCGCTTCGGCGCTCCGATGTCGTCGCCATGCTCCACGACACCGAAGCGGGAAAGCCCATTCGGATCGCGCCGTTCGGGGCGGCACGGCCGTGCGGGCCTGGCCCGGCTGCGGTGACATTCCCTGCTCGCCCGGTCGTCGCCACCTTGTACACTTCCGGCACCGAGAGCGCCATGAAGCCTTGCCCCAAGAGCGAGGCACAACTCTTGGCCGAGGCCGGAGTGCTGGCCGAGGCGTTCGGAGCCGCCCCCGCTGCGCGACTGGTCTCCACCGTGCAGCCTACGCACATCTACGGCTTGCTGTTTTCGGTGCTCGTGCCGCTCGTCAGTGGCGGCGCCTTCCTTCGCGAGACGCCATTTCACGCCGAAACGATTGCAGGCAAAGTCAAGGCCTACGGCGCCCGCACCTTGGTGACCGTGCCCGCACACCTGCGTGGCCTCTGCCGCGTCGACACGGATTCCCTTGCGTCGCTCACGCGCGTGTTTTCGTCGACAGCACCGCTCCGGGCCGAGATTAGCGAGGGGTTTCTGGACTCACACCAAACGGCTGTCACGGAGATCCTTGGATCGACCGAGACCGGGGGCATCGCCTGGCGGGAGCGCCCACGCTCGGCAGCCTGGCAGCCTCTTCCCGGAGTCGAAGTCGATGTCGACGACGATGGGTTCCTATGGGTGAGGTCGCCGTTTTCGGCTGGGGCAGACGCGGTCCGAACCGCAGACCTCGCGAAACCGCAGCCCGACGGGAGCTTTGTTCACCTCGGTCGGTCCGACGGTATCGTCAAGATTGGGGGGCAGCGCGTGTCTCTTCCGGCGATGGAGCAGTGGCTTTGCCAGCAGCCGGGCGTGGACGATGCGGCGCTCGTGGCCGTCCAGAGCCCCGGCCTACGCGATGTGCAATTGCTCGCGGCAGTCGTCGCTCCGGATTGGACTGTCCCCCGATTGCGAGAGGCGATGGCGGCGCGCTTCGAGGCCTCCGCTCTTCCTCGCCGCATCTTGCTAATCGACCGCCTTCCCCGTGAAGACAACGGAAAGCTCCCACGTCGCCAAGTCTTGCTGCTGTTCGAGCTCAACGCCGACGGCAAGCCGATCCGTTGGGACCTCGACTGGGGGGAGAGCGCGAAACGCGTCGACGAAGGCCGAGTCTCTCAGCGTGTTTCCGTTCACATTCCCGACACGTACGGCGCCTTCGAAGGCCACTTCCCCGGCTACCCCATCCTGGCTGCGGCCTTCCAGCTCAACGATCTTGTACTTCCGCGAATTCGTGCCGAGCGTCCCGACCTCGGAGCTGTTCGGGGTGTTCGTCGGCTCAAGTTCCTCGGTCGCATCGTGCCAGACGACCCGCTCGAGCTCGAGCTCAACTGGACCGAAGGTGAAGCGACGGTCGACTTCGCTCTGTGGCGGAGAGACAAGGTTTGCTCGGGCGGACGCATCCTCTTCGAGGGGGCTGGCGCTTGATCAGCGACTCGCCACAGCCATTTCGCCCCTGCGTGATCGTGCCGGCATACGACAACCCTCTCACGGTACGCGGCGTCGTCCGCCAGGCGCGGCAGCACTGCGCCGACGTGATCGTCGTCGATGATGGCAGCGACGAGCCCGGGCGTGCCGCTTGCGACGCCCTCGCCAACGAAGGCCTAGCGAACGTGACGAGGCGCGTGCGCAACGGCGGCAAGGGGGCTGCGGTGAAGACTGGGTTCGACGTCGCCCGCCAGCGAGGCTTCAGCCATGCGCTTCAGATCGATGCTGACGGCCAGCATGACCTCGAGCGAATTCCGGATTTCCTGGAGCAGGCGAGGGAGCGTCCGGATGCGCTGATCCTCGGCTACCCGATCTACGACGCCAGCGCGCCCAAGGCGCGTCTGGTGGCGCGGGGCATCACCAAGTTCTGGGTGAACCTCGAGCTCGGTTCGCCGGACGTCGTCAAAGACGCGATGGTGGGGTTCCGTGTGTATCCGCTCGCCGCGGCCATGGGGGTTCCGGTTCGCGGCAATCGAATGGACTTCGATGTAGAAATCGCCGTGCGCATGGCCCGCGCTGGTGTGGCCGTCATCAACTTGCCGGTGGGCGTTCGCTATTTGACTCGAGAGGAAGGCGGGACCTCTCACTTTCAGACGTTCCGCGACAACCTGCGCTTGTCCTGGATGCATACGCGGCTCTGCGTTCTGGGGCTCTGGCATTGGGTCCGGACGAGGCTGAGGCTCGCCCGGTGACTTGGCTCAGCCAACGAGAACGGGGAGCCGTGCTCGGCATTCGATTCGTCTTCTGGTTCGCGACGCTATTCGGCCGTTGGCCTGCGCGTCAGTTCGTTCGGTTGCTTGCGATCTTCTATGCTGCGTTCGATCGAAATGCGAAGCGCGCCTCTCGAGCCTGGTTGGAGCGAGTCCATGCTCACCCGGCTAGCTGGTTCGATGTCTACCACCACATTTCAATTTTCGCCCAGGTCGCGCTCGATCGAATCTTCCTGCTCAAGGGCAAAACGAAAATCTTTGACGTCAATCGCACCGGCAACGAGCACTTGATCAAGCTTGCCCGCGAGCGACGAGGCGCAATTCTTCTCGGCGCACACTTGGGGAGCTTCGAGGCGATGCGCGTCAGCGCCGAGGAGGAGTCCTTTCCGTTGAGCATCGTCGGACACTTCGAGAACGCCCGCATGATCAACGCGCTCCTTTCCAAAATCGACCCGGAAATGGCCGAAAGCGTGATCCACGTCGGCGACGACCCAGTCGGCTCCGCGCTGGCGATCAGAGACCGGCTCGCCCAGGGGCACATGATCGCGGTTCTGGGAGACCGCGTCGGCCTCAATGAGAAGACAGTCAGCGTTGATTTTTTCGGGAAACCTGCGCTTTTTCCGGCTGGACCTTTCATTTTGGCCGCCGCGCTTCGTGCCCCCGTTTACCTCGTGTTTGGTCTATATTACGAACCAAATCGCTACGAGCTCTTCTGCGAACCGTTTGCAGAGCGCATCGAGCTACCCCGTGACGAGCGGGGTGAAGCCTTGCACCGAATGGTTGAGAAGTACGCACATGCGCTTGAGCGATTCTGCCGAAAAGCACCCGACAACTGGTTCAACTTCTATGACTTCTGGGGCGAACAAGACAATGACCGCGACTGAGGCCTCAGCATCGTTGCGCAACGCCATCGAGGTCGGTGGCGAGCCTTTGACCATCGACGACATTCTAGCCCTGGCAGAGGGAGTTGCCGTTCCCCAGCTGAGCCAGGCCGCGCGTGACCGCATGCAGGCGAGCACCGACGTCGTGGCGAGCCTGCACGAGGGCGAGGCACACATCTATGGCGTCACTACGAGCGTCGGCGCCTCGGTGGGCACACATGTGCCTCGTCTGTTTTCGCGGGACCTGTCGCTCAACATCCAGCGGATGCACGGTTGCGGCACCGGGCAAGTCTTGAGCGAAGAGCAAACCGCTGCAGCCCTGGCCGTTCGATTGTCATCTTTGTCACGGGGCAAGAGCGGCGTCCGTCCTGTCGTCGCCGACCGCCTCGTCGACTTTCTCTGCCATCGAATTTTGCCACTCATTCCCTCGGAAGGCTCGGTGGGCGCGAGCGGTGACCTCACGCCGCTTTCCTATGTTGCCGCCGCGCTGGTCGGAGAGCGGGAGGTTTGGTTCGACGGCGAGATCGTCGAATCCATCGATGCGCTCGAGGCGATTGGCGAAGGGCCCTTGGCCCTTGGTCCGCGAGAGGTGCTGGCGCTGATGAATGGCACCAGCGTTGCAACTGCCATCGCCTGTCTCGCCTGGGCGCGGGCCCGCGAGCTGAGTCGCCTGGCAGCCTGCCTAACCGCCATGTGCTCCGAGGTCGTCCACGGGAATCCGACCCACTTCGATGCGTTCGTGCACGACGCAAAGCCCCATTTCGGGCAGGTCTTGGCGGCGCGGTGGATCCGCGAAGATCTCGGCTACGATGGCTCGGCCGCTAGAGGGGGCGTGCGTCTTCAGGATCGATACTCGATCCGATGCGCGCCTCATGTCATCGGGGTCGCGGTCGACTCTTTGCGCTGGAGCCAGTCCGCGCTCGAAACCGAGCTCAATGGCGTGAGCGACAATCCGCTCGTGGATGTTGAGGGTGGGAGAGTCGTCCACGGGGGAAACTTCTATGGAAGCCATGTCGGATTCGCCTGCGACACCCTCAAAGTGGCCATTGCCAACATCGCTTGCCTTCTGGATCGCCAGCTGACGCTTCTTTGTAATCCGGCTGAGAACGACGGACTCCCTGCGAACCTCGTCGGCGTTCAAGAAGCGAAAGCGTGCTCGCACAATGGCTTCAAGGCGGTCACCATCGCTGCATCGGCGCTGGCCGCCGAGGCGCTCAAGATGACCATTCCGGCCAGCGCGTTCAGCCGCAGCACCGAGCAACACAACCAGGACAAGGTCCCGATGGCCACCCTTGCGGCGCGGGACCTCGCCCGAATCGTCGAGATCACCGAACAGGTTGCGGCGATGATGACGCTCGCGTGCTGTCAGGCGGTCGATCTTCGTGATGACGCCTTGAACTTCTCCGAGCGCACCTCGGCGATGCGGTCCGCCGTCCGGGACGTTGTTCCGACGCTGGGACCGGACCGGCGGATGGACATCGACATCCAAGCGGTACTGGACCTGCTTCGGCGTCACGCGCTGCCCCTCGGTTCGGACGCCCTCACATGACGCGCGACGAGCACGCCGTCAGCATCGAAGCCACCGTGCCGTTTCATTTCTGTGATCCGCTATTCGTCGTTTGGCACGGGAGGTACTTCGAGTACTTCGGCATGGCACGGGCGGAGCTCATGAAGAGCCGAAAGCTCGACGTTCCCGAAATTCGCGGTCTTGGGTACCGGATGTACATGACCGACGTGCGTTGCCGCTACCTGTATCCGCTCGGTTATGGGGACGACCTGCGTGTCACGGCCTGGTTCACGGCGGCGACTCCATTGATTCGCGTGGCCTACACGGTCACCAACCTAACGCAGGGCCGAAAGAGCGCCCGTGCGTACACCGAGATTGCAACGACCGATGCGCAGGGAGAGCTCTTGCTCCAGACTCCGTCTGTGATTCTAGAGCGCCTTCCAGCCGAGCTCCGTGGAGATGCGTCGTGATAGGCAAACCGCTGCCGCGTGCGCTGGTGACCGGAGCGAGCCGTGGGATTGGGGCTGCGATCGCCAAGGAGCTGGCGTCCATGGGGCATCCGGTCATCCTCAACTACCGATCACGACGAGTGGCGGCCGAAGCGGTTCAAGCAGACATCCGAGAATCTGGCGGAGAAGCGACGCTTTGCGGATTCGACGTCCGTGACCGCGACGCATCGACGTCCGCAATCGAAACGCTCCTGGGCGAAGACGAGCGCCCGATCGGAGTGCTGGTCAACAACGCTGGCGTCGCGGCGGATGCCGCGTTTCCCGCGATGTCCTGGGATGCCTGGGAGCAAGTGACCCGGACGACGCTGGACGGTTTCTACAACGTGACGCAGCCGCTGGTGATGCCCATGGTCCGCCAGCGTTGGGGACGAATCATCAGCCTCTCGTCGATTTCCGGCCTTCGAGGGAACCGCGGGCAGGTCAACTACGCAGCGGCGAAGGCGGGCATCGTCGGGGCGAGCAAGTCGCTCGCGATCGAGCTCGCCAAACGAAAGATCACGGTCAACTGCGTTGCGCCTGGGCTCATCGATACGGAGATGATTCAGGAAGTCCCCGACTTCGTCCTGAAGCAGATGATCCCAGCGGCGCGAGTCGGGCAACCCGAAGAGGTCGCAGCGCTGGTCGGCTTCCTCGCGAGCAACCGGGCTGGCTACATCACCGGCCAGGTCATCCGAGTGGACGGAGGGTTCGTATGACGGCGTCGCGGCTTTGGGATGTGATCGTGGTCGGGGCAGGTCCTGCGGGCTCCACGGCTGCCGCGCTGCTAGCCGGGCGCGGCTTCGATGTGCTGGTCTTGGAAAAGGACGAGTTTCCCCGTTTCCACATCGGCGAATCGCTTCTGCCAGCTGGGCTCACCGTTTTGGATGACCTCAGTATCGAGCCTGATGACGATGTGTTCATGTTCAAGCGAGGGGCGCAGTTTCTACGCGAGTCCACTGGCCTCTCGTCCTCGTTCGACTTTGCAGACGCGCTCGGAGGCCCTCCGCGCCACGCATGGCACGTCGATCGCGCAAGCTTCGACACGATGCTGCGCGACAAAGCATCCGCGCGCGGTGCGCTGGTCAGGCACGGCGTGACGGTGGCCGACATGCAGGTCGATGCAGAATTCGCCGCAGTGGAAACGTCGTACGGCACCGAGCGTGCGCGCTTCATCGTCGACGCCAGTGGGCAGGATCGCTTCGTCGCTAAGCTTCGCCAGGCTACGGTGCCGTACGCGCACTTCGGAAGGGCTGCTGCGTTCGCACATTTCAGCGGCCTGTCGGACGAAGCGCTGGAGGTCATCGGGCCGGGTAGCGACATTCGCATCATGATGGTCGAAGGGGGCTGGCTGTGGGTGATTCACCTGCCCGGTCGACGGCTCAGCGTCGGTCTCGTGTCGAAGAAGCCGGGGCTCACGGGACGCGCCCTCCATCGCGAAATCGCAGCGTCGCCGCTCCTGCGCTGCCTCACCCATGGCACCGAGGCGACGCCCTCCGAGCTGGTGAGCGGTTTCAGCTACCGCAACGACGCGAAGAGCGGGCCTCGCTATGCCTGCATTGGAGATGCGGCCTGCTTCCTCGACCCGGTATTTTCGTCAGGCGTGAGCCTTGCCTTGCTTGGAGCCGAAGGGCTGGTTCAACGGCTCGCGCCGGCATTGCAGGATGGCAGCGAAGCGAATGCGAATTTGTACCTCGAGGAATCGGCGAAGATGGACGAAGGTTACCGCGCCTTCGCCTTGCTGATTCACCGGTTCTACAATACACGTCTGGTCGACAATGTGGTGCTCAACTCACCAGCGGACGGCGAGCTTCGGTCGTGCATCACGAGCATGCTTGCAGGGGACGTTTGGCGTGAGGGAAATCTCTTCCGTGACATGTTGTTCCGGTCGCGCATTCAAATCTGAGGCAGAGAGTCGAGCATCTCGTTGACGCTTACCCCGGAGCCGATTGCCATCACGGGCATGACCCTCAGCAACGCGCTTGGAGGTTCGTGCAACGAAGTTCGTAACGCTTTGGCGGGACGCGAATCGAGGCTGCGGCCTTCCCCCATCGAGGTGCCGTTCGAAACCGCAGTGGGCGCGATCGATTCCGACCTACCGAGCCTCGATGGCCAGCTCCGTCCTTGGTCGACGCGCTTGACTCGCATTGCCGCGCAGTTGGTCGGAAACCTCGATGCCGAGCTCGGGGCCCTTCGTGGGCGCTGGAGGCCGGACCGAATCGCGGTAATTCTGGGCACGAGCACGGCGGGCGCGGAGACCACCGAAGCGGCATTTCGGCACTTCCTTGCCACAGACAGGCTACCAGCGGACTACGACCTTTGGCGGCAGCACACCTACGGCGCGGTCCTGCACGTCATGCGGGAGCTCACCGGCGCGCGGGGCCCCGGCTGGGTCGTGTCGACGGCTTGCACATCGAGCGCCAAGCCTTTGGCTACAGCACAGCGTCTCATCGGCGCCGGGCTCATCGACGCGGCCATCGTCGGCGGGATCGACACGCTGTGCGCAATGACTCTTTGCGGTTTCAACGCGCTTGGGGCGCTGTCATCCAAGCCCTGTCGCCCGTTTTCAAGAGCGCGCGATGGGATCAGCATCGGCGAAGGCGGGGCGCTGCTCTTACTCGAGCGCGGCGGCGAACCGATCGCCTGGCTCGAAGCGGTTGGTGAAAGCTCGGATGCGTATCACATCAGCGCGCCCCACCCAAAGGGCCTGGGCGCACAGCTCGCCATGCAGCGGGCGCTCGAACGAGCGCGTTGCGGCCCGGCGGATGTCGACCACATCAACGCGCACGGCACGGGTACACCCTTAAACGACAGCGCCGAGGCCAACGCGATTTCGGAGCTTTTCGGCGAGGAGGTCCCGGTGGTCTCCACGAAAGGGTATACGGGTCACACCTTGGGAGCGGCAGGCGCTACCGAAGCGGTGCTCGCCTCATTCGCGCTGACCGACGGCTGGATCCCGGCGTCGCAGGGCGCGGAGCCCGTCGACGACAAGATCGCGATCAACATCGCAACCGAACGAATCAGCGGAAAATTTCGCAGAGTGCTGAGCAATTCATTTGCTTTCGGCGGAAACAACGTGAGTGTTCTCTTGAGGGCGGTATGACTGCATCGATGGAAGTCCGCGTTGCCGGCATGGGCCTCTTCATGCCGGACTTCCCCACCGCTGCCGATTGGCACGCGCAAAGGCGCAGCGCCGAGCCTCAGTTGCCGAGCGGGTCGCGACTCGATCGCCGCGCGCGTGGACGTTCGAGCGTGCTCACCAAGGCCTTGGCGGAGGCGTACTTCGAAGCCGCAGACGCGGCCAGCGTCGAGCTGGGCGAAGGCTCCGCGGTTTTCGGTTCCGCGCTTGGCGAGGTCGGCACGATGCTCGGGCTCCTCAATCAGATGTGGCGCGACCGCGAAGAGCCCTCGCCCATGGCCTTTGCGTTGAGTGTTCACAATGCAGCTTCTGGCGTGGTCTCGATAGCGACGAAGAACCGAGGCTTCACCACGTCCCTAGGCGCCGATCACGACACGCCTGCAATGGCGCTGATGGAGGCGATTGGACTCATCGCGGAACGAGGCGAACCGGTGGTCGTCGTGTGCGGAGAGGAGCCCACGCCCACAGCCCTGGTCCCGGATGACGAATCCTGGGAGCTCGCCGCCATGGCGATTGCGCTGGCTCCCACGCGCGGCGACAACGAGACAGACTGCGTTCGGCTTCGAGGCCCGTTCAAAGCATCAGCCACCCTCGTCGGTTCTGACCTTCGAGCCGCAGTCGCGCGAAACCCACAGGTTGGGCTCTTGGATTTGATCTGCGCCGTCGAAGCCGGCAGATCGGGAACGATCGCGCTCGACCGCGGTCGGGGCGGGGGCTGGTGTATGGAAGTGCTTTGCCCCGATGGCTGAGGTCTATCCTTCGATTCGCGAGCTGATTCCCCATGACGGCCCCATGGTGCTCCTCGACGAGTTGGTCCATTGGGAGCCCGGACGAGCCCGTTGCCGAATTACGATCACGCCCGGGATGCACTTCGTGTCCGATGGAGCCGTGGATACCATCGTATCGCTCGAGTACATGGGTCAGGCCGTGGCCGCCTCGTGTGGCTACGCCGCGTTTCGCGGCGGAAACGACATTCGGGTGGGAATGATCATCGGCTGTCGGAGGATGGATATCGAGGTGCCGACGCTACGAGTTGGCGACCAGTTGCTGATCGAGGTCCGCGAGGTTCGCGCCCAGGAAGAGATCAGCGTCTATGAATGCGACGTTCGCCGAGGGGACGAGCCCGTCGCTTCCGCTCAGCTGACGCTCTATCATGCCGACAAGCCTCCCGGCGAAGGCGATTCGTTTCCATGATGCGGCTCTCGTCATTTGCGATCGCAGCCGTCCTTCTCTCCTTGGCGGCGAGCTCGATCGCGCAGTTGACAAACGCACCGATAGAGCTCCAGACCTTGCTTTCGGCGTTTGCCAAGATGGAAGGCCTCGAGGCAAAATTCGTCGAAGAGAAGCGAATGCAACTGCTCACGGCTCCGCTCGTGAGCGAGGGCCGACTGTACTTCGCGCGCCCGGGTTATCTGCTACGCCGGATCGACGCGCCGCAGCCATCGAAGGTGCTGATTACGCCCACGACGCTCATCGTCGATGATGGGGCGACGCAACAGGTCATCGACCTCGAAGCTAGGCAGGACGTCCGCTCGTTCGTGGGATCGTTCGTGTCCCTGCTTGCAGGTGACCAGGACGCGTTGACCGCCGCTTACAGGATTCGCATCCGCAAGCTGGAAACCCGGCGGTGGCGGATGGAGCTCGCCCCCAGGGCCTCGCCCCTGTCCGATATCATCAGCAAGGTCTGGGTAACCGGAACGGGGCTTTCGGTGGCCGAGATCCACGTCTTCGACACGAACGGCGATGAGGCGATTACCCGCATGTCAGACGTGAATCCAAATCGCCGATTCGACGCTTCCGAACGGAAGGCTTTGTTCGGAATCGAAGCTCCATGAGCTCCGAGGGATATCGACGGCTGATCGTCGCCGCTGTCGTCGCTGCGCTTCTCGCGGCATTCGTCGTGAGCCGATTTCAAGTGTCGGCCGACATCACCACGTTTCTGCCGACTGGCGATGACCGCAGCATAGGGGAGTTCTCGAGAGCGGTCGCAAGGGGGCCGCTCAGCCGCACCATGGTGCTCGTTTTGGCGGCCGAAGACCGGGCGAGCGTCGTCACCGCATCTCGGCGATTCGAGAGGGCCTTGATCGAGCACCGCGATGTTGGTCCACATCTCGAATCGATCGAAGGCGGCTACTCCGAAGGCACCGAGCGAAAGCTTTGGGACCTGTACCATCCGCGCCGCTTTGGCTTCGTTGCACAGGATGAAGACGCCGCTCGTGCGCGGGCAAGCGACGAGGCACTCCGCTCGTCCGCCGAGCTCTTGGTCCGCCGCTTGCGACATCCCGATTCATCCGCGATCGCGAGGCTTGCCCCAAGCGATCCGCTTCTGATCCTGCCCGACCTGTTTCGACGTGTTCAAGAGGCGGCAGGCCGGCAGCTGCGCCTCGTCGACGGCCGCTTTCTCACGCGGGAGAGTCCCGAGGCCGTGCTTCTACTCACCACCTCGGCATCCGCGTTCGACGCCAGCGTCCAAGGGCCTCTTCTAGCGGGTATCGAGTCGTCGTTCCACGGGCTGAGGGAGACCATGCCGTCGGTCACGGGCTTACAGCAGAGTGGCATCAATCGTTTCGCGGTCCGCGCCGAACAATCCATCCGGGCTGACATCCAGAGAATCACAGTTCTTTCGTGTCTCGGTCTTGGCCTATTGCTGTGGGTATTATTCCGAGGCTTTCGTCTGGTGGGGCTCGCTGCAATCACAGTCGGCCTCGGCGTCTTAGCAGGTTGCTCGGTCGTGCTTGCTCTGTTCGGTCGCATTCACGGCATCACGTTAGCGTTCGGCGCCTCGCTCATCGGCGTTTGCGTGGACTACGTCATTCACTTCTATTGCCACCAGTCCGTGGCACCATCGCCAGATGGTCCGTACGGGACCCTGCGAAGAATCTGGAAGGCGCTCGCGACGGGCGCTGCTACTACGATGATCGGATTTGCCGCCCTCAGCGCTTCCTCGTTTCCCGGCCTGCGGGAAGTGGGGCTGTTCTCCGCGACCGGCATCGCCGCCGCGCTGGCGGCCACCCGCTTCATCGTGCCGTCGCTCTTGCCAGCCAAACCGCGTCCGGTCGCTTTCCGGCAGTGGCTCGTCGACGGCTTGGGTCGAGGCTATCGATGGTTGCGCTCCAACCGATTGGCCCCTTCGCTGATCGTCGCGGCAAGTATCGCACTGGCCCTCGCCGGCGCGTCTAGGGCGCGCTGGAACCAGGACTTCACCAGTTTGAATCGAGTTGACCCGGAGCTATTTGCGGAGGACCAGACGGTCCGCAGCAAGGTCATGCAGATCGAGCAGATGCGCTTCGTCGTGGCGCTAGGGTCCAACGATGAAGACGCGCTCCAGGTCAACGACGCCGTCGTGTTGGCGCTTGCCGAAGCGCGGGCCGCAAATGAAGTCGACGAGTACCAATCGATTGGGGACTTGCTGCCGAGCGCCCAGAGGCAGACAGCCGTTGCACGCGCATTCCATGATTCACCCAAGCTTTGGGAACGCACGGCACGCGCCTACGCAGCCGCCGGGTTCGATGCGACCGCGTTCACGCCATTTCAGAAGGCCCTCGCTGCGCCCCCCGCGCCGCCGCTCACCTTCGCCGATCTGCTTCGATCTCCGCTCGCGTCGTTGGTCCGAAAGTACCGAATCGAGCTGGGCGACGAGGTAGCTTGGTTGAGCTTTCTTCACGAGGTTCACGATCCGGTAGCGCTAGAGCGGCGTTTGGCAAACATTCCCGGTGCACGGCTCATCGACCAGGCGCAACTCATGCAGGAAGCCAATCGCGCCTACCAGCAACGCACCTTGGAGCTGATCTCGCTTGGCCTCCTGGGCGTCCTGCTCATGCTCGTCATACGATACCGCGACGTTCGAAAGGTCTTCGCTGCGTTCTTCCCCTCCTTGCTCGCGGCCGCGGTCACCGTGTCGATCCTGACCTTTGCTGGTCTTGGCCTCGACCTGGTGTCTCTGACGGCGCTTCTCGTCGTCGTGAGTGTCGGCGTAGACTACGGCGTGTTTCTCGTCGATGCGGACAGTGCTGGCGAAGTTGATCGGTCGGCTGCACTCCTCAGCATCGTGGTGGCTTGCGGGTCCACGGTGCTGGGGTTTGGACTGCTGAGTCTTTCGAGCTATCCAGCGCTTCACGTCATCGGTCTCACCGCGGTGGTTGGCGTCATCACCTCGTTCGTGCTCGCGCCTTCGGCCCTCATGCTCACCACGAGGACGCCGAGATGACTCGCGGCCCCGTCCTCGTTTGCCTTCTGTGGCTCCTGTCGGCGCTCGTCGTTCTGGGGGCCTGTGCGCGATCCGCCTCGACTGCGCCGCGTGGCTCAGGCCCGCTTCTCGGGTCCGGCCCCATGCTTTCTCCGACAGCCATTGGTGAGGAATTCCTCTGGCGGCAGCGAGTGACCGCGTCGTGGGGCGACCGTGTCGAATCCTTCGACGCCGTGCTTCAGATGCATGAGGAGCAACTGTTGCTCATGGGATTGGGCCCGATGGGACGGCCGGGCTTCATCGCCAGGCTCACCGCTTCGGGCGTCACCTTCGAAAACCGCAGCGGTCGGAGCCTGCCGTTTCCGGCGGAGCACATCATGGCCGACGTCCAGAAGGTTTTTTATCCGTGGCTTTCAGCGGTTCCGGCCGGCTTCTCCGGCACCCGCGCCGGCGCATACGAAAGCCTGATGGTCAGCGAAATCTACACGGACGGGCGCCTGGTCATGCGTACCTTTGAGCGTAGCGACGCGATCGATCGCGGTGAGCTCGTCGTCCGTTACGAAGGCTGGCTTCCCGGGCTCTTGGCCCCGCAGCGCGCGGTCTTGAACAACGCCTGGTTCGGCTACGAGCTCACGATCATCACGGCGGACCAGCAGAGCTTGTCTGCTCAGACGAGAGCATCTGGCGCAGCAAGTCGATGATCACCGGCTTCCAGTCGACCCACTGGTGTTGCCCTTCGTACACGATCGAGCTGTAGGCAATGCCGCTCTGCTGCAGGTGGCTGGTGAACGCCTCGTTGGCCGAGATGATCCCAGCTCGGTCACCGGTGCCCCAGGCGAAGAACAGGCCTAGGCCCTCGACATCCGCTGGTGAGCTCCAGCGGAGGTAGAGATCGTCCGCTTCGATTCGCTCGCGTTCGTCTTCGTTGGCGGGCCCGAATACACGGCGCGACTGAAACAGAAATTTGGCAACGAAACGGTTGCTGAAGTCGATCATTTGATCGGTCGTGAAGATCGGGGCGCTGATCGCAGCGACAGCATCGAAGGTCTCCGGCTGGCGGAGCGCGAATCGGAGCGCACCGTGTCCGCCCATCGACACGCCCATGACAAAGCAGCTGCTCGGGCATCGTTTGACTGGAAGCGTGCCGTAGACATAAGGAAGTAGGTCTTGGAGCACCCAGTCTGCGTACCGAAAGCTCCCGTCGTACCAGTTTTCCCAGAAGCCGAACTCGCCCTCCGGAAGGACGAGGACGAAGGGGGGCAAGCGCCCCGCGCCCACTTCGGCATCGAGCGCTTGCCCGAGCTCGACCTTGTCGAAGGCGTCCGGGTCGTCGCCACCGCCGTGTAGAAACAAGACGAGGGGGACGCGCTGGCCTTCGGCCAGCTCGCGCGGAACATAAGCCGCATACTGCATGGGTCTGCCCATGGCACGACTGTGGATGGAGCCATGACGAAGGTAGGCTTCGGACTTGACGCAGCCGGGGGTCGTTACCAGGAATGCGATCAGCGGAGCGATTGCTCTCATGCTGCGGGTCGTCACTCGCGAAATCTAGCTCGTCTCCACGCAGGTCGTAAGGTGCATACTTTCCAAGTCTTCAAATTGTTTCCGCTGCTCACGGTCGCGGCCGCCACGGCCTGCGCTCCGTCGACTCAGACGCCCATTCCTTCGACTGCGCACAAAGCCTTGGTGAACCCCTCCAATTGTGCTGCCGTGATGCTGCCCGGCAAAGGCGACCTTGGCGAGTCCTACGCCGAAAACAAGGTCGTCGAACGCCTGCAGGCTAGCCAGCGCGACATCGAGGTCATCACGGTCGACGCGCACTTTGGCTACTATCGCGAGCGCAATCTGTTGCCGCGTTTGGACGAAGATATCCTTTCCTCGGTCAGGGCGCAGGGCATCGATATCATCTGGTTGGTTGGAACGTCGATGGGCGGCATCGGCTCGTTGCTGATGGCGCAAGAACATCCCGAGCTCGTCGACGGCATCATTCTCGTCGCGCCATACCTGGGGCGCAAAGGCACCCTGAAGAGCGTTGATGAAGCGGGGGGGTTGGCCGCCTGGCAGCCGCCGGAAGACCAATCGGAGTGGGACGTGTCGCTCTGGGCCTGGCTGAAGGGGTACACGAACGGTGAGAGGCGTCCGCCGATCTACTTAGCGTACGGCGAGCAGGACGGCGGTGCGGAAGCGCACAAGCTGATCGCCGATGCTCTTCCAGAGGGACAGGTCTTCACGATGGAAGGCGGACACGGCTGGAAGGTCTGGAACCCGCTCTGGGATGAAATGCTCGCCGCCCTCCTGCCGCTTTGCCCCTAGAACTCGGCCTCGAGCTCGATCGGTGCGGTGCCGAGATACGAGAACACTGCATCTCGCCAGCGGGGTGGGCCGAAGGCGCGGCGAGCGTTCCGGGAGGCGCAGTAAGGCTCGGAGGGGATGCCGAAGATCTTTCGGTTCAATTGGTTATCGCTGTCGAGATCGTGGAAGGCAGAAATCGCGTACGATCCAGCCGGTATGCCTCGAAAGATACAGCGGGCCTTGCCATGCTCATCAACGTCGGATTTAGCGCCTTGAAAATAGTCGCGACTCAGCCATTTCGCCTCCTGGTCGTAGAGCCCGCACAGGACACGGCCTTTTTGGGACTTGGCGTCCGAGATGACGAAGGTGATCGAGAGAGGGTCGTTCGGATCTGCGCTGGGCCGGTCGTCCGGATCGGCGGCGAGCGCGGAAACGGCAAAGGCCAGAGTTGCGGAGAAAGCCAGAGCCCAATTGTTGCACAGGTATCGCGTCATGTTTCGCCGTAAGACAGCTGCGTCGGCCAATGAGCATAACCGCGGCCGAGTGCCAACGCGAGGCGCTTGTCGGTTGGTGGCGCTCGGCGTGCTCGTCAGCAGTTGCACCGAGGCCTTGCCCGAGCTTCCAGAGGATCTGCGCGCCGAGGCGATCGTCGTCCTCGGAAATCGACCCCCGACCGATGGGCGGGGCCGCGTGGAGCCGGAAACCAATCGTCGTGTCGAACGGGGCGTCGAGCTCTACCAGCGCGGTCATGCACCCATCCTGCTGATGACCGGCGGAACGGCCCCACGGGGCGACGTCGAATCCGAGGTCATGCGAGCCCTCGCCATCGAGCTCGGCGTTCCCGAACGTGCCATCCGCATCGAAACCAAGTCCCAGAATACGATTGAAAACGCCCGCCTCACCAAGAAGCTGCTGAGCGAGCAAGGCGAGACCACGCGCAGACCGGAGATCATCTTGGTGACCTCTCCCTGCCATCTGGGCCGAGCACGGCGGCTCTTCGAATGCGCTGGTTTCGAGGTTCGACCCGCAGCATCCGAAGCTCCGCCCAGCATCTTGCATCGCATAGGCTTCGCGGCGTATGAAGTCATGGCGTTGGTCTACTACGTTTTCATCGACGAGTGCGCCCGCGCCCGTACGGGCTGACCTCGAAGGTAGGCGGTCGGCGCCCTGGGCTCGTTTGCCGAGCGAAACTGCCCGGCGAGGCGACCGGTTTTTGGTTCGAGCGTCATTTGCGATATCCTGTTGGGCAGCCGCGACAGGCAAGAGGGGGACACCGTGGGCAAGTTTTCTAGGACGTTTTCGTTGATGCGGGCATCGTGGGAGGTGCTCAAGCAGGACAAGGAGCTGCTTGTGTTTCCGCTCCTGTCCGCGGTCGGGTGCATGCTGGTTCTGGCTTCGTTTGCCGCACCCATCCTCGCTCTGACCGATTGGCAGGCGGCTGGCGAAAGCGTGAAGTCAGGCACGATTGAAAGCTTGAGCGGGTCCGGCGGAAACCTCTCCGCAGAACAGGCCATGCACATCCTCGGCTTGTTCCTCTTCTACTGTTGCAACTACTTCGTGATCATCTTCTTCAACGCAGGTCTCGTCGCCTGCGCCGAGATTCGAATGGAGGGTGGCGACCCGACCGTCAGTGACGGCCTTCGCGCAGCCTGGGCTCGGCTGCCCGCGATCCTTGGTTGGGCGGTCGTTGCGGCCACCGTGGGCCTCGTGCTTCGGATGATCGAAGAGCGCTCCAACTTGGTTGGCAAGATCGTCGCTGGCTTGTTGGGCGTAGCGTGGTCGCTCACCAGCTTTCTCGTGGTTCCGATTCTCGTCATCGAGAACGAAGGGCCGCTGAGCGCACTCAAGCGCTCGGCTTCCATGCTCAAAAAGACCTGGGGCGAGCAGCTCATCGGCAACTTCAGCTTTGGCCTGATCTTCCTGCTCTTGGCACTGCCGGGCATTCTACTGATGGTGCTCGGCTTTGTGGCCTCAAGCGCAGCGCTCATCGTCGTCGCAGTCGTCTACTTCACCGTCATCTCGCTGGCGCAGTCGGCGCTCCAAGGCATCTTCCAAGCGGCCCTGTATCTCTATATGCGAGACGGCAAAGCCCCTGAAGGGTTTGACACCAGCGCGTTGGAGGCGTCGATCGGCCATCGCTGACTTGAAGCAGATCGTGATACGCTGGACCAGACGGCCGGCGGGCCGCGAGAGGAGATTAGGAAATGGACCGAGGGGACGGAAGCTTCTTTGGGTTGATCATTCAGCTCGCGGTCATCGCGTTCTTCATCTGGGTGCTTTGGAAGATCTTCGAGAAAGCGGGCAAGCCGGGTTGGGCGGCGATCGTCCCGATCTACAACGTGATCGTCCTACTCGAGATCGTCGGACGCCCCTGGTGGTGGATCATCCTGTTTCTCATTCCACTGGTGAACGTCGTCATCGGGTTCCTCGTTGCGCTCGACCTGTCGAGGTCGTTCGGCCACGACCTTGCATTCGCATTGGGTTTGTTCTTTTTGGGATTCGTCTTCTATCCCATCCTGGCCTTCGGGGGCGACAGCTACCAAGGCCCGGCCGCCGCCACCTGACGCTCGCAACGCTGCGAAGCGTCACTCGAAGGCGAGTCGCAGGCCGCCGGTGAAAGTGTATTTGCCGTTCGACGCTTCAAAATCGTCGGTCGCCGCGAAGCGAGTCGCGAAGTAGATCGCCGCGGGGCCGGCCAACACGCTCAGGCCCGGACCACCTCCGACGCCGGTGACGCGATCGCCATTGGACTTGCCGAGCACCACATCGAGCTCCGCGCTGATCGATAGCAGACGAACGAGCTTGATGTCGATGCCGTAGGCAGAAGCCCAGAGGAACGGCCCACCGGACGAGGTTTCGAGAATCGCCCCTTGACGGCTGCGAAACAGAACGCGATCGACGAGCAAGTACGAGCCTTCAATCGCAGGCGCAAAGCGCGTACGCACGACGCTCCTGCTTTCCCCCGTGCTTGGGAACCAAACGCCGAGCTCCGTGTAGAGCGAGAAGTCGCGGCGCATGAAGATGCGGTAGCCGCCCCAGACGAGAATCCCTTCGTCCCTGACGCGCACGGGCGAAACCCCCGAACGGTGCAGGTCGACGGGGATGGCGATACCGATGCGAGCGCGTCGAGCCGGTGCGATCTCGCCGCCGAGGCTCAGCCGCCATTTGCCGTTGTCGGATCTTGGGTCACCAAGGTATGCAATCGTGGCGAACGGGCCCGAGCCTTCCCGCCGGTCGTTCGTCAGCCCGAGAACGTTCGGCGTGAGCATCAGGCCGAGGGCTTCGTTCGGCGCGAAATCCAGTCGCTCGGGTTCGATCACGTCGACTTGGAGGCAAGCAAGCACAGTTTCGTCATTTGCCGGTCCGGCTACCAGCTCGAGCGCGAGCGCGTCAGGGCTTTCCTTCGTCGCGCTGAGATCCATCGTGGTCGCGTTCCCGCTGCTGGAAATCTCATCGAGAACGAACCCGTCGGGTGCTCGAAAACGAGCGCCATCCGGAAGCGGCAGCTCGCTTTGCACGGCTACCGTCACGCGCCAGGGATCGTCGTCTCGAACGAGCGGCCCGTTCGCCTCCGGTTCGAGGATTTTCAAGACGGGCACGACGACCGCAACTTCGACCGGGGGCGCAGCGGCGCCTTCGTCGCTAACGCACAGCACTTCATGAACCCCGGCGTCGATCAGTTCGAACGATGCAGCCTGGTCATGGCTTCGGGTGCCGCAACGAAAACCGCTGGGAGAAATGACTTTGGTCCCCGGTAGCACACGGGCTGGCAGGGGCGCGTCGTTGGAGTCGCCGAGCGCCGCGACCGCGCTTTCGTTGGCGTCTTGGCCGGGAAGCTCGAGATGGACCAAGTGCACGTTCATCGCATGCGCCGAGGATTGCGGGCTTTCGAATCCCTCGCCGTCAATGCTCGAGACGCGCGCAAAGTAGACCCCTTCGGGCAATCGGTGAATCTCAAAGCCCGTGACCGAGGAAGGCACTGTCGTCGCCACGACGACTTCGCCTCCTTCGCGATCCTTGGCGATCTCGACGCGATACGACGCGGCGGCCTCTACGGAGCTCCACGCGCCACGCACGGTGCCTCCCTCGGTGCGAATGCCCGAGAAAATTTCCGCGAGCCCGCTGTTCCAAGTGGGTGTCGGGGGCAGGGGTTTGGGCTTGCTCGGGCGCGGGGTGCCCTTGGGTACTTTGGAGCCGAAACCGGGTTTCACGCGGACCGCTTCGCCCGTCGCCACCTCGAACTGGGCCTCGCCGCCTTCGTGGTTCGAGAGAAGACTGGTGCCCTGGTCGTCGACGCTGAGAACGGAGCTTCCTCCGTCGAGACCGGCCTGGGCAGTCGGTGTCTTCACCTCCAAACGAAATTCGCTCAAGCGGCTTCGGAGCGTGCCGCGCTCCAAGCTTGCTTCCGTGGTCTTGCGCCGAGCGTCGCGGTACACGCCTCCGTAGATGATGATGAGGGTGTTTTGTCTCATCTGCACCAGAGATCCGTCCTGAAACGTCACGTCCGCAGAGGCTCGCTCCAGCGTATTGACGCGCCATCCGCGGTAGAGCGCCTTGCCTTGCCGTGCGCGTTCCCAGTCGGGGTCTTGCGGCGCGCGCGCCTGCACGGTTCGCTGTACGTCGGTGAGTCTGGCGTCGGGGCCTTGCTCGAGCCGTGGCATGATCAGCACTTCGCCCGGAACCAAGCGGTGCGGACTAGGACCCATGTTCGGGTTGTGCTTGTGGATCAGATCCCAGCGTCGCTTGTTGCCGAAGAGGCGCTCGGCGATGCCGGCGCAGGTGTCCCCGGGCTGGATCCGGTATTCATAAGTCTCCGGAGGCTCCGCAGCCTGGGCGGCCGCCAGGGATTGGGCGCCGGCGGCGATACCGAACATGGTCATGATTGCGATGAACCTAGGCAACGTTCCCTCCTTACCCCTTCCGGACCGCGCGCCAGACTTTTCGAGCGATCTCCTCGGGCGGGCACGGATGAATCACGACTTCCGACGCTCCTGCGCGCAGCATGTCTGCTAGCCGCTCAATATCTCCTGGGTCCGCGTCACTCACGACGGGAAGCCCGGTTTCGGCCAAGGCGACGACCTGCCCGGCGGTCGCGCCGGGTGCAAACACAGCCAAGAAGCCCAAGGGGATGTCATCCGGCTCGGCGCCGATCGCCACGGCCTCGATCCCGTTCGCGGCTAGCCCGAGCGCCAGCTCTGCCTCGACGTCACCGCACACCGCAACCTTGATGTCGGAACCGAACCAAGCATCCCCATCCATCGTGACACCGTCATCTTCGACGGGGGGCGCCGACACCATGCGCGCAGGCCTGCCATGCAGCCGGTCGCCGGTCGCTTCGCCCTTCCGCTGAGGCGCGTTCGGGTCGAGCAAGCGTAGCGTCTCGAAGACCGCCTGGGAAGAAGGGCGGTCCGCGGGGGACTTGGCCAACATGGCGAGGATGAGCTCGTCGAGCGCGCTTGGGATCCGGATCTCCGGAGCGCGATCGCGAATCGAAACCGGGGCGACGAATAGGTGCTGCGAAAGGACGACCGCGTGCTTTCCGTGGAAGGGCGGCTTCGATGTCAACATCTCATAGAGCATGCAGCCGAGCGAGTAGATGTCGCAGGCGGGGGAGAGGTTGACCCCCCGCGCTTGCTCTGGAGACAAGTAGTCGGGCGTGCCGAGCCCTTCGCCGACGCGCGTCAGCCGTCCGGACTCTTCGCTTTCCAAGATGTACGCAAGCCCAAAATCAACGACCACGGTTCGCTCGCCGTCTTGGGTGCGGTCCAAAATGATGTTTTCCGGCTTGAGGTCGCGGTGAATCAAGCCGATGGACGCAGCCGAAGCAAGGACACCGGCTACATCCGTGGCGATTTGGCAGGCGCGGCGTGGGCTGAGCGGCGGGAGATCGATGTCGACCAGCGAACGAAGGCTCAGGCCATCGAGAAGCTCCATTGCGAGGTACATCGTGTCTTCATGAGCTCCAAAATCGTAGATTTCGACTGCATTCGGGTGCCTCAGTGCGGCCGCCACACGGGCCTCTCGTTCAAACCGACGCCGCGCCATTGGCTTCGCGGCGTCTTCCGGCGCGATGAACTTGATCGCGACCGAGCGATCGAGCCCGAGTTGCTTCGCAGCGTAGACCGTTCCCATCCCCCCCGAACCGATTTGACGATCGATCACGAATCGGTCGGCGATGACGGTGCCCGGCGCGAGATCTCCTCGGGTCATGGAGCGGCTCCGTTCATACCCGGACCTCGAAGAGCTTGACCGGGTCCCGCCGGCCCACGAGCTGCCTCGGTCCGAGCGAGGAGTACTGGAAGTCGTCGCCAGCCAAGGCCTTCGTGGCTTGCGTAACCAAGATCTGCTGCGGTCGAGCGATGGATTCGAGACGGGCCGCGACATTGACGACATCTCCAATCGCCGTGTACTGCATGCGAGTTTCGGAACCCACGTTGCCGACGACCGCGTGCCCCGAGTTGATCCCAATTGCCAACTCGACGGTCACGCCGAACTTCTGCCGCCAGCCCTGATTGCCCGCCTCGAGCCAGCGCATCATGTCTTCGGCTGCAGCGATTGCTCGGGCGGCGTGGTCTGGTTGGAGCTGGGGCGCGCCCCAGATGGCCATCACGGAGTCTCCGATGAATTTGTCGACCGTGCCTTCGTACCGGAAGACGATCTCGGTCAGGATCGTGAACAGCTCGTTCAGCAGGCCGACCGTTTCCTCGGCGGCGAGCGAGTCTGCGATCGGCGTGAACGCGACGACATCGGCAAAGAGCACCGAGATTTCGCGCCGCTCACCACCGAGCTTCATGTCCTGCTCGCGACGCACCACCCGGTCGACCAGATCTGCGTCGAGATACCGCCGTAGGTCCCGCCGTATCGCCTCTTCCTCGCGAATTCGCTCTTCACTTGCTTGCAAATCGGCGGCTGCGGAGCTGAGCACGTCTCCCAAGACCGCCAACTCGTCGCGGGTATTCACCGTGACCCGGCGGTCGAAGCGGCGCGCGGCCAGGTCGTCGGCGAAGGTCGAAAGCTGCTGGATGGGCCTGGTGATCTGGCGCGCTACGACAAACGCAACCATCAGCGCGATGATGATGGCGATCAAGCTGACCACGAACACCACCCGGCGCATGGTGTCGACCGAGGCATACGCAAAGTCCCGCGGAATCTGGGTCACGATCGCCCAGGGGCGGGTTTGAAGCCCGCTCACGGTGCCCACCATCTCGGTGCCATCGGCTTCGACGAACTCGCCGGACTTCACCATCGCTCCGGCAAACCTGCTGGTCTCGACCCCTTCGAGCGCGCCTGCGCCTCGTGCGGAGGCGAGCTCTCGTGACTGATCGACGCTTGCGTGCGCGAGGATGCGCATGTCGTCATCGATGACGAACAGCGACCCCGGCAGCCCCTCGAAGCGCTCGATCGACAGCTGCTCGACCCGTTGCTGCACGCGCCGGAGCGAGACCAAGCTTCCGACGAAGCCGGTCACCACGTCCGCCCTGCGAATGGGGAGCACGAGCAAGACCCTAGGGCCTGCTTCGCCAGGGACCGCCGCACCGGTGACCACGTTTTCAGCAGCGGCCGCTTCACGGATGTCTTCGGCGAGCCGCTCCGGCGGGTTGACGTTCTGCGCCGACACTTCGCGAATCACATCCACCAATTCGCCGTCGATCGCGTAGACCCCGACCTGGTCGATCGCCTCATGCGCTGCGACGAGATTGATCGCGAGCTGAATCGCGACGGATTCGGGAAGGTCGATGTTCGTCAAGACGCGCGCGACCGCTTCGAGACCGTTCTCCGCTTCTCCGAGCTCGGATTCGATCGTCCGAGACAAGTCGCCAGCCACCGAAAGCTGGTACTCCCGGGTCATCGTGCGCACCGTCTCGCTTGCCTTGCTCATCAAGGCGTAGCCCAGCGCGGTCAGCGGCACGATCGTGAGTAGTGCGCCGAGGACCGTAAGCTTGGTGCGGAACGGAAATGCCGCAGGTGCCCCCATCCGATTTCATTATCATACCAGGGTTCATCAGGCACAAAGCCGCCCTGGCGCACGATGATTGAGTGCTCTGGGCCATGAGAAGGTTCGACGGCGCTCGCTTCAACCGAGGTCGCTTGGCGCAGGCCCGGGGGTATAGTACCAATTCGTTTGGTGACCGCGCCTGAGCGACATTTCTCCCCGGGTCGCTTCGGCCTCGCGGAGCTGATCGACTTCGAGGTGCAGCTCGCCTTCGATCGCGATCGACCCCCCGAGGAGCTCATTGCTCGCGATCGCGCGATCGCGTTGCGCTGGCAGGACGATCCAAAGTCAGCCCCAGAGCTCGTAGTTCGCTGGCTGGCTTCGCTTCAGCGCCGGAGCACTACGCCGACCCGCGGCGAACGCATCGCTCGCGCGCACGTCGTTGCGAACTGGGTGGTCTTCGCGGTGTTCGCATTGCTCGGAGCGGCAGTTGCGCTTGCCGTTCTGCAATTCACGGGCGACCATCCGATCAACGTCTTGGTCGTGTTAGGCGTGTTCGTGTTTCTGCAGTGGGTCAACTTACTGGGGACCCTCATTGCCTTTGTCTGGTCGCGCTCCTCCCCTGGCTTTCTCGGGCACTTCCCCTTGAGCGTGTTCATCCGACGGTTGATTGTGCGCATGGTGGGCGCCGAAGACGCCGGGCGGTTCTTGGCGAGGCGTTCGCTATATGGCGGGGTCGAGCGTTGGGTCTTGTTTCGAGCCCTGCAACTCGGCGCCGTCGCCTTCAACGTCGCCGCGATCGCCACGTTCGTCGCTGCCGTATCGTTCACCGATTTGGCATTTGCATGGAGCACGACCCTGCAGGTCGGCGCCGAGGGGCTTCAGCGATTTTGCGAAAGCTTGGCTGCACCCTGGCGACTCTGGTTGCCGGATGCCGTCCCAACGCTCGATCTGGTTCACGCGACGCAGTATTACCGGCTCGACGCCGCGTATGTGAACGCCCCCGCAGGAGCGCGTGTCCAAGATGCTGCGGTCGCCGGCGCATGGTGGCCT